>CALXAY010000014.1 GCA_944386415.1 uncultured Clostridia bacterium | reverse complement strand
TAACCTTCTTGTTTCCAATATATATTAGCATTTTTTCCGTTATGCTCTGTTGTTTCTTCTGCCATTATTCTTAACTTCATACTTCATTAGTTTCATTTGAATTTTGAGGTTTCTTGTCATCTATATTTGTTTCTTCATCAACAGTAGTATTTGAATTAGAAGAAGTATTACTGTTTGTATTTGTACTTGTATTTGTTTCATTTCTGTTAGTTGTATTTGTTCCTTCCCCAGAAGTATTTGTTGTATTATGTGGTCTTGATGTATTTATGGTATTAGTTATTTCATTTTCACTATTATTTTCATTATTATTGCTATTATTATTGTTATTATTATTTATTGTATCTCTACTGTCAGTTGGTTTGGTGATTCTTGGTGGTTCTTTTTCATCTATCTCATTAGTAATTTCTTTTATTACTTCATTTGAGTTGTTATTAATATTATTTTCATTTGGCTCTTTAGTTATTTCTGTTCCTTGGTGTCTTGTACAGGTATCTGGAACAGTAAACCATAAGAAATACTCTGTATAAGTATTCTCACAGCCTGTAGTAGCTATTTTTCCAGTATCAGCACAGATTGTTCTTGCTAAAACACCACTAGGTTTTTCAAATTCAGCAGTTTTAAGTCCAGCATGTATTCTTGCCATTACATTTGCCCAAATAAGTCCTGCTGGATTTCTACCATTAAAATCAATTGATTCATTTTGGTCAAAACCATACCATGTTACAGCTGTATAATATGGTGTAAATCCACAAAGCCATCTATCATAGTTTTCATCAGTTGTACCTGTTTTAGCTGCAACATCTACTCCAGAAATTTTACAATATGTAGCCGTTCCGTTTTCTCCTACAACTGGCTGTGTTAATAAGCTTTTTAAGATATATGCAACTTCTTTCGAAAATACTCTTTTACTTTTTTGTTTACTTTCTAATGCTTTAGAACCATTTCGTCTATCAATTTGAGTATAAAAAGTAGGTTCTATATAAATTCCCTCATTTGCAATTGTACTATATGCTCCTGCCATCTGCAATGGACTAATACCTTTATCTAATCCTCCTAGAGCTAAAGGTAAACCTTCATCATTTTTAGTTAAAGATGTAATTCCCATTTCTTCTAAATACTTAATAGAAGTTTTTGGAGTTAATTCCTCCATAATCTCTACAAAAGGAATGTTTTGAGAAGATTCTACGGCTCTTCTTACTGTTATTTCACCTAAAGCTTTATTATAATCTACTGGATGGTATCCATTTTCAAAATCCTGTTCTTTATCATCATATACAGATGATGCTGTGATAATTTTTTTATCAATAGCAGGTGCAAGTATAGCAATAGGCTTAATTGCAGATCCTGTTTGTCTTACACTTTGAGTTGCACGGTTAAATGGTCTTGCTTTTGTCTTCTCTCCCAAAGCTCCTACACATGATAAAACTTGGCCTGTCTTATGGTCCATTACTACCATGGCTGCTTGTGAAGAATCCCCACCAATTTGTGATTTAAGAACATATTTGCTTTTTTCACACTCTTTTTCAGTTTCATCTTGAATATCACTATCTTGAGTACTATGTATTGTTAATCCAGCCATATTAATATAGTTAGTTGCAAATTCTTCTGAAATATTATATTTATCTTCAATATCATTAGTAATCTCTGTAATTAGTGCATCTGTATGATAAGAATATACTCCATCACTTTTAGCTTCAATATCTCCATTATCAAACTCCAATCCTGATTTTACATTGGAAACGGCTTCATCATGTTCATCTTGAGTTATATATTCAAGTTCTAGCATTTTATCTAGAACAGTAATAGTTCTTTTTTCTATTTTTTCAGAATTATCTGCATCGCCAAAAGGATTATAAGAATTTGGTGAATGGTTTATTCCTGCTAAAAATGCACATTCTTCCAAAGATAATTTACTTGCAGACTTATCAAAATAATACTTAGCCCCTGCGTCAACACCATATATACTTGGTCCAACATATATAATATTTAAGTATCCTTCTAGTATTTCTTCTTTAGAAAGAGATGTCTCAAGAAGCCATGCTTTCCACCATTCTTTTACTTTTCTAAGAACGCTGTCTGTATTATCTCCTGTTAAATTTTTAACCAATTGTTGTGTAATTGTACTACCTCCAAATGAAGATGAACCAAAATGTATTACATAATTAAATATCGCTGAAGCTGTTCTTTTAATATCAACACCATGATGTGAGTAAAATCTTTCGTCTTCTATTGCAACATATGCATTCTTTAAATTATTTGGCATTTCTTCATAAGAAATATTTGACTTTTTCTTTTCATCTCCAAGCTTTGCTATTGTATTTCCATTGGTATCAATTACAATTGAACTTTCATTAGTAACCATATCTTTAGCAATAGTTGTCCATGTATGACCTGAAATTCCTAAAGCAACTCCTAATATTAAGATTATTATAGTCATAGCTGTTAATATTATTTTTTTTCGATTTTTCTTTTTATCTTTTTTGCTTCTTTTACGTCTTTTACTTTCCTCAACAGTCTTTTCTTCTTTCTTATTTTTATTTTTTCTCATTTCTCTAACGGCTTTTGGCTCTTCATCATCTTGTAGCCTTGACCTTCTTTTTTTCATTAAATCACTTCTTTCTTCTAAAAGTAGTTATAGTATATCACAAATTTATAAAAATAGAAACCCTAAAAACATTGCACAAAATTTCAAAAATCTTATTGAATTTTTATTATTTTACTATATAATATAAAATAAATATGAACGGAGAGTGATACATATGATAAAAAGAGAAGAAAACCCAGACTATATAAATGCATTTTTAGATTATTCAACAACAATATTAAATAAATCACCAAATAGTATTAAAGAATACAATTATGATTTAGCTATGTTTCTTAAATTTATAAAAATACACTTCAGTTTAACTAAAGAAACAGATTTTAGTAAAATTGAAATTAAGGATTTATCATTTGATGTAATTAAAAAAATAGAGCTTGACGATATCCATGCATTCTTAGGATATTTAACTACTACTTACCATAGTAAAGCTGCAACTAGAGCAAGAAAAATATCAACTATTCGTATATTTTTTAAATACTTATCACAAGAAGCAAGCCAAAAATTTTTATTAGATCATAATCCAGCATTAAATTTAAAAACGCCAAAAAAAGATAAAAGACTTCCTAAATATTTGTCATTAGATGACAGTAAAAGACTTCTAGATGCTGCATCTGATGAAGATAATAGAAATCATGAAAGAGACTATGCAATAATTACTTTATTTCTAAATTGTGGTATGCGTCTATCTGAACTGGTTGGCATTAATATTAATGATATAGATTTTAGTGAATGTAAATTAACTGTTATCGGTAAAGGAAATAAAGAAAGAACAATTTATCTAAACCATGCTTGTATGAAAGCAATTTCAAGCTATTTACAAGTAAGACCTAAACAAGGAGTAAAACATGATAGTAAAAACTCTGAAAAAGCTTTATTCCTAAGTGAAAGAAAAGAAAGAATCAGTAATAGAACTGTTCAATATGTTATTAATAAAGAACTTATGCAAGCAGGTCTAGATAATAGGAAATATTCTGTACATAAATTAAGACACACTGCTGCAACTCTTATGTATCAATATGGAGAAGTTGACATCAGAGCTTTGCAAGAACTATTAGGTCATGAAAGTATTGCTACAACTGAAATATATACTCATGTAAATAGTGACCAAGTAAGAAGTGCTGTTGAAAGAAATCCACTTGCTAATTTGTAATAAGATGTTTTTAGCACAGGTTCAAAAAACAATTTCTGTTTTTTTAGCCTGTGCTATCTAAAAAAGCTATTTAAGTATTTTCATATAATATGGCTGTATTTCTGGTAATAAACTAGCCAAGTATATAGTATTATAATCTTTATCTTGTATTTTTATATTTGGAAAAGTTTTAATCATTTTCTCATTTCCCCAAACAGTATTTATAAATTTATCTAAATTCTTATTTTCTTTTACTCTATCATATTTCTCTTTTATCTGAGCTTGATTATATACAGGAATGTTATGTTCTACAATCATTCTTGTTATAAATTGATCCTGTGCATAACAAGTTGTAACACAATCAATTGCTAAAAATATTACTAATATTGAAACTATTGTTTTTAGAAATTTTTTTGAAATCTTTTCTTGTAATTTATTACATAGATTATCTATTTTAGGATTTATTTTCTTAACTAAAAATACTGTTAAAATTCCCCAAAATATAGAATATAATAAGCATACTCTTCCATTTATATTTAAAATTTTGCCTGAATAATCCCACCATCTTGTTTCTAAAATACTTTCCGTTAAAAAACTTATTATATATTCTGTAAAAGTTCCAATTGTATATCCACCTAAAAATAAAGTAAAATTATTTTTATTAAAATATTGTGTAAATAATATGATAAAAACAGCACCTAATCCATAAATTCCTAAAAATGGCCCATATAAAAAGCTTTGTCTAGATTCTAATATTCCCATTGTAGCAATTGCAAATATAGTTTCTATTATATAACCTAAAACACTATAAATAATAAAATACGTAAAAATCTTCCAAATGCTAATACCTAATATCTTATATTCTAATTTATTAGTCATCTCCATTTCTTTCTCCTATATTAACTCTTTTAATTCTTCCATTTTTTCATGATAGAAATTAATTGCATCCTTATATACTTCTTTAGATTCTAAATCTACGTCTACCATTTTTAAAAGTTCGATAGATTTTTTAGAACATCCTTGTTTTAACATTTCTATATATTTTCTTACAAAAGACTCTCCTCGTTTTAATATTTTAGTTGCAATACTAATTGCTGCAGATATCCCAGTTGCATATTTATATACATAGAAATCTGAATAAAAGTGAGGTATTCTTGCCCATTCATATTTAATGTTTTCATCTACTATCATATTATTACCAAAATACTCTTTATTTAGTCTATAATAAATATCATTTAAATCACTAGAAGAAAGTGTTTCATTATTTTCTATTTTTTCATGAACTATTTTTTCAAATTCCGCAAACATAGATTGTCTAAACAATGTTGCTCTTATCATTTCTAATAATTCATATATTAGCTCTGCTTTTTTTGTTTTATCTTTTTCATGCTCTACTTGATAACTGCTAAGTAGTATTTCGTTTACAGTTGATGCAACTTCTGCTGTCATAATTGTATAATCTGCATCTATAATTGTCTGGTTTGAACTTGAATAATATGAATGCATACTATGTCCTAATTCATGAGCTATTGTACTTATATCTCTTTTGCTATTTACAAAGTTCAAAAGGACATATGGATGAACACTATATATTCCCATACTATATGCTCCGCCTTTTTTATTTGGCTTTGCAAAAACATCTATCCAGTTATTATCAAATGCTTCTCTTAGTTTATTTAAGTATTCTTTACCCATAATAGCTAAAGCATTTTCTACTTCTTTTCTTGCATCTTCATATGTTATTTCATCTTTTTCTATTTCAAATGGATTAACATATAAATCATACATATGGAAATCTTCTTTTTTTAGGATTTTTTTCTTTAAATCTATAAATTCATGATTAACATGAAGACCTTCATGTATAGACTCTATTAATGAATCATAAACTTTAAGACTTGCATCATCATTTAATACGGCTCTTTCTAAACTAGATTTATAATTCTTAAGTTTTGCAGTTACACTCGATGCTTTTACGTTTGCTAAATACAATTCTGTAATTGTATTTACAAACTTACTATATTGCTCATACATAAGATTAAATGCTTGTTTTCTTACATCTTCTTTTTGAATTTTTAGAAAAATAGTATAATTACTTTCTGTTAGTTCTACTTCTTCCCCATTTTCATTTGTTAAATTTCCAAATTTGAACTCTGCATTTGTTAAAATATCAAATGTATTTTCAGGTGCTGAAAAAATTTCAGAATAATTTGCAAGTAAAGTCTCTTCTTTCTTGCTTAATATATGTTCTTTCTCCTTTAATATATCTTCAATATCTCTTTTATATCTTTCTAGCCTTTTATCGTTAGCTAAATATTTTTCAACAACACCGTTTTTACTATATGTTATTTCAGGTGTCATAAATGAAACTTTTGTACTAAAGTTTGTTCCTATACTTTCAACTTCTTTATATAACTTAATACCTTCTTGATTTGACATATCTAAATTATAATAAAGCATACCATAACCATATAGTCTTTCATATTTTTCTAATGCTTTTTCATATAATTTATAGCAATTATATAAATTATCAGAACTATCACATAATTTTCCCTGATAATTATTAATCTTATTTAAGTCGTCTTCTAATTCTTTTTTAGTCTTATCAAACTCTTCTCTATTTTCAAAAATTTCTTTTAAATTCCAATTATATTTTGCTTCCATAATTACCTCCTTAAAAATTTTAAATAAATTATTCTAAAGCTTTAATTAATCTTTTAATACTATCTAATTTGTTTAAATCTCTATATTTCCATAATATTTCTATTTGTCTACATAGCACTTTAGTCTCTTTATTTATATATTTACTAATTGTTCTTATACTATCTGCTTTAAACATTTTATTTTCTATATCATAATTTGCATAATCTTTTTTATTATATGTTTTATATATACCAAAGCAACCGGTTTCTTCTACTAAAATATTTATTATTACCCCTGTTTGGTATTCAGCACCTTTTGTTTTCTATTTATTAATGTTTTAATATAATTTATCACAAATATATTAATTTTACAATAAGAAAAAAGAGCTTTATGCTCTTTTAAAATTCTATTCCATCTATACAATTATCATATATCCATTTTTTTAAGTCTTCCATTTCGTCTGTTTCATAAAAATTAAGTAATTTAGTAAAAAAGTCTTGTTGTTTTTTTACAGGAATTGTTATTATTCCACATCCATTTTCTATCATTATTTTATTAGCAAATAACATAGAAGTTCTTTTATTTCCATCAATAAACATTTGTCTCCTCATTCCCCATAACATAATTGTTATTGCTCTTTCTGTTTCGTTTTTTATTTTTAAAAGTTCTTCTAATTCTTCTTTTATTTTAGATTCTATAGGAAACGGTGGTTTCCAATCTGTTCCACCTATAGTTACAGGAGCTATCCTTAAATTTCCACAATTTATTATTAGATTCGCACCTACAATTTTATTTATTTCTCTTAATATATTAAAATTATTTGGGACATCCTCATTTTCTAATATAAAATACCAAGCATGTTTTAAATTATTTATGGTAACTATTTCATCCATTTTTAATCCATTTGCATTTCCTCCATCCAAAATTGCTTGAGTCTCTGGATATGTAACTGCTATTCCCTCTAAATTAGCACTTTTCCAAATACTATCTACAATGTTTCTTTTAGCTAAAAATATATTTTGTTCTTCCGTCATATCATATTTATTTGTGTATTCCATTACTATTCCTCCATACTTAATTACTTTTCGTTATAATTTTACCATATTTTGATTTTATAAACAACTTTTAATATACTCTTTACTAAAAAAAGTATAAATTTTTTAATTTATACTTTTACAATCATATTTATAATAGTATTGGACTTATTTGTTCACCATCTAAGGCAAGCTTTATAGTTTTTATTAAGTAACCCTCATCAAATACAATTGACCTTGGTTTTGTTATAGGATTATCTTGTCTAAATGGCACAAAATAATAATTTCTTCTATTTAATAGCTTTCCAATATTTTCTGCATTTCCGCTTAAACCATTATTAGTTGACGGTGCAATAACAAGTGGTCTATCATTTCTTAAATGTGATTTACATGCCATTACAGCTGGAGTATCTATTATATCTAAGGCAAGTTTTGCCATTGTATTTCCGTGAACAAGGAGCAACTACCATTATATCTGTCATTTTTTTAGGTCCAATTGGTTCTGCTCCTTGTATTGTGTGAATTATTTCTTTTTTTGTCATTTCTTCTACTTCTTTTATAAAATCTTTTGCTTTTCCAAATTTTGTATCCAAATTATAGCTATTATAAGACATTATAGGAATAATTTCCGCTCCTTCTTTTTCTATTAATTCTTTCATTTTAGGAATTGTCTTTTTAAATGTACAAAATGAGCCTGTAAGCACAAAACCTATCTTTTTTCCATATAACTCCAAATTTCCTTCCTCCTTTCATATAACCTTTATATATCATATGAAAAAAGTAAATCTTTCGACATTTATTTTACAATAACTTTCGCTTCCTATTTGCACATTTAATCAAGAAAGTACACTACTAAAATTATAGTAGTGTACTTTTATTCCCTATCTGCTTCTTTGATTATTTTAAATAATCTTTCGTTTTTATAAATTCTTTCTCGTCCTATTTTTTCAGACGTTAAAAATCCTAATTGAACTAATGTATCAAGATATTTTTGTGCTGTTTTGTCAGAAACTCCTAATTGTTTTTGAATATATGGAATTTTTGTGTAAAATTCAATGAACAACGCTTCTAGCAATTCTTTTGAATATATTTTTGTTTTTTCTCTTAATTCATATTTCATATTAATTATTTCATTTCTTATTCTATTAATAATATTAATTGTTTCTTCAGCCATTTCTTCAATTCCTACTAATATATATATAATCCAGTCTTCAAAATTTTCGTTTTCTCTTGTCTTTTGAAATAAGTTATAATATTCTAATTTATTTCTAATTATATATTTACTTAAATATAATATAGGTGTATCAATTAAATCTTTTAACACTAAATATAATATATTTATTATCCTTCCTGTTCTTCCATTTCCATCATAGAAAGGATGTATTGATTCAAATTGATAATGTATAATAGCTAATTTTATTAATGGATCTACCATATCATCATCATTATTGATATACTCTTCTAAATTTTTTAAATATTTTAGTATTTCGGATTTTTCTTGTGGCGGTGTATATACAACTTCGTCTGTTAAAGTATTTTTTGTTACTGTTCCTGGTACACTTCTTATTCCTGCCTGATTATGTTCTATTTTCTCCTGAATTTTAGTTATAATATTAGTATTAATCATTTCCTTTTCTTTTACTAATTCATAGCCTAGCCAAATAGCAGCCCTATAGTCAACAACTTCTTTAGCTGCTGGGCTAGTATTAAAAGGCTTAATCATAGCTTTATAAATTTCATCATGAGTTGTAACTATATTTTCTATACCAGAACTTGTTTTTGCTTCATTTATCATTATTGCATTTATTAATATATTTTGATTTGGCATTGTTTGTGCAATACCTTTTAATTCCGCTAAAGCTCTACTTGTTCTAGATAATTGTTTTAAAACTCTTTTTGTTTCTATGTCTTTTTTTATGGGTAACATTTCCAATTTTTTTTCCATTTATTTCACCTTCTTATATGAAACCGGAAGATTTTTTAATTTTCTTCCTGTATTTATATGATACCAGAAATATTTTCCGGTGTCAATACAATACCAGAAGATTTTTTAGTTTTCTTCCGGTATTGTATAAATACCAGAAATTTCTTCAGGTACTCTTATTCTTTTCTTATTTCTTCTTTGCAATTACATTAAATATATGCCAATGTTTCTTTATTCCTAAAGCTGTTTTTCCGTTTTTTGCTACTTCTTTAAAATTTATTATTTTAAAAGATGAAAATAATTTTATTACTTCTTCTTTTGTAAAAAAAGCCATATTAGGTCTATTTGCCCAACTATCATTTATTCCAAAGAAATTACCTACAAAGTAACCATCTTTAGAAATAGAATCTACAATTTTATTCCATAAATCATCAAAATTTTTTCTATTACAAAAAGATAAGCTAGAATTTGCAACTAATAAATTACAAGATTGTAAAATAATATTATTTTCAAAATCTTGTTTTATAAATTTTAAATAATTTTGTTCTTCTTCTTGTAAAGAACTCCTAATCATTTTTTCAGTATCTTCTTTATCAATTGCAATAACTTTCCAACCGTTTTTTATTAAAAAGATACTGTCTCTTCCTGCTCCACAACCTAAATCTATACAGATACCTGGCTCTACTTTCATATTCATAAACATTCTTAGATTTTCAGGTATATTAGAGTTTTTTGTTTTTTCATAATAAGAAAAAGCATTTTTCATATTTATCACCTAATATAGATATATCATATTTTTAAATTTTTTTAAATACAATTAAATGGTGAATATTATTGAAAAGGACAAAAAAGTTTTTAATAAATGGATCTATACTTACTTTAACAGCTTTATTTACTAGAAGTATAAGTATGGTATTTAATATTTATGTTTCAAATAAAATAGGTTCAGAAGCAGTAGGGGTATTTTCTCTTGTTATGTCTGTATATATGTTTTTTATAACACTTGCAACTTCTGGTCTTAGTCTTGCTTGTACATATTTAGTATCCCAAACATTTGCAAAAGGAAATTTTCTAGAAGGCTTAAAAGCTGTTAGAAGCTGCATTTTATTTGCAATATTTTTAGGTTTGGGAAGTAGTATAATATTAACTTTACTTTCTCCTATAATATCAACAATTTGGTTAAATAATAAAGTTTCTTCTATTCCATTTTACTTAATTACAATTGGACTTCCTGCTATTTCAATATCATCTGTAATAAACGGGTATTTTTCAGCTGTAAGAAAAGCATATAAATCTGCAATATCTCAAGTTCTGGAACTTTTAGTAAAAATTATAATTAGTATTATTTTATTACAATATTTTTATTTAAATAGTGTTGAAACTGTATGTATTTGTTTAATTTTAGCAGATGTAATCTCAGAGGTATTTTCTTGCATCTTTTTATTTATATTATATAGAATAGATAGATGTTTTTTTAATAAAAGAGCAAAAGTAACAGGAATAAGTTATAAAAGAAAAATCTTAAATATAACTCTTCCTGTTTCAATAACTTCTTATATACGTTCTGGGCTTTCTACTTTAAAAGAATTTATTGTTCCAAATAGATTAGTTTTATTTGGACTTCCTTACACATTAGCCTTATCAGAATATGGAAGAATAACTGGGATGGCTCTTCCTGTTATAACATTTCCAACTGTTTTTATTGGCTCTTTTAGTTCTTTACTTATACCAGAGTTTTCTAGTTTAATGGCAAAAGGTTATAAAAAAAGAATTATGAATGTAAGCCACAAAATTTTTATGATAGCTACTTGTTTTTCTATTTTGGTAAGTGCCATTTGCTTTACTTTTGCAAATAACTTAAGCTTATTTATCTTCCAAAATTTAGAATGTGCCAAATATATAAGAATCCTTTCTCCTTTGATTTTACTAATGTATTTAGATAACATTATAGATAATATGTTAAAAGGATTAAATAGACAATTTAAGGTCATGTTATGTAATATAGCTGACCTTGTTATAACTATTAGCTTACTATACATATTACTTCCCAAACTTGGTATAACTGGATTTATTATTTCTATGTACGTAAGTGAAATATTTAATTTTACTGTTAGTTACTTAGAACTAAGAAGGGCAACTAAAGAAGTACATTAACATCAATATCATTATTCACATTATTTTTAAATATTTCTTCATCTTCTTTACTTCCCACTATTAAACCATAATGTATAGGAACAGCAATTTTAGGTTTTATTTCATTTACTAAATTTGCTGCTTCTTTAGCTGTCATTGTATATGTTCCTCCTATTGGAACAAATGCTACATCACATTTTACTTTTCTATTTTCTTCTGTTATATCTGTATCTCCTGCAATATAATAAGAAACATTATCTAGAGTAATTATATATCCAACCCAATTATTGGTTTTTGGATGAAAGTTTTTATTTACATTGTAAGCTGGAATAGTTTTGAACTTAATATTATTTACTTCATATTCTTCATTTGGTTTAACTATTAAAATGTTAGATTCATCAAATTTTAATTTAAAACTTTTGTTATATAAATCTTCTGGAACAACAATTTTAGTTTCTTCCTTTTTCACTTTTAAAATATCTTCTTCCGAAAAATGGTCATAATGTGAATGAGTTATAAATATAATATCTGCATCATTATATTTTTCATTTATTTTATAAGGGTCAAAATAAATAACTTGTTCTTTTTCAAATTTAATAGAACTATGACATAACACTTTAATACCTTCTAACATCTAAATTCCCCCTTGTTCTTTAATAATTTTTCTAAAAATACAGCAACTCCATCTTCATTGTTACTAAGTGTTTCATACTTTGCATTAGATTTTACTTCATCATTTGCATTTCCCATAACTACACTAAGCCCCGTTTGTTCAAACATTGAAATGTCATTATAATCATCACCAATTGAAATAGCATCCTGTAAATCTATATTTAAGGCTTTGCAAATCTTTTTTACTCCAAATCCTTTGGATGTTTTTTTATCTGCTACATCATAATATGTTACCTCTCTAGGTGGTACTTTTGGATTGGTTAGACTTTTGGATTGATTTTTTATTCCTACACTTTCTATCTTCTCTATATAAGGCTTTAAATCTCTAATTTTTTCAAAACTACTATCTTGTAATAGACATTGCATAACATCTAATTTTTCGACAAAACTTTCAATTGATTCACTTAATATAGTATCATATTCATTATTTGTTTCTTTTAATACAAATCTCCCCTTCTCTGTGTTCATAATAAAATTAACATCGTTTTCTTTTGCTAAATTATATAATTTTATACAAGAATCTTTTTTCATTGGATTTTTAAATACACATTTATTTTCTTTATGGTTATACCCATAAGCTCCATTTGAAGTAATTATAAACTCACTTGCAAAACTTTTTTTACTAACTTCTATAGTACTTCTAATAGGTCTTCCAGAACATATTACAACTATTATACCTGATTTTACAGCTTCTTTTACTGCTTCTTTTGTTCTATCAGATATTTCTCCTGAATCATTTTTTAAAGTACCATCTATATCTATAAAAACCGCTCTATACAATTATTTCATCTCCTTTTATTTTATTATTCATTATTTTTTCCATTTTGTATTTTTTTAATTAAATTTTTATTATACTCAAATCTCTCTTCTTTTCTTTTTAGTTTTCTTTTTGAGATTCTAACTTCATAATAAGCAATTATTACTAAGAAAATCAAAAGAATAATTAAAGTTACTTTGCTCTTTAATATCTCAGCTATTTTTCCTAATTTAGGTAATTTAAATAAATATTTTCCCTCTATATCTTGAAATTTAATTGGTGTTCTATCTTCATTACTATTATTATCACCTTTTGTTATATAGATTTCTTCCCCATTTTTCTCTTCTATTCTAACAATTCTATGTGTATTTATATAATCACCTGTTCTAAAAGAAATAATATCTCCTACTTCTAGATTTTCTTTAGATGTATCTACCATAAAAATTATATCATTTGTCATAACTGTAGGTTCCATGCTTTCTGATACTATGACGAAACTCTTTATTCCTAGAAAGCTTGGTAATTCATTTGGATTTATATAAGATTCTATTATTAAAGTTATATTAAATACGATAAAAAACAAAATGATAATACAAATAATTGTACTAAGTATTTTACCAAATTTATATAAATGCTTACTTGATTTATCAAAATCACTAAGTTTATACACTTTTTTCTCCTTTTCTTATGTATCTTTAAATTCATAATAAATATATCATATGATAACAAGGTTTTCAATATGTAATAGAAATGTAATATTATTTTTATTTACTTATTGGCATTTTATAAGTTATAATATTTTTAGGTAAAATCTTATACAAGGAGAATAAAATGGATAATGATACTTTAATTGTTTCTGAAAAAGACCAAAAAGCATATTTACCATATAAATATGATGATATAGAAAAAATTTATCAGGAGAATAAAGATACATACCAATCTATGCAAGATGTTATTAATAAAGAATATATTGTACCTTTAAATAGATTTAGACATTCTGTAAGTTCTAGATTTATAGAAACTATAAATTTAGTATTACATAAAGAAAAAAAGTCTATTTTAAAAGCTTTAGATTTAGCTTTTGAGCTTATGTTTCAATATAAGTTAAATCCAATTATAATTGCTGCTTGTAGGAATTTGGAAGAACTTGATATTTATCTTGATTGCTTAGAAGAAGATGAATTATTTGATTTTAGATGTTTTAGAATTAAATTTGAAGTAACACCAAAAGTTTATACACGTGAAAAAAAGCCTAATTTTGCTTAGGCTTTTTGTTTGTTTTATCTGGTCTATATAAACTATATTTTAAATCCTCTTTACTATATTCAGATGGTTTTAGTCCTACTCTTCCTTTCATGTAGTCTACTAATAATACAGCCATAATTGTTGTTAAACAACCAACTATTATAAATGTATTTGCCGTTGTTGTTATCTCTAATAATAAAGCACATATCAAAGAAACCAATGCTGTTAATAAATTTGATGATAAATTTCTCAAAGCTGTTAATTTTGGTCTTATTTTTCTATTAGTAAAATTATTTAAATAACGTGCAAGTAATGCTCTATATGGTCCTTTTGCTGCATATTGTATTAAGAATAATAATACTACTAATATTAATGATGATTTAGATAGTGGATCTTTTCCAATAAATCCAATTAGTATGCAAGAAAATGTAGTTGGAATAGTCAACACTGCTATTGTTTTATTTCTAAATATTTTATGTATTTGCTCACTATATCTTGCAGTTATTGCTGCTGCAAATTGTAATACAGCAAAAATAATTCCAAAATAAGCTTCTGGTACTTGCATTTCACTTAACATACTACTTCTCAAATTTACAATTCCTATAACTAACCCTAAAAATAATGCATTTGCTAATAGTAATAATTTTACTCTACTAGATTTTACAGAAAATTTCATTGAATCTTTTATCTGTTTTATATATTCTTTTATAGATACTGGTTTTACCTTATCTTCCACAAATGCTGTATGTCTAAACTTAAATGAAATAACTGTAGAAGTAACACAACATAAGAAGCATAATATCATTGGAATATATCCATTTATTGCAAATGTAAATCCCGCAATTATTGAAGATATAGCATCAAATATATAAAAATATGAAGATGACTTTCCATCTATTGTAGCAAATATTTTTCCTCTTTTCTTACTTGCTGGTAATGAATCATACAATATATTTGATTCACATATTCCTTTTATCGAATAACCTAGTGCATATATAAATTGTATCAATAATAATTCATAATAATTTTGCATAAAAATCATTGCAAAAATGCTTAGACTATACAAAACATTCCCAATTATCAGGCAATTCTTTTTTCCTATCCTATCTATTAAGCTTGTTACTGGCAGTTGCCAAAATGTATTTGCTAAAGTATAAAATGCATCTGCAAATAGTACTTGTGATGCTGAGAATCCTTTTATTTGGGTTAAAAATAAGAATATTATAGGAAAATAAAATAATAAATCCCAAGAAACTGTCTTATACACTGGAAATATTCTAACATTTTTCTTTTTGTGTCTAATTATTTTTCTTTCTTTTGTTTCTTTCATCACTATCTCCTTTTACCTTTTGTCATAATAACAGAAATCTAAAATTTTGACAAGTTTTTTATAATAATTTTTTCTTTTTTAGGTAAAATAGAATTATGAATCAGATATTAAGTACTAATTTAGATAATAACAATAAATTAAATAAGGATAATTTAAATAATAATAATAATATAAATACTAAATTTTCAAATTTAAATAAAAATTTTTTTAGGTTACAATTTGTTATATCAATTATAATAATTATTGTTATTATTTCTTTTTCTATTTATTATATTTACTCTATTAATAATAAGGAAAAAATGTCTAAGAAATTAATAGGAAATTATAATATTTATAAATTATATGCAAATGTTGAAAAAGAGCAAGAATTTCCAGAAAACAATCTTTTTGGTATTATTGAAATACCAAAAATAAATCTATATTATCCTGTTCTTTCTAATCTAACAGAAGAAAACTTGAAAGTTTCTCCTTGTAAATTTTATGGAACTACATTAAATGACAATACTAATATTTGTATAGCCGGACATAACTATAATAATGATTTATTCTTTAGTAAAATTAATTTATTAGAATTAAATGATGAAATATATATTTATGATAATACTGGACTTAAGTACACATATCTTGTAGAAAAAAACTATGAAGTTAAGGAAGATGACCTTTCACCTATTAGTAATTATAACCATAATGAAAAAACTTTAACTCTTATAACATGTAATAATTTAAATAATAATAGATTTATTATTAAAGCTAAACAAAAGACTTTTTAGAAAAACTAAAAAGTCTAATATTTCATATTTATATATTATATACAATTATTTATTAAATATTTCTATAATCTTTAATTTTTTTGTAAGCATATACTGCTGATATACCAAATACAACTACTAAAGCAGCTATTGGAAGAGAATCACCTATACCAGTACTAGGTAAACTTGTATTATTATAAATTCTAGTATTAGTATTTGACCTGTTTGAATTTACATTTGTTCTGTTGTTTGTTGAACTGCTATTACCTAATGCATTATTTGATGTATTAGTTCCTGTTGTATTATTAGCTGGTGCATTAACATTATTTCCAATAGTATTGTTAAAACCAGATGTATTATTAAGTAATGAATTTGTCATATCTGTAAATCCTGTATCTGCTGCATTAACAGATGTAACTATAAAAATTACTACTATACTTAAAATTAGACTAAAAAATACTTTTAATAAATTTGTTTTCTTCATATTGATATCTCCTCTACTTTCAGATTTTTTATTATTATTTATACAATCACTGATTATTATACCATTTTTAAAAATATAATTCAAGTAATTGCAACAAAATAACAAAACAAAGTTTTTTTCTTGTGTTCTTCGATTATTATTTTATACTTAAAAATATATTTCGTCAATAGCTTTCTTTATATTTTTTTTTACAATTATATTACAAAAGCATTACATACTAAACATTAAATTTAAATAATACAACATCTCCGGTCTTGCATAACATATTCTTTACCTTCTTGGCGAACTAATCCCTTTTCTTTTGCATTAACCATACTTCCACAATTCATTAAATCATTAAATGGAATAACTTCAGCTTTAATAAATCCTCTTTCTATATCAGAATGAATCTTTCCAGCTGCTCCGAGGTGCTTTAGTACCTTTTTTAATTGTCCAAGCTCTAACTTCAGGTTCTCCTGCTGTTAAGAAAGACATTAATCCTAATAAATCATATGATTTTTTGATAACTTTATCTAAACCTGACTCTTCTAACCCCAAAGCTTCTAGCATTTCCTTTTTATCATTATCATCTAAACCAGATAATTCTTCTTCTATTTTAACACATAATGGAATAACTTCAGCATTTTCTTTAGAAGCATATTCTTTAACTTTTTGAACAAGTGGGTCATTATCCGCATTTTCCATTTGTTCTTCTGAAATATTTGCAATGTAAAGAATTGGTTTTGTTGTTAATAAAAACATATCTTTAACTAACTTTTGCTCATCTTCGTTAAATTCTAGTGCTCTTGCAGAAATTCCATTTTCTAAATTTTCTTTAATTCTTTCTAATAAATCAACTTCTTCTTTATAACTTTTACTAGCTTTTAAATTTTTTCTAGCTTTATCTAGTCTTTTATTTACAGTTTCTATATCTGCAACAATTAATTCTAAGTTAATAGTTTCAATATCACGTACTGGATCTATACTTCCATCTACATGAACAATATTACTATCATTAAAGCATCTTACAACTTCGCAAATAGCATCTGTTTCACGTATATGTGATAAGAATTTATTTCCAAGACCTTCTCCTTTACTTGCTCCTTTAACTAAACCCGCAATATCTACAAACTCAATTACAGCATGAGTTACTTTTTCTGGATTATACATTTTAGCTAAGGCATCAAGCCTTTCATCTGGAACAGGAACTACACCTACATTTGGCTCTATTGTACAAAATGGATAATTGGCACATTCTGCTCCTGCTTTAGTAATACTATTAAATAATGTACTTTTTCCAACATTTGGAAGACCTACAATTCCTAATTTCATTTTTATCTCTCCTATTTTCTTCTTAGTATTATATTTTTCTTTAATCTCATTATTTTTTATTTTTAATTTCCTCTAGAAGTTTATTTTTTAACTCATCTAAGCTCATACTTCCTATATCTCCATCTTTCCTAGAACGTATAGAAACTTTATTTTCATCTACTTCTTTTTGTCCAATAACTAACATATAAGGAACTTTATGAAGCTGTGCTTCACGTATTTTATAACCAATTTTTTCATTTTTATCATCTACTTCTACTCTTATTTTAGCTTTTAAAAGCTCTTCTTTTAATTCATGGCAATAGTCATGCTCTTTATCTGTAATTGGTAAAATTCTAACTTGTGTTGGTGAAAGCCATAAAGGTAAATTTCCTTTTGTTTCTTCTAATAAGAATGATATAAATCTATCAGAAGTACCAAGTATTGCTCTGTGAATAACAACTGGTCTATGTGCTTTTCCATCTTCACCAATATATTCTAGTTCAAATCTTTCAGGAAGAGCAAAATCTAATTGACAAGTTGGAATAGTTACATCATGGTTTAGAGCTGTTTTTATTTGGATATCAATTTTTGGTCCATAGAATGCAGCCTCTCCTTCTGCCTCATAAAATTCTATATTTAATTCTTTTAATATTTCTCTTAATTGACTTTCTGCTGTCTCCCACATTTCATCATTATCAATATATTTTTCTTTGTTATCTTTATCTCTTAAAGATAATCTATATTTAAAGCTAGATGCAGGAAAACCAAAATCTTTTTGATATACTTCTGTAATTAAATTCAAAATCTTACCAACTTCTTCTTTAATTTGATCAGGTCTAACAAAAAGGTGTGCGTCATTTTGGCACATTTCACGAACTCTCTCTAATCCACAAACACTACCACTAGCTTCATATCTAAAATCATGTGCAAGCTCACCAATTCTAATTGGTAAATCACGATAAGAACGCATTTTACTTTTATAAATTAGCATATGATGAGGACAATTCATAGGCCTTAACACCATTTCTTCATTATCCATTTTCATAGCAGGAAACATATCATCTTTATAATGATCCCAATGTCCACTTACTTTATATAATTCAACATTTGCAAGACAAGGAGTATATACATGCTCATATCCTAATTCTAATTCTTTATCTTGAATATATCTTTCTAAAATTCTTCTTATAGTTGCACCATTTGGTAAATACATTGGAAGCCCTGCACCAACTAATTTATGAGTCATAAAGATTTCTAAATCTTTTCCTATTTTTCTATGATCTCTTTGTTTTGCTTCTTCCAACAATTGTAAATATTCTTCAAGTTCAGAAGCTTTTGGGAAAGAAATTGCGTAAATTCTTTGAAGCATTTTGTTTTTCTCATTACCTCTCCAATAAGCACCAGAAGAAGATAAAATTTTAACACATTTAATTTTTCCAGTACTTTTTAAATGAGGTCCTGCACATAAATCAACAAAATCACCTTGTTTATAAAAGCTAATTTCTTCGCCATCTTCTAAATCATTTATTAATTCTTGTTTATAAGGTTCATCTTTCATTAACTCTAATGCTTCATTTTTTGGTAAAGAAAATCTCTCAATTTGTAAATTTTCCTTAATGATTTTTTTCATTTCTTTTTCAATATTTTCTTTATCCTCATCTGTAAAAGGTTTTTCAACATCAAAATCATAGTAAAAACCATTATCAATTGCAGGTCCTATTGCAAGTTTTACATCTGGAAATAATCTTTTTACAGCTTGTGCTAGAATATGAGAAGTTGTGTGCCAATAAGCTTTTTTTCCTTCTATATCTTCATCAGAAAAGGTATGAATAATTAAAGAACAATTTCCATTTAATTCATATCTTAAATCTTTAATTTCACCATTTACTTCTCCACAAGTCATGTTTCTTGCTAAACCCTCACTAATTTTTTTAGCAACATCTAAAATGCTACAACCTTTTTCAACTTCTAAAATAGAGCCATCTTTTAAAGTAACTTTAATCATATTAAAACCTCCTTATGTCCAATTGGGGACGTTTCCTTTTGGACATTTTGTCCATATTGGGACACATCTTTTAATGTCCATCAAAAAACTCCCATGGACTTTTTAAAATCCATAGGAGTGCTGTTTCAAACACGGTTCCATCCTATTTTTTACTTAATTTAAAGATTATAACGCATCTAACGTCTAGCTTATTCACTAGAAACATTTGAAGAGTTAGTTTTCAAATAGGTTTGCTTAAATTAGTTTTCAGCCTTTGACTAATTCTCTCTTAAAGTAACTTCTATTTTACTCGTCTCTTACTAGTTTTTATCTTATGTTAATAGTTTAATATCTTTTTAATAAAAAGTCAATAGAAATTATTTACTTTTTTATTTTATTATTGTATAATTTTTTTATATGCTTCCATAGCTCAGTTGGTAGAGTGCTACCTTGGTAAGGTAGAGGTCACGGGTTCAATTCCCGTTGGAAGCCCCAAAAAGATGGTTATTAAAACCATCTTTTGATTATTTCATTTACCATTTATATCATTATACTTTTAGTAATTTCTTCTCAAAAGGAATCATTAATAATAAAGTCACAATATTAACTACAATTGATACAATAACGATTGCATTACCAAATCCTAAAAATGACTCTAATTCTGCTACTTGTTCTTTTAGTTGACCATTTAATGTCTCACTTGAATACTGCTGCAATAAATCTTTAAAAGAGTCTATTTGAGCTGACACTTCTTCCAATTGATTTTTTAGATTAACTGAACTAACTCCCTGATAAATTGCAAATATTACTGTTATTACAATTAAAACAATTACAATACGCTTGAAAACTTGTGGGGCATTACTTCCATCAATTAGAAATTTCTTTTTAATATCAGAAGTTGCAAATTTACATGCAAGAATTATACTTATTACAGATATTATAAGTGAACCTATTAGATATATTTTGTAATGTAAAACTGTTGTTCCTGTATCACTCCCAGAAGCAACTACTCCCATAAGTAATCGCAAAACAATTGTAAGCACAAATGCTGTTGCAAATCCCAATACTATCCATCGCCAAATATACCCCCAGGTAATTTTTCCCATAGACTGTTCCATTTTTTATTCCCCCTTTTATATTTTCTAAAAGCAGTATAACATTACCATTTTTTGATGTCAAATGGATTTTGAATCTGTTGTTTAATAAAATTTTTTCTGATTATTCAACCCCTGTTGCAATTACTGTTACAACAACTTTATTATCTAAGTTTTTATCTATTACTGTTCCAAAAATAATATTTGCTTCACTATCTACTTTGTCATTAATTATTTTGATAGCACTATCTATCTCTGTTAAGCTTAAATTTTCTCCACCACTTACATTAAATATTACACCTTTTGCATTATCGATTTTGTTTTCTGTTAATGGATTTTCTATTGCTTGTTTTATTGCTTCTTCTACTCTTGCTTCTCCTTCAGATTTTCCTATCCCCATATATGCCTTTCCTTTATAGCTAAATATAGTTTTTATATCTGCAAAATCAAGGTTTATTTCTCCAACTGTAGTAATTAAATCTGTTATACTTTGTATTCCTTGCTTTACAACCTCATTTGCAAGTAAGAAAGCTTGTTCTAATGGTGTATTTTTGTTTGCAACTTTTAATAAATTATCATTTAAAATTACAATTAGAGCATTCACATTTTCTTTTAATCTTTTTATACCTTGCTCTGCTCTCATTTCTCTTAATTTTCCCTCAAACATAAATGGTTTAGTAACTACTCCAACAGTTAAAATTCCTTTTTCTTTAGCAATTTCAGCTACTACAGGTGCAGCACCTGTTCCAGTTCCACCTCCCATACCAGCTGTAACAAACAACATGTCTGTATTTTCTAGAATTTTTTCAATATCCTCTTTACTTTCCCTTGCAGCATTTTCTCCTACTATCTCATTTGCACCTGCACCAAGCCCTTTAGTTGTCTCTTTTCCTATTTGTAATATATTTCTATATTTTGTTCTTCTTAGTACTCCCATTTCGGTATTTATTAAATATGTTTCTATATTTTTTACTTTTTCATTAATTATATGTAAAGCTGAATTATTTCCTCCGCCACCTACACCTATCACTTTAATTTTTACACTGTTATCTATTCCATCGCTATTAAACACTTTTTATTCCTCCCTATTTTATTTCTTTCATTAGTTTTAAATTTCCTCATAGAGTATAACACTATATTTTTTATTTGTCTATTAAAATTTAAAAAGCCAACATTATTCATGTTGACTTTTATTGCTCATTATATTTTTTATTGCTTTTTTTCTTATTCTTTGAATTGCATTATCAACTGATTTTACAGGAGAATCTAAAGTTTTTGCAATTTTCACATAACTTTCTCCTTTTAAAAATCTATCAAGAACTTGTTTTTCAAACTTACTTAAATTTCTATTTACTGCATCCTCTACTTCTTTATAATATTCTTGCTTCATTATCGTATCTAAAGGATCTTCTATAGTTTTACTATTGAAAGTTTCTATTAATTCAACACTATCATCTTCATTATTATCATAAGCTGCAGTATTCAATGATAAATATGAATTAAGAGGCATATGCTTTTGTCTATTGGAACTTTTAATTGCTGTTATCAACTGCCTTTCTATACATATATTTGCAAAAGATTTAAAAGAATTTTGTTTTGTTCTATCAAAACTTTTTATTGCTTTAAATAGTCCTATCATTCCTTCTTGTATAGTATCTTCTTTTTCAGCTCCTACTATAAAATATTTTCCAACTTTCATGTTTACAAGTTCTTTATATTTTTCTAAAATATATGTTAGAGCTTCTTCGTCTCCTTCTTGTATTTTTTCTACTAGTTCTTCATCTGTTAAATTATCATATTTATTAGTTTTAAAGAACATGTCCTTTTTTTGCATCTGTCAAAATTACCTCCATAGTGCTTTTTTAGTATTATACCCATCTAAAGTGCTAAAGTCAAGCAGTTTTAGTGTTTTTTTATTTATTGTTCTGATAATTCAGCCTTTAACATTTGCCATACATCATCTGATTCCATATCTTTTCTCCATGATGCAACACCTGCTAATTTGTTTTCAACTACTAAAGATACCTTTGCTTTTAATGAATCAACGTCTTCTATCCATATTTGTTTCTTATTTGCACCATCCATATATTCTACATAATTTTGTTTCAATTCATTATCCCAAGTTTTTTCCACTCCTGATGGCAATACTCTATCTATTTCTTTCATATCGACTGTACCTCTACTAATTATATCACCTGAGGAATTAGTAGTCCACATTCTTGTGTAAAATGGGATTCCAAGTATTATTTTCTCTGAATCAATATCTTCTGTTTGCAAGAATTTTATTAAATTTAAATTTATCCAATTATATCCTGCTGTGGTTCCTGGCTTTGTGCTTGATACTCCATTTTGATCATAAGCCATAAATACAATATAATCTGCTACATCTCCTATAACGTTCCTATCAAAGCATAATGACCAAGTTTCTCCACCGTCTGGTGCTGTTACGTCAACAGAAGTTACCATTCCTATTTCTTTTAGCCTTGGTGTAAGTTCTATTATAAATCTAGAATACATATCTTTATCTTCTTCATACATATTTTCAAAATCTATATTGATACCATCTAAATCATATTCAACACATTTTTCTACTATATCTTCAATTAATTCTTTTCTTTTTTCATAACTATTCATTATATTAGAAGTGATATCTAAACTTTCATTTGCTGCAACTGCATTAGATACCATTGGCCATACTTTATAATCATTATTATGTGCCCATTCAATATATGCTTGCCCTTCTATTCCTACATTTTCTTCAAGTTCTCCATCTGTATCTAGATAAAAGAAAGCAGGTGATACAACATTTACTCCATCTATAGTAGTTCCACTTCTATCAGGTGCTGAAGCATATTCTGAAAAATAATCCCAAGTAAGATTTATCTTTCCTTTTACTTGTTTTTCATCTTCCATATTTTCTCTTATATTAAATTCATTTTCTAATCTATTTGACTTAACAATTCCAATCTTACCATCTGATGTTCTAATTCTTGAAAACTTTCCATCAGTAGATATAACTATAACTGCTTCTCCTTTTTCTACTCTATCAACCGTTCTTGAAATAAAATTACTAGATGATTTTACTGCTGTATTCTTGTTTATTATCGCTCTTTTTTGTTCTCTATCTAAAGAGTCCATCGTTATAACTTTTGTTTCAAGTATATTTTGTATTTCAACATCATATACATCAGCCATCTCTGAAACTGGCAAATATACTTCTCCATCTCTTTCGATTGCATGTGCATAAATTTCTTTATCTGAACCATTTATATTTATTAAATTTTCATCAAAACCAATTTCTGCTATTTTCTTTTCATAAGTTGTAATTATTTTATTTGATTCTTCATCATAATATATATGCTTATCAAAAAAGTTTGAAACATCCGCTTCTGATAAATATATAATATCATCTTCTATAATAATATCATTTCTCAAATCTGAGGTTACATTTTTATTATTAATTATTAAATTAGTTGTCTCATTTTTATCTAAAATAATATAATTATTAGCAATCATTGCAATTATAAAAATAATCACTAAAGCTATAACTGTAAAAAATGTTCTTTTGACTATTTTCCTTTTAGATTCTATTTCCACATTTGACATTCTTTTATTTTTGTTTTTCTTTGGTTCTTTTACCATTTCCCTTTTTCCTTTTCCCATGTATCTTTCTCCCTTAATATATTTTTTACTATAAACAATATAACACAAATCTTTTTTTCAATAAACACTTTTTTAAAAATTAATATTTATTTTTTTATTTTTCTTAAAAAATCTTTTTGTTCTTTTGTAATTCTATATGATTCTATTGCTTTTTGTATAGATTTATTGTATGTAAAATCGTCTAAATCCGCTTCTTTTTGTAAATATTTAACAGTTCTATCATAATACTTCACTAAACAAATAGATATAGCCCAAGCAATTGCCATCTGTACATAATATTTATCCACTCTCACCTTGTTAAATATTTTGAAATTTTCTTCTAAATGTTGTTCATCTATAAAATAATCAAGTATCATAACAATACCAAATCTAACTTCAAATTCTTTTTTAGATTTTAAATATCTTTGTAAAAAATTCCACATTTTTTCATTATTCTTTTTAGTAATCTTTAATCCTACACAAAAAGTATCACAAATAGCCCAATTATCTATTTTAGGAATAAAATTTTCTATATACTTAATAATTATATTAAATTCTTCTTTTGCTCCACCTATTAACATTCCTTGAAGCATTATTTCTTCATAATAATTATCACTTATGCATTCCATTATCTCTTTAAAATTATACTTATTTAATAACTCTTTAGCGTAATTTCTAAGTACAGGAACTCTAATTCCAATTATATTTTCTATTCCTGGACATAATTTTTTTTGAAATTCTTGGTATTTTTTATCTTGAATATTAAATAATTCTTTTTCTACATTAAAATTCATATTAAATTCCTACCTAATTCCCAATTCTCTGTTAATATTATATAATAACTTGTCCAAATTATGGTTATAACGCGAAAGTTTCTTTAATATACTTTTCTTATCAGTCATATTTATTATATCTTCTCTTATTTCTTCACTACTTGCAATTTTATGTTCTAAGTTTATTTCTTGATTATATAAAAATTTCTTAATCAAACTTTTCTTAGTTTCATTTTCGTATAAATAATTTATTTGTTCATTTAATTTGCTTGCATCTTCCATCAGTTTATCTGCTTGATTAAAGAAACTGTATTTATTACGATTTCTTGATAAATTATTTAATCCTTTTTTGAATCTATTTATTTTATATTTCATTTCTTCTAGTTCTTTTATATATTCTATTTGCTTTATAGAATCTTTTACTCTTGAACCATTAATTACTTCAATTACTACTCCTGTAGTACAAGCAATCAAGAAACTCAAACAAATATTAGTTACTATTTTCACATCTCTATAATAAGATATCCCTGTAAGCACAACTAATAATAAAATTATAACCATAATAATAGCTACCGTTCTTTTGTAATTTGTTTTATAATTTTCCATTTCAACATCCTTCTTCCATATATTTTTGCTTATAATATCACAAAATACTATATTATTTCAACTGTTTTTTCATTGCTTTTGTGACTTTGTGTCTACTATAATATATTTTTGTTAATTTTTTATTTAAATCCATTCTAATATTTCTTTAGAAACTTCTAAATTGCCTCTTCCTATACCTATTTTTATGTCTGGTTTTGAATCACCATGATAATCACTTCCACCGCTTATGTATAAGTTATGACTCTTTGCATATTGAACCAAAATATTTCGTTGTTCTTGATTTGCTGATGGATGAAAACATTCTATTCCATCGAGCTCTTTTTCTTTTCTCAACTCATCAATAAAGCTAATTGTATTTTTAAATTTGTATTCAAATGGATGTGCTAAGAATGCTTTTCCACCAGATTTATGAATAATATCTATTACTTCTTCATATTTTGGTCTAAATTCTATACGATTCACAAAGTATTTGCTTTTAGGATTTGCCAATCCTTTTCTAAAGAATACACTTAGTGATTCAGTAAATTCTCCTAATATTTTATAATTCTCTTTATGTCTCATTAGTTCATTATAAATAGAAATTTCTATATATCCAGTTTCTTTAGTTTTTTCTATTTTAGTTTTATCATATATAAGATTTTGTTTATCACATATGTTTAATAACCTCTTATAACAAATTTCTTGTTGTTTTTTTAACTTTTCTTCTGAATAATAATTTTTACACCATTTTTTTATTATATCTGGTGTTATATTGTATCCTAATATTTCAATATTTTTATCTTGAAATACTGCATTTAATTCTACTCCTTTTATAACTTTTCCACTAAAAATATTTTTATTTTGCAAAGCTTCATCATAATACTGTTTAACAGTATTATGGTCTGTTATAGATATATATTCTATCTTTTTTTCTTCACATATTTTTAAAATTTCTTCTATTGTTTTACTTCCGTCAGAATAAATTGAATGTATATGTAAATCAATCATTTTATTTCTCCTAATAAAAATTTTATATTTCCCATTTTTCATCTTTACCATATATATTGCATATATAGTTCATTGCCATAATAAAATTTTCTCTCAATTTAGTTTGGTTTTCTTGTTGTAATTCTTTAATATATTTTTTAAAATACTGTTCCAACTTCTTTTCTAAAATATTGATATCAACACTAATATTTCCATCTGCTATCTCACTAATAAGACAATTTGAGTCACATGTTAATCTACTATTTCTTTTAGTTGTTCCAAAATGCATAACTCCACATCTAATATCTTCATAAAATCTCGCTGCCATCTTAGAATTAAAGTCATTATAAAATACTTCTTTTAAAAACTTTGTAAATTTTGTTTTGTTCTCATAATTATATGATAAAGTTCCTCTTTTGGATATTGTTGGTCCATATCTAAATTTAACTAATGTATCAATGAGTAAACATTGTATACATATTATAGAAAAACCGTATTTTTGCATCGCTATTTCATTTTCATTATCAGATAATTTATTAATTGCATCAAAATATCTTCCTTGCATTCTTGCAATAAATATATTTATTGCTTTTTCCCATTCTAATTCTGAACTTCGCATAGTAAGTGTGATTCCTAAATAATCTGATAATTTATAATTATCAGCTATATATATTTCATTCTTAAACATTTTTTTCTCCCCTTATAATATAGTATTTTTTATAAAGTTAATTTTTTTGCTTATTATATAATATCAAACAATTGTTCTTTTGTCAACTTACTTTGCTCGATTTTCTATTCTTTTCTTCAATAAATAAGAACTCCTATATAGCATACAGGAGTTTTACTCTTAATTATTGCAACCACAATTATTGTTTTTTATTTCATTCATATAAAATTTCTTTTCTGCAAGTTTATCTTGAACGCCACGAAGTGCTTCACCAAATCTTTGGAAGTGTACTACTTCTCTTTCTCTTAAATATCTTAATGGGTCTAATACATCAGGATTATCTCTACATAAATCTATTAATTTTTCGTAAGTTGCTCTTGCTTTTTGTTCAGCCGCTAAGTCTTCTTGTAAATTTGCTATAGGGTCTCCTTTACATGCAAGCACTGATGCTGAGAATGGAAATCCTGCTGCTGCTTGTGGATATACATCTACACCATGGTCTGTATAATAGCTACTTAAACCTGCTTTTTCTATTTCTTCAATTGAAGCATTTTTTGTTAATTGGTGTACTATGGTTCCTACCATTTCTAAATGTGCAAGCTCTTCTGTTCCATGATGTTGTCAATTAAAAAATTTGTAGTTATTGGCTGTGAAATGGTATATAAAAAAGTTCACAAAGTGAATTAAAGTACACTAAGTGAACTTTTATTTTTTAAGCTTTATATTCAGCACTTTTTTCTTCTAATAGTTTGAAATCACAACTTAGCTCCTTATAAAATTTAGCCATCTTACTTTTACTATTTTTAGTAACTATACTATAAATCTTTTCTGCTTTTTCCATAATTTTTGCTTTATTTTCGGGCTTGTTTATGTAAGAATATTGTTCTGAAAGTAGTCTTTTATATCCATAACTTTTACTTTTTATATCTAATAAATAAACACTTTCTTGTGGTACTGGTATCATATCTGAAAATCTAATTATACCTAAATCATTTTTTGTTTTAGTATTTCTAATTTTGAAAAAAGTTAAATTATCTTTATATGTTTTATGTTTTGGCTTTGGAGAAAATAAAGGTGCAAAATAATAATGTTCTTCAACAATAATCACAACTCCTATGTATGGTCTTTTTTCATTTTTGTTATAAGCAATATGTTTATCAAATTGACTTAAATATTTAATATAATTATCATCTATAATATAAAAATTTAATTTTCCTAATTTTATTTTCTTTG
>CALXAY010000013.1 GCA_944386415.1 uncultured Clostridia bacterium | reverse complement strand
TACCTCCTTTTTTCTTATTATATCAAAAAAATAAATGTAAACACTTTTTTTGTGTCTACATTTATTTTATCACTTCAATTTTTATACCTATCTTTTTTTATACAAAAGCTTGTATTAAAAATTGTGATGTGTTATATTAAATATAAATTTAAGTTTTATAATTATATTCAAAAGAAAAGGGGGATTTTATGGAAGAGGAAGAAGTAAAAAAAGAAGAAAGTAAAAAAGATAAAAAAAGAATAGGGTTTAAAATATTGTTAGGCATTGTAATTGTTATAATAGCATTAGCTATTCTATTTTTGATTAACTTTATTAGAAATCTTGTAATATTAAATGATTTAATTGCAAAAGAATTAAGCTTTAAAAATTCTACTAATTACTCATATACGTCTGTTTATTATGATACTTCTGATGAAGATAATAAAGTAATTATAGAAATTTATTACAAAGATGGTAAAAGCAAAATGATTTTAGATAGCGGAAAAGACAAAATAATAGTATGGTATGATGAAAAAACAAAAGAAAATATCTTCTTAAATGAAGCAACTAAACAAGCAAGTGTTACTTCTTCAGAAGATATGCTAGGAGATGAATTACTATATTTTTATGATGAAGATAATAAAATTTATTATGCAATGACATCTTTTATTACAAATAGCGAAATAGATGGACAAAAGAGTTATAAAATTGTTAATTCAAATGATGTTAGTTATATCAATAAAGAAGATGGAACTGTATTGAAAAACGTATATAAAGGAGCTATAGTTAATGATGAAAAGTGTGATAGTGTAACAGAATATAAAAACTGGAAGTTCAATGAATTAACAGAAAAAGAGATGGAAAGACCAAACTTAGCAGAATATACTGTAGTGAATAATTAAACAAAATAAAGTAAGATACAATATTTTTGTATCTTATTTTTTATTTTTTCCTTTTAGCATTCTTCCTTGACAAAAAGAGCAATTGCTAGTAAAATAAAATAGAATTAATATAAGGAGAAGCTTATGCAAAATAATAATAGAAAAGTATTTGATTCGCTTGTATCAAGGACAAAGATATATTTAGCAATAATATTAATTTTGCTAATAATAATTAGTATAGAGAATTTAAAAATGTTACTTCCATCAATTCTATTATATGGAATTATAGTAGGATATACTTATTATGCAAATAAAAAAAGAAAAAGTGAAATATCAGAGACTTTGCAAGATTTAACATTAACAGTTGATACAGCAGCCAAAACAAGCTTAATAAATTCACCTTTTCCGTTAATTATATTAGAAACAGATGGAAATGTTATATGGAGAAGTACAAAATTTGCAACAGAATTTGCAAATATTGATATTAATACATATTTAAATGATTTAATAATAGATATCAAAGATGAAATAAAAAGTGGCGGGGCAGGAAACAGTGATATTTTGACAGAAATAAAAATTGGAAGTAATATGTATAAAGTAATGGGAAGATATGTTAATTTTAGAAATAGAGATAAAAAAAACAAAAGAGAATATATGGTAATCCTATACTTTATTGATGACACAGAAAATATAAAATTACAGAAAGAATATAGAGATTCTAAATCTTGTGTCGGAATTATTATGGTAGATAATTATGAAGAAACTATACAAAGAATAGACGCAGAAGAAAAACCACAAATAACAGCAGAGATAGACAAACAGATATATGATTGGGCAAATAAAACAAATGGTGTTTTAATAAAATCTGACAGAGACAGATATGTATATTTATTTGAACAAAGATATTTAGATGATATAAGAGAAGATAAATTTAGTATACTAGATAAAATTAAGGAAATAGACACTAATGAAAAAGTACAATTTACATTAAGTATAGCAGTGTCAAATGAGGGGAATACTGATAAAGAAAAATACAAATCAGCTCAAAGTGCAATGGATGTGGTTTTAGGACGTGGTGGAGACCAAGCAGTAATTCGTGAAAATGAAATATATAAATTCTATGGAGGAAGAGTAGAAGAAGTAGAAAAGAGGACAAAAGTTAAAGCAAGAGTTGTAGCACATGCTTTAGTTAATCTTATAAAAGATGCTAATAAAGTAATGGTAATGGGGCATACAAATCCAGATATGGATAGCATTGGTTCTTGTATGGGAATTTATCGCTTAGCTAAAACATTGAATACAAATGCTTATATAGTATGTAGCGAAAACATACCAGCATTAGAGAACTTTATGGAATCAGTAAAAAAGGAACCGGAATATGAGGATATTATAATAACTAAAGAAGTGGCTTTAGAAAATATTGATGAGGATACATTATTAGTTGTAGTAGATACTCATAAAGTAAACTATGTAGATAGTCCAGAATTATTAGATAAAGCAAAAAAGATAGTCATAATAGACCATCATAGGAGAAGTACTGATTTTATAGAAGATGCAACTTTAATGTTCCAAGAAGTATATGCATCTTCTGCTGCAGAATTAGTCACAGAATTACTTCAATATGCTGGAACTAAAATTCAGTTAAAAACAATAGAAGCTGAAAGTTTATATGCAGGAATAATGATGGATACAAAGAATTTTACTTTTAAAACAGGAGTAAGAACATTTGAAGCAGCAGCATATTTACGTAAATGTGGTATTGATATAATAAGGGTAAAAAAATGGTTCCAAAGTGATTTGAAGAGTTTTAATCTTATTGCTGATATAGTAAAAAAAGCAGAAGTATTAGAAAAAGAAATTGCAATATCAACATATGACGAAGTTTCATCTGAAGCAAATCTTATTTGTGCTAAAGCAGCAGATGAATTATTAACAATAAGTGAAATAACAGCTTCATTTGTACTTGGAAATACAGGAGATAAAATTTGTATAAGTGGACGCTCTATTGGAGATATTAATGTACAAGTTATACTAGAAAAGCTAGGTGGCGGAGGACATATCACTTTAGCAGGAGCACAAGTAGAAGGGATGAATATGGAAGAGGCAAGACAAGAATTAATAAATAGGATACATGAATATTTTTCTGAAATAGAGAGTTAACAAAGGAGAAAAAATTATGTTTTTGAAAAAATTAAAGAATAGTGAAAGAGGTTCTATTACAATATTTGTACTAGGAACAATGTTAATGATTACGGGAGTCATATTTGTTTCTTATTTTTCTATGATGAATAAAAGTAGTGCACAAACAGCACAATTAAATAAGATCCAAGAAGAATATAATCAATCTGATAGTATGATGGATCAAGTTTATGAACAAAACTTATCTTTGAAATCAGAAAAAATACCAGCATCAGATTATGGAGCAGAAGTTATAGGATATACATGTGCAAATAATTCAGCAGTAGGTTCATGGAAAATATTATATGCAGATGATACTAATATTTATTTGATAGCAAATGATTATATACCATATAATTATATACCAGCTACTTCAACAGGAAACAAACCAAATCGAATAAATAGTACTAGTGCAGTATATTTTACAAATGTAATAGGAGATTACCCTACAGGTACTGCAAGTATATCAGATAGAAAAATTAGAGCATTAAGTAATGATTATTTTACAAAAGGATATACAAGTACAAGTAACAATATGAAATCAGTAGCATATATATTAGATACGAATGTATGGCAAGGATATGCAGGTGAATATGCAGAATATGCAATCGGAGCACCGACTATAGAACTATTATTTAAATCATGTAATGAAAAACACGGAACAAGATATGGAGCAACAGCGACAAGTTCTGTTGGATATTACTTAAAAGATAAAAATGGAGAAGGAAAATATGATAACTTACATTTTAATGCAAGTGATGGACTTGGAGATTCACTTTATTTTATAAGTTCTCAAAGTAAAGCACAAGCGATGTGGATAGCTAGTCCTGGAGGTAATAATGATAATCATTTGCTTTCTTTAAATACTAGTTCATATTTGACATATGCTGAGTATAGTGATAACCTTACAGGAGGTGGCTTACGTCCTGTAGTGTGTTTAAAAGAAGGAGTACAATTCACAAAGAATGGTGACGGAAGTTATACTATAACAGGTATGTAACTTAAAAAATATTACTTATATTTAATTTTAATTGAGACAGATAAAAGAAAAATTTTGTCTCAATTTTTTTTGTTTTATTTTCTAATCACCTTGAAAAAAATGTGAAAATAGAGTAAAATATTGACTTAAGAAAGGCGTGATAATATGAAAGTTATATTAAAAGACAATATAAAAGGTGTAGGAAAAAAAGATGAAGTAATAAATGCTTCAGATGGATATGCAAGAAATTTTTTATTACCAAAAGGATTAGCAGTAGAAGCAAATAGTGAAAATATGAGTAAATTGAAAGCAAAAGAAGATTCAAAAGCATATAAGAAAGAACAAGAAAAAGAAGAAGCAAAAAAAATTTCCGAGAAGCTTGCGGGGATACAATTAAAAGTACCGGTAAAATCTGGAGAAAATGGAAAAATATTTGGTGGAGTATCCGCAAAAGAAATAGCAGATTTGTTAAAGTCAAATTATAATATAGAGGTAGATAAAAAGAAAATAGACTTAAAAGAAACAATAAAAACATTAGGATTACGAACTGTAACAATAAAACTATATGATGGAGTTGTTGGAAATCTAAAAGTAGATGTAATAAGTAAAGAGTAATTTGACAAAAGGAGTTGAAATGATGGAACTAGGTAAAATACCGCCAAACGATGTAGAAGCAGAGCAAGCAATTATTGGTAGTATGCTGACAGATAGAGATGCAGTAATTTCTGCAATAGAGATATTAAAAATAGACGATTTTTATAGAGAAGATAATAAAACAATATATGAAGCAATATTAAATTTATATAATCGTTCAGAACCAATTGATATTATAACAGTAAGAGCAGAATTAGAATCAATGGGAAGAATTGACAATGTAGGTGGACTTGAATATTTAGCAGAATTACCAGAAAAAGTACCAACAACTGCAAATGCTATGAAATATATTAAAATAGTAGAAGAAAAATCTTCATTAAGAAAGCTAATAAAAACAGCTAATGAAATAATTGAACTTGGATATAATCCTACTGAAGATGTTGATGACATAATGGAAGGTGCAGAAAAGAAAATATTTAACATTATGCAAGATAAGGAACAAAAAGGGTATAGTCCTTTAAAAGATGTATTAGTCGAAAGTTTTACTAAACTAGAGGAATTATATAACAGAAAGCAACATATAACAGGTGTCCCTTCTGGATTTACAGACTTGGATTATAGGACTGCAGGTTTTCATGGTTCAGAATTAATATTAATTGCTGCAAGACCAGCTATGGGTAAATCTGCATTTGCATTAAATATAGCAACAAATGCAGCATTAAAAGCTAATGTGCCAGTAGCAGTATTTAGTTTGGAGATGTCAAAAGAACAATTGGTAAATAGAATTTTATGTTCTGAGTCTATGGTAGATAGTAATAAAGTAAGAACAGGTAAATTAGATGAAGATGATTGGACAAAACTTGCAAGCACAATAGGACCATTATCAGAGGCTGAAATGTATATAGATGATACACCAGGTATAAATATAATGGAAATAAGAGCAAAATGTAGAAAGTTAAAAATAGAGAAAAATATTGGATTAGTTGTAATAGACTATTTACAATTAATACAAGGAACGAACAAAAGAGGAGGAAGTCGTGAACAGGAAATATCAGAAATAAGTCGTTCATTAAAAATTTTAGCAAAAGAATTAGATGTTCCAGTAATAGCATTATCTCAATTATCAAGAGCAGCTGAACAAAGACCAGATCATAGACCAATGCTATCAGATTTAAGAGAATCTGGAGCAATAGAGCAAGATGCTGATATTGTTATGTTCTTATATAGAGATGACTATTATAATCCAGATACAGAAAAAAAAGGCGTTGCAGAAGTAATAATTTCTAAGCATAGAGGAGGATCAACAGGAACAGTAGAACTTTTATGGCTTGGAAATTATACAAAATTTGTTAATAAATTTAAAGAATAGCCCATTTTTCTCTGAATTTTTAATGTGTTTTTTTGTAAAAATTTACGATGAGAAGTAAAGACTAGTAATAAGAATACTTGAAAAATACATAAAGTTATAGTAAAATAAGTAATATTTAGGATATTACTTATTTTTTAAAATGATTTAATAAAAGGAAGAAAAATATGAAAGAAAAAGTATTAGATACAATAAAAAAATATAATTTAATAGAAGATGGAGACAAGTTAGTGTTAGCAGTATCTGGTGGTCCAGATTCAATGTCAATGCTAAATATATTAAATGAACTTAAGAATGATAAAGTTATAAACTTTGAAATTTCAGTAGCACATGTGAATCACATGATAAGAGAAGAAGCAAAAGAAGATGAAGAATATGTGAAAGAATATTGTAGTCAAAAGAACATACATTTTTATTCAAAAAGTATAGATGTTCAAAAACTTGCTAATAATAATAAAGTAGGAACTGAAGAAGCAGGAAGATATGCAAGATATGAATTTTTTGATGAAATTTTAAAAATAACAGAATCTAATAAAGTTGTAGTTGCACATAATAAAAATGATAAAGCAGAAACGATTATTATGAATATAATGAGAGGAAGCGGAATAATAGGTTTAAAGGGAATTGAACCTAAAAAAGGAAAATATATAAGACCATTAATAGAATGTGAGAGATTTGAAATTGAGGACTATTGTAAGAAAGAAAAATTAAATCCCAAAATAGACAAAACTAATTTTGAAAATGTATATACAAGAAATAAAATCAGAAACATAGTAATTCCGTACGTGAAGAAGGAATTTAACCCAAATATCATAGAGACTTTAAATAGATTATCAGAGCTGGTAGTAGATGAAGAAAATTATATAATAAAGCAAGTTGAAAGAATTTATAAAGAAATATTAATTTCTGAAAATGAAAAAGAGATAATTATTGATTTAAAAAGTTTTAATAAGCAAGAAAAAGTAATAAAATCAAGAATTATTTTATATACTATAACAAGGTTATTTGGAACAAGTAAAGAAATTGCAAAAGTACATATAGATGATATAATAAAACTTTGCAAGAACAATATAGGAAATAAATTTTTAACACCTAATAAAAATATAAAAATTTTAGTAAGAAATCATAAAATTTATTTTATAAAGGAAATTTGAGTAGCCGTAGCAAATGCATGTAACAAGCTTACTTGTAATAAAAACGTCATAAAAAAATCATTTACAAAGAAAAAAATATATGTTATAAAACAATATGAAAATGTAAAAGTAAAACAAGAGGAGGAATTATTTTGAAAAACGGAATTAAAACATTAGCAATGTGGTTAATAATAGGGGTTATTTTTATTGTAGTACTATCATCAATATTAGAAAATAGTGATGCAAAATTAAAATATTCAGAGTTAATAACTAATATTAATAATGGAAATGTTGAAAACATAGAGATTGAAGCAGATGGAGTAACAGCTACAGTAACATTAAAAGATGATAGAGCCAAAAAGGAAGTTAATATTCCAGATATAGGAAACTTTATGAGTTATACAGAAGAGTATTTGAAAGAAGGAGCATTTACATTAGAAGAAAAATCACAGTCAATATTTATTACAGTGCTTAGTCTGCTTACACCATTTGGATTACTTATAATATTCTTTATATTCTGGTTCTTAATGATGGGTGGTACATCAAATGGAAATGCTGGTGGAAAAACAATGTCTTTCGGTAAGAGCAAAGCTAGAATGATGACACCAGCAGATAAAAATAGAATAACATTTGAAGATGTAGCAGGTGTAGATGAAGAAAAGGAAGAATTAGAAGAGATAGTAGAATTTTTGAAAAATCCTAAAAAATATACAGATATGGGAGCAAGAATACCAAAAGGAGTTCTTTTAGTTGGTCAACCAGGTACTGGTAAAACATTACTTGCTAAAGCAGTAGCAGGAGAAGCAGGAGTACCATTTTTTATAATAAGTGGTTCAGACTTTGTTGAAATGTTTGTTGGTGTTGGTGCTTCAAGAGTAAGAGACTTATTTGACCAAGCAAAGAAAAATGCACCATGTATTATATTTATAGATGAGATAGATGCTGTCCGGACGTCAAAGAGGAGCAGGCTTAGGTGGAGGACATGACGAAAGAGAGCAAACATTAAATCAATTATTAGTGGAAATGGATGGATTTGCTGAAAATGAAGGTGTAATAGTTTTAGCTGCAACAAATAGACCTGATGTATTAGATAAAGCATTACTTAGAGCTGGAAGATTTGATAGACAAATAGTAGTAGGGATGCCAGATGTAAAAGCAAGAGAACAAATATTAGAAGTTCATAGCAGAAAGAAAAGATTAGCAGATGATGTAGACCTAAAAGTAATTGCTAAAAACACATCTGGATTTGCAGGAGCAGATTTGGAAAATGTTTTAAATGAAGCAGCACTTTTGGCAGCAAGAAGAAACTTAAATGAAATAGGAATGCAAGAAATTGAAGACGCAATGGTAAAAGTAACAATGGGACCAGAGAAAAAGACAAAAGTAAGAAGTGAAAAAGAAAATAGATTAGTTGCATATCATGAAGCTGGCCATGCAGTTGTAAGTCATTTCTTAGAAACGCAAGACCCTGTACATCAAATATCAATAGTACCAAGAGGTATGGCAGGAGGATATACAATGTATAGACCAACAGAAGATAAATCATTTATGTCAAAAACAGAAATGGAAGAAAATATAGTATCACTTCTTGGTGGTAGAGTAGCAGAAAGCTTGATACTAAACGATATATCAACAGGAGCAAGTAATGATATAGAAAGGGCAACTAAAATTGCAAGAAGTATGGTGACAAAATATGGTATGAGTGAGAAAATAGGAACAATAACATTAGGACAAGGACAAGAAGAAGTATTTTTAGGAAGAGACTTTGGTCATACAAAAGAATATTCAGAAGAAACAGCAGCTATAATTGATGAAGAAACAAAGAAAATAGTAGACCAAGGATATAATAGAGCAAAACAAATTTTATCTGAGAATGTAGATAAATTACACAAAGTTGCAGGAGTATTATTAGAAAAAGAGAAAATCGAAGCAGATGAATTTGAAGCAATATTTAATGAACAATAAGATAAGGCTGTTTTTTGGGACGGACTCAAAAAACAGCTTTTAAAATTCAATAATTTTCTTGATATTTTACATATTTTATAATAAAATAATTACATAATACGAAAGGAAATAAAAACATATGAAAAATTATTATGATTTATTAGAAGTTAATCCTAAAGCATCAAGGGAGATAATAGAAAAAGCATATAGAGTATTAATAAAAAAATATCATCCAGATTTATATCAAGGAGAAGAAAAAGTATATGCAGAGGCGAAGTTAAGAGAATTAAACGAGGCTTATCATATACTTTCTAGTGATTTTTTAAGAGAACAATATGATATGGAACTTGAAAAAGAAAAACAATTTAATAATACTATAAACAATAAAAATATATATAAAAATACAAGTAGTCAAAATGTGAAAGAAGAAAATAACAAAAATCAAGAAGTAAAGAAATATAAAGTTGGAACTATTATGTCCATGGTGGATTTACTAAAAGATATTTTTAAAAAGAGAAAAAAAGGCGAAAAACCAATAGAAATAAAGAAAGAAGATAAGATGGCAGCAATAATAACACTTATAATAGTTGTTGTACTTGGAGTAGCTTTGTGGTTTATACCAGCGACAAATGGATTTATAAGAAGTTTAATACCATTTTAAAAAGAAAAGGGGAAAATAAATGTATTATGCAGATATAAAAAAAGCTGATGTAGCAAATGGATTAGGAGTTAGAATATCTTTATTTGTAAGTGGTTGTACTCATCATTGTAAAGGTTGTTTTAATGAAGAGGCTTGGGATTTCCATTATGGAAATGAATTTACAGATAAAGAAATAGATAAAATAATAGATTTAATGGATCATCCATATATATCGGGGTTAACGCTACTTGGAGGAGAACCATTAGAACATATAAATCAACAAGGTTTATTACCGTTACTAAGAAAAGTGACAGAAAAATTTCCTGACAAAAATATTTGGTGTTATTCAGGATTTTCATTTGAAGCGGATATTTTAGGAAGAATGTGTAAAGAGTGGAAAGAAACTCCTGAATTATTATCATATATAGATGTTTTAGTAGATGGAAAGTTTGATATAGATAAGAAAGATATAAAATTAAGATTTAGAGGTTCAAGTAATCAAAGGATTATAGATGTGAAAAAATCACTAAAAGAAAATAAGACTGTTCTTTTTGCTCTATAACTATTGACAAAATATGCTATTTTAGTTTATAATAAATAACGTTATAAGGGTTATCCCACATACTTTTTTGTATGGACCGGAAGGAGGGGAAATATAAATGTCAGAGATAAAAGTTAATAATGGTAATATAGAAGATGCGTTAAAAAGATTTAAGAGACAATGTGCTAGAAATGGAGTACTTCAAGAAGTACGTAAAAGAGAACACTATGAGAAACCTAGCGTAAGAAGAAAGAAAAAATCAGAAGCAGCTAGAAAAAGAAAATTTAATTAATATATAAGAATTGGAAGTAAAGGGATGTGCTTTTACTTCTAATTTTTTTCTAAAAAATTTGATAATAATAACTAAAAATAATTATTTGGTATATAATAAATACGAAAGGGAGGAAAACTTATGGAAAATGAAGTAAAAGAAATAAAAGAGGGGATAAAAATACATGTAATAAATACTGCTAAATTCAAAACAAATTTAATTGCAATATTTTTAAGTACAAAGTTAAATAGGAAAAATGTTACAAATAATGCTTTAATATCAATGATTCTAAGAAGAGGAAGCAAGAAAATGAAATCTCAAGAAGAGATAAGTAAGAAAATGGAAGAATTGTATGGGGCAAGTTTTGATTGTGGACTGGATAAAACAGGTGATAACCAAGTATTAAAGTTTTATATAGAGGCTATAAATGATAAATATCTTCCAGAACACAGAGAAAATGTATTAAAGACAGTATTAGAAAATTTATTAGAGATAGTATTTGATCCGTATGTGGAAAATGAAGGGTTTAAAAAAGAATATTTAGAACAAGAAAAGAACAATGTAAGGCAAAGAATAGAAGGTAAGATAGATAATAAAGCAAGATATTCATTAGAAAGAGCAATTGAAGAAATGTATAAAGGTGAACCTTATGGACTATATAAATTTGGATATAAAGAAGATTTGGAAAAAATAAACGAAAAGGATTTATATAAATACTATATAGATTTAATAAATACTTGTAAAATAGATATTTTTTTATCAGGAAATTTGGACAAAGGTGTAGAAAATTTAATTGAGGAAAACGAAAATATAAAAAAATTAAAAGGAAGAAATCCATCATTTGAAATGCCAAAAATTTCAGAGAAGAAAAACATAAATGAAAATATAATAACTGAATCAATGGAAGTTACTCAAGGAAAATTAGTTATAGGATTAAATGTAAATATAGATAATGATGAAGAAAAATATTGGACATTAATGTATAATAGCATTTTAGGAGGATCAGCTAATTCAAAATTATTCCAAAATGTAAGAGAAAAAGCACATTTAGCATATGTAGCATCATCTACTTATTATAGATTTAAAAGTATTATATTTATTAATAGTGGAATAGAAATAGCAAATTATGATAAAGCGTTAGAATTAATAAGAAATCAAATAGACGAAATGAAACAGGGAAAATTTACACAAGAAGAAATTGAAAATAATAAAAAAGGAGTAATTGCAGCAATAAAGACAATAGAGGATGAACAAGACACAGGAATAACATATTATTTTGGACAAGAATTATCAGGTACAAATGTATCAGAAGAGGAGTATATTAAGAAAATAGAAAATATAACTAAAGAAGACATTATAAATATTGCAAATAAAGTACAAATAAATACTATTTATTTTTTAAGAGATTAATTCAAAGAAAGGAGAAGAATCATGCAAATAATAGAAAACTTAAAGGTTAAAGAAAAGTTATATATAGAAAAATTAAAAAATGGACTAACTGTAATGATAATACCAAAGCCAGGTATGAAAAAGAAATATATGATTTGGGGAACTAATTATGGTTCAAATGATAATAAATTTATAGTCCCAGGAGAGCAACAAGTAACAGAGGTACCAAATGGTGTTGCACATTTTTTAGAACATAAATTATTTGAACAAGAAGATGGAACAAATAGCCTAGATACTCTAACAGCATTAGGAGTAAATGCAAATGCATACACAACAAATGACCATACTGCATATTTATTTGAATGTACAGATAATTTCTATGAAGCTATGGATGAATTAATGGATTATGTACAACATCCATATTTTACAGATGAGAATGTAGAAAAAGAAAAAGGAATTATAGGACAAGAAATAAGTATGTATGATGATTATCCAGATTGGAGAGTTTATTTAAATACATTAGAGGCAATGTATCATGAAAATCCTATAAAGATAGATATAACAGGAACAATAGAAACAATTAGTAAAATAGATAAAGATATTTTATATAAATGTTATAATACATTTTATCATCCATCAAATATGGCAATTGTTATAGCAGGGGATTTTAAACCGGAAGAACTTTTAGAAGAAGTAAAAAGAAGGCTAATAAAAAAAGAAGAAAATGGAGAAATAAAAAGAATTTACCCAGAAGAAAAAGAAGAAATAGTTAAGCCAGAAACAGTTCAGAAATTGGAAGTAAGTAATCCTATTTATACAATAGGATTAAAAGATGTGGGAAAAGAAACTAGTAATGATAAAAATGAAATAGTTAAAAAACATATAAGTATAGAAATTTTATTAAACATTATATTTGGCAGAAGTTCTAAATTATATCAAGATTTATATAATGAAGGAATTATATATGGAGAGCCAAGTATGGATTATGAGTTTGGTAGAAATTATGCACATGTATTAATTACAGGAATGTCTAGTAATCCAAGAAAAGTATATAAAGCATTCAAGGAAAAATTGGAAGAATTAAAAAATACTGGTGTAAATAAAAATGATTTTGAAAGATTAAAGAAAATGATATATGGTAATTATGTAAGAGAGTATAATGATGTACAAGATATTGCAAGAATGTTTCTATCAGATTACTTTAAAGGAATTTGTAGTTTTGATTATTTAGAAGAAATTGAAAGTATAAATGTAGAATATATAAATCAAGTATTAAAAGATGTATTTAAAGAAGAAAAAATGGTACTTTCCATTGTAGAAAATGAATAGAATATATAGAAAAATAAAAAACAAAAAATAAGAAATCAAAAAGTGGTATTTAAAATATCACTTTTTTCTTAGAGTTTTCAAAATATATTAAGAATTAATAAGAGTAAATTGTATATAATATGTGTAATTAATAAAAAAAGATTACGAAAAAGTTCCGTAAACGGAAAAAATTCGTAATGGTAAAGACATGGAAATAAATAGAGATTATTATCTAAAAGAACTTATTGATAGAATAGATAATCAGCTTATAAAAATAGTTACTGGAATTAGAAGATGCGGTAAATCATACCTATTAAATGTAATATTTAGAAATTATCTTATAAAACAAGGAATAGACGAAGAACATATAATACGGTTTAAGTCTAGATGAATATGAAAATAAAAAGTATTTAGAACCAGATGTGCTAAATGAATATATAAGAATGAAAAGAAGTATTTTATAATATTAGATGAAATACAAGAAGTTAAGGAGTTTGAATCAGTTTTAATTGGGTTTACGCATATAAATAACGTAGATATATATGTGACTGGAAGTAATTCGAAATTCTTATCACCAGATATTGTAACAGAGTTTAGAGATAAAGGTGATGAAATAAGAGTATATCCTTTATCATTTGCAGAATTTTATTCTGTATATAATGGTTCTGAAGAAATAGCATTAAGTGAATATTATACCTATGGTGGACTTCTTTTAACTGTATTATCCAAAACAGACAATAGTAAGATAAACTATTTAAGGACACAAAAAGATAATGTATATATTAATGATATTGTAGATAGAAATAAAATTCAAAATAAAGAAGAACTAGAGATGCTAGTACAAATAATAGCATCTGATATAGGCAGCCTTACTAATCCTTTAAAATTATCGAATAATTTTAAAGAAAGGGATAAATTATCTACTATGACAGATAAAACTATATATAATTATTTAGGATACTTGCAAGATGCTTTTATGATAGAAAAAGCAAGAAGGTTTGACGTAAGAGAAAAAAGATTTATTGAAATACCTCAAAAATATTATTTTACAGATATGGGGATTAGAAATTCATTTTTAGATTTTAGGCAAAGTGAAGAGATATCACATGTAATGGAAAATGTTATTTATATTGAATTGAAAAAACGTGGATATAATGTTGATGTAGGTTCTGTTGAAATACGTGAAGGAGACGCAAAAAAACAATTGAAAATTGATTTTGTAGCTAATAAAGGAAATAATAAAATTTACATTCAATCAGCTCTTGAGATGAAAACAGAAGAAAAAGTAAAACAAGAACAGAAATCACTGATAAATATAAATGATTTATTCAAGAAAATAATAATAGTTGGAGATAATATAAAAAGGTCTCGCTATGAAAATAGAATCATTCTAATGAGTATATATGATTTTCTTTTAGATGAAAATAGTTTAGAGTATTAAAAATAAAAGAATGTAAAAATACTGCTTTCTATTGTGGAAAATCAATATAAAAAGTCATATAGAAAAATGTTTTAAAAACGGTATTTGTAAAATAAAAAAAACAATACCGTTTTTTATTGTTTTTATTTGTCGAAAAAAGAGCTTTTTTGACATACGAAAGTTGGCAAAAACCATTGAAAATACTTGACTTAAAAGATATTATGTGTTAATTTATAATTGTTACTAAAGATAATAAGAAAAAGGAGAGATAGATATGTTAAATGATGAAATTTGTAAATTAAGAGATAAATTAAATAAAAGTATAGAGCAAGGCCAAGATTACAAAGAAACATATAGGCTAAGTGTTGAATTGGATGAGCTTATTGCAAAATATTATAGAGAACTAAAATTAGGTAAAAAAAAACTGGTATGGATATAGAAAAAATATAAAAGTCCTTAAATGTGTTTAGGGACTTTTGTTGTGCTAAATCTAAAGAGGTTTTGTACAGAGTTCTCTTTTAATAATTCATGGTTTTACTGTTTTTAATACTTTTTTTCTAATTTTATTATAGCTTTTTGTTATTTCTAAAGTTGACATACTATTTTTTAATAATGTTTCAATTTAAAAGTATACAAAGAAATTATATTATTTTTCCTATAACTCCTATAACCATTAATTTTTAAAGAAAAATAGTAGATATTTATTATTAAATGTGATAAACTATTAAATATTAAATATATTTTTAATATATAAGAATAAATAAAAAAGCAGTATCTAGACTTAGATTGAGCTTATAAATTTAAAAAGGTTGTGACTAAAATGAACACAATAGTATTAAAATTTGGAGGAAGTTCAGTTGCAGACAATATTAAATTAAATGTTGTTGCACAAAAAATCATTAGTTTAAAAAAAGAAGCTAAAAATATTGTAGTAGTAGTATCAGCACAAGGTAAGACAACAGATAGATTAATTAAAGAGGCCCAAGAGTTATCAGCTGTACCAAATGAAAGAGAAATGGATATGCTTCTATCTACAGGAGAGCAAGTAACTATTTCAAAGCTGAGTATTTTATTAAACAGAATGGGATATCAGGCTATATCACTTACAGGATGGCAAGCAGGAATAGGAACAAATTTAGTTTATGGAAATGCTAAAATTAAACAAATTTATACAAATAGAATAGAAGATGAACTAAAAAAAGGCAAAATTGTAATAGTAGCGGGATTTCAAGGTATAAATGACAATGGAGATATTACAACACTTGGTAGGGGTGGTTCAGACACAACAGCAGTTGCTATTCAGGCAGCAATAAATGCAGATAAATGTTATATCTTTTCAGATGTGGATGGAATATATTCAGCAGATCCTAATATGGTGACTTTAGCAAAAAGATTAGATGAAATATCTTTTGATGAGATGCAAGAAATTGCGGATGCAGGAGCAAAGGTATTACATAACAGATGCATACAAATAGGTAAGAAATTCGGAAATGATATAATAGCAAAATCAACTTTTACAGACGAAGGTGGTACTAGAGTTTGTAAAGGAATAGAAACTAGAGATGTAAAAAGTATTGTTAAAAATGATAGTTTGATAACAGTTATAATGAATCAAAAGAAAGGTGTAACAGGAGCAGAAGGATATCAAATTTATAGTGCTTTATTAGAACAGAATATAATAGTCGAATGGTTTGAAAAAGATAGTGATTCGTTCAAATTTAGAATAAAGAAAGCAGAATTAAATAAAGTACAAGAATTGTTAGATAGTAAATTTCCAGAATATGAAATTGTTTTGGAAGATTTTATAAAACTAAGTATTATTGGATATGCAATTACACAAGATAATGTTATTTTAAATAAAACAATGGAGATACTTAAAGAATATAATGTAGAAGTAATAAAGGTAAGTTTAACACAATCTAAAATAGAAATTGTTTTAGATGATATTAATGGAGAAACAATGGATGCATTACATAAAGAATTAATAAGAAAGGAGAGATAGCATTATGAAAAAGACTATTTTTAAGGGCTGTGGAACAGCCATTGTAACACCATTTACAGAAGATGGAGTGAATTTTGAGGAGTTTGGTAGACTTTTAGAAGATCAAATTAAAGATGGCGTAGATGCTATTATTGTTTGTGGTACTACTGGGGAGTCTGCTACTATGTCTGAAAAAGAGAAAAAGGAGACAATTAAGTTTGCAATTGACAAAATAGCTAAAAGAACAAAAGTAGTTATAGGCACAGGAAGTAATAATACAAAATCAGCAATTGAGATGTCTAAATTTGCAGAAGAAGCGGGTGCAGATGCTCTACTTATCGTAACACCTTATTATAATAAAACAACACAAAAAGGTTTAATAGAACACTACAAAGCCATAGCTAAAGAGGTAAGTTTGCCTATTATAATGTATAGTGTAGCAAGTAGAACAGGTGTAAATATTATGCCTGAAACTTGTTTAGAATTATCTAAAATAGATAATATAGTAGCTATAAAAGAAGCAAGTGGAAATATATCACAGGTAGCTAAAATTGCAGCATTATGCAAAGATAATCTAGATATATACTCAGGAAATGATGACCAAATTATTCCGGTTCTTTCATTAGGAGGAAAAGGTGTTATATCAGTTTTATCAAATGTTATGCCAAAATATACACATGAAATGACTTATAAATATTTTAATGGAGAAGTCAAAGAAGCAACTAAGATGCAATTAGAGGTAATAGACTTAATAGATGCACTATTCTCAGAGGTAAACCCAATACCTGTAAAATATGCATTAAATTTAATGGGGTATAATTTCGGAATACCTCGTATGCCTTTAATAGAATTATCCGATAGTAATAAAGAAAAAATGAAAAAAGTTATGAAAAAACATAACTTAATATAATAGAAATAAGAATAAGGAGAAAACAATGAACGTATTAATAAATGGTGCAGATGGAAAGATGGGAAATGAACTCCTAGGTGTTATAAATACCCAAAAGGGTTTTAATGTAATTTGCGGAGTTGATAGAAAAGCAAATAATGATAAAGGATTTCCTATTTATTCTAATATAGAAGATATTAAAGAAAAAATAGATGTTATAATAGACTTTTCAGTACCAGTTGCAACTTTTAAAATATTAAAATATGCCGTAAAAAATAAGGTGCCAATAGTAATTGCAACAACTGGTTTTACTAAAGAAGAGATTGAACAAATAGAAGAATTTTCAAAAGAAATTCCTATATTTAGAAGTTCTAATATGTCTTTAGATATAAATTTAATGGCAAAGATAGTAGGAGAAGTTGCTAAAGTTTTGACAAATAGTGATATAGAGATAGTCGAAACACATCATAATAGAAAAATAGACGCACCTAGTGGAACAGCAATTCTTCTTGCTAATGCCATTAATGATGTATTAAAAGAAAAGAAAATATATACATTTGATAGAATGCAAAAAAGAGAATCAAGAAAGAAAAATGAAATTGGATTTTCTTCTATAAGAGGAGGGAATATCGTAGGAGAACATAGTGTTAAATTCTTTGGAGATAATGAGGAATTTGAAATTACACATAAAGCTTATTCTAGACAAGTATTTGCAGAAGGGGCTTTAAAAGCAGCAGAATTTATTGTAAAACAGCCTAAAGGGTTATATGATATGAATGATATTGTTAAATAGAAAATGAAAAAATAAAAATGACTAGGATTTCCTAGTCATTTTTATAGTTATTTCTTTGGGTTTAATATTAACTTTTCTAATATTTGAACTGCATTGCTAGCAGCACCTTTTCTAATATTGTCAGCCACGACCCATAGATTAACACCAGATTTTACACTATCATCACGACGTATTCTACCAACGAAAACTTCATCGTGACCTGTGCTATTTATTGGCATAGGGTATTCGTTTTTTTCAGGATTGTCTACAATAATTATATTAGGAAAATTCTTAAGTGTAGAAATTAAGTCATCCATTTCAAAATCTTTTTCTAATTCTACATTTATAGATTCAGAATGAGAATTAGATACAGGAACTCTAACTGTAGTTGCGGTAACCTTTAAATCTGGATGGTGTAAAATTTTCCTTGTTTCATTTATCATCTTCATTTCCTCTTTAGTATATCCATTATCTAAGAATGCATCAATATGAGGTAAGCAATTATTAAATATAGGATGAGGAAATTTCTTTAATGGTACAGAAGCATCTTCGTTTTTTAAATCGTCTAAAGCATTTTTTCCAGCACCAGAAACAGCTTGATAAGTAGAGTAAACTACTCTTTTAATTTTATATTTATCATCTAATGCTTTTAAAGGTAGCATTGCTTGAATTGTAGAACAATTTGGGTTGGCTATGATTCCTTTGTTTTTATAAACATCTTCAAAATTTACTTCTGGAACAATTAAAGGCACATCATCAAACATACGAAAATAACTACTGTTATCAATAACAATACAACCTTTATTAACTGCAATTGGAGCATATTTTTTAGAGACTTCTCCACCTGCAGAAAATAGAGCATAGTCGAATTTAGAATCAAAAGAATACTCATTTAATTCCTGAACCTCATATTCTTTCCCTAGAAGAGTTAACTTACTTCCTGCTGATCTTTTGCTTGAAAATAAAGTATAACTTTCGATTGGTAATTTTTTTTCTTCTAAAACTTTAATAAAGGACCTACCAACAAGACCTGTTGCACCAACAATGGCAATTTTATATTTTTTCATAAGGATACCTCCTAAAAAAGGTACTAATTTAGAAATTTTAATTAAAATTTTCTTATATTATTTTACTACAAAATCATGGAAAAATAAACAATTATAATAAATAAAAACAAAAAAATAAAAACTATAGATTTTTTTAATATTTTATGGTATAATATATATTATGTAATCTCAAGGAGGATAGTTATGGAAAAAAAGAAAGTAGATTTTAGTATAGGAATATTTGATAATTTAACACAAAAAGGATTAGAAAAAATTAAGTCTGATATAAGTAACTGTGAAATTTATGGAATAGGTGTTTACACAGATAATGTTGTTATAAATGATTTTTATACCTATCCAGTAAATAATTTAGAAAAAAGGATGGAAATTGCAAGGAATATTGAAGGCGTAAAATTTGTTTTTCCATTAAATACAAGTGAACCAGAAAAACTAAAGGAAATTATAAAAGAAGAAATTGCAAATTATTTGGAACAAAATAATAGTTAGAATAAAAAATAAAATAGTATTAATAAAAAGGAGTAATAAAAATGTCAAAAAAAGATTATATTGTTATAACAGGCATTTTTGATATTATAACAAAAGGAATTAGAAAAAGTGTTTTAGAAAAATCTAAAGATGGAAAACCCTTAGGTGTTGGAGTATATACTGATGAATATTGTGAAAGTACAAATTTTAGTCGCCCTATGAAGTCAGTAGAACATAGGATGGATATTGCACAAGGATTAAATGGAGTGGCCTTTACATTTCCAGCAACTAGTAGGGACTTTTCAGAAATAGAACAAGCGGCTGATGAAGCTTATGAAAGTTATCTAGAAAAAGTTGAAGAAGCTAAAAGACCAAAAAAATATAAAGCAGGTATTTTAATTGGAAGTTTTGATTTACTTCATTCTGGACATATTCAAAATATTCAACTTGCAAGTGATATGTGTCAAAATTTGTATGTGTTTGTGAAAACTGACGAAAGAATATTGGCTAAAAAACATAAAGATACATCTCAAAATACTACTAAAAGAGCTGCAAATTTGAAAGCACTAAAAACAGAAATGGTAAAAGATGTTTTATATTTTGATTTGGATTCTACTAGAGCTGATGCAGTAAGAGGAGTTATAGAAAGATATCAACAGGATTATCCAGGGGAGACATTAGAAGAAAATGATATAGTTGCAATTTTTGGTGAAGACTTAAAAGAAAAAGAAGAAGAAGCAAAAAGAAGAGGAGAATGGGGAGATGTAAATATTGAATTTACTCCAAGACCTGAAGAAAAAATGAAAAAAGTATCAACTACAGCATATAAAAGATATATGGAAGAAACAGGTGGATTAGATATTTATGAAGAAAAAGAAGAAAAAGGATTAAATGACATAAGTGAAACAAATTTAGGCGATGATGAAACAGAAAGATAATTAATATGAGAAGGAGGTTATAATGGCAGGTTATGTTATTCACTTAGCTGTAGGTGAAGAGTATTTAAGAATACATCCAGGTGATATTAATGATTATAATGAATTTATAGAGGGAATAATTTATCCAGATTCTGTTACAGATAAATCTTTAACTCATTATGGACCAAAGAGTAGTCAAGTGAATCTAAAAAAATTCTTCAATGACAGAGATATTGAGGATGATTTTAACAAAGGTTACTTTATTCATTTAGTTACTGATTATTTATTTTATAATAAGTTTTTAGATACATTTTCAAAAAAATATATTTATAATGATTATGATATTTTAAACAAACCGTTAAAAGAAAAATTTAATGTTAAAATTCCTTTAAAAGTTAAAGAAAATATATATTACAAATCTGGAGAGACTAAAATATTAAATTTTGATGATACTATAGAATTTATAAAAAATACTGCTAAATACAATTTAGGAGATATAAAAAAGGCTGTTCTTGAAGGAGACAAAAATTGGCTTGAAATAAGACCTTTGAAAAAAATATAAACTAATGGTTGGTATAAAAAATAAAAAAGAACAATAGTCAAAGATACTAAAAAAGATGTGTATAAGTTATATAGATGTTAATATAAAAAATAATTATGAGGGTGTAACTAAGTAATTATAGTACAATAATTACTATTCACTCTCTTTTGATTTTTTAAATGTTTTTTATAATTTTTATTTAAAAATATTTTTGCAAAATGAGGCTTACTCATAGTGTTTTCACTAATTTAAAATATAAGAGTAGTATAGTAATTAAATATAAATGATTTTTTGTAAATGTATTAAAAATATTAGAAGTAATGAGAGTACATTTTTATAGAAAAAGAGCATAAAATACAACTTGATTTTTTTTTATTTTTATAATATAATAATTTGCCAAGTGGAGGAGAAAAAAATGCTCATAAATCATATTATTTTAGAAGATTTATATAAAGATGCTGGAGAAAAAAGGAAACAAAAAGCACTGGAATATCAAAAGCAAGGAAGAGTAAAGATAAGAAATATAGATTACCAAGATGATATGAATTTTGAATTAAGTGCAAATGTTATAGGTACAGAAAATTATAAAACATATATTAATATAAAGAATGGAATCGTAGAAGATGTAACTTGTACATGTGAAGATTATTATAATAATTATGGGATTTGTAAACATACATTGGCGAGCATATTAGAATTTATAAAAAATCCACAATATATAGAACAATATGTGAACAAAACAAATAAAGACGAAGAAAAAATTTACGATAATCATAATTTATTTAATAAAACAAGATTAGAACATCAAAGCTATAGAAATTTTAAACAAATAGTAAATATTTTTTATCAAGAAGAAGTAGAAGGAATTTCAGATGAGGAAGATGAAATAAAACAAAAAGGTACTATAAAAATAGAGCCTGTTATTTATTATGAAAAATTTTCTGGGGATTTAAAAGTAGAATTTAAAATAGGGAATAAAAAAATGTATAAAATCAAAAATTTGGCAGATTTTTATACAAGAATGTTAAATAAAGAAAGTTATAAATATGGCCAAAAATTAGAATTTATACATACAAGAGAGGTTTTTACAGAAGAAAGTAAGCCATTACTAGATTTTATATTAAAATATTCAGAAATAATAAAGTATGCGAACTCAAATTCTAATAGCAATTTTAGATATTATGGTAAGGCGTTGAATGAAACAAATATTTTAGTAAGTAATACAGGAATAGATGATTTATTTGATGTGTTAAAGGGAAAAGAAGTAGAGTTTAGTAAAGACTACACATCAGGAGAAATAAAATTTACAGAAGAAGAACCAAAATTAGAGTTTATACTGAAAAAGAATAAAGATGGCAATTATATAATATATCCAGATAAAGAAATATATGAAATTACAATATTAAGAGGAAAGGCTTATAAATATATTTTAGTAGATAAAAAAATATATAGGTGCAGTAAAGATTTTGAAAGAACAAATTTAAAGTTATTAGAATTATTTAGACAAAATTATGTAACTGAAATAGAATTTGGTCCAGAAGAATTAACAGAATTTTTCTCTGTTGTAATGCCAAAAGTAAAAGATGCAATAAAGATAGAAGGGTTAAATGAAGAAGAGATAGAAAAATATAAACCAAAAGAATTAGTTGTAAAAGTATTTTTAGATTTTGATAAAAATGATTATTTGGTAGCTGATGTTAGATTTTGCTATAAAGAAAACGAGTTTAATCCTTTAAATGAAAATAAAAAAAATGATTTTCCAAGAAATATGATTGAAGAAACAAAAGCACTAAATATATTTAGAAAAACAGGATTTATGTTTGATATTAAAAACACAAGATTTATATTACCAAACAATGATAAAATATATGAATTTTTAACAGAAGATATAAAATATTATATGCAGAAATTTGCTGTAATGGTAACAGAGAATTTTAAGAAAAAACAAATAAGAAACACAAAAATGACAGGTCTTGGAGTAAAAGTAGAAAATGATTTACTTACAATAGATTTAAGTAAAATAGATATAAATGCAAATGAATTGCAAGAAATAATGGAGAAATATTCATTAAGAAAAAAATATTACAGACTAAAAGACGGAAGTTTTATAAATTTAGAAGATAACAAAGAAATAGAATTTTTAGATAAGTTAAAAGCTGGAATGGATGTAGATTATAAAGAAATAGAAAATGGAGAATTAAAACTTCCTGTAAATAGAACATTATATTTAGATCAACTACTAAAAGAAATAAAAGGAACAGAAATATTAAAAAATTCAGAATATAAGAAAATAGTAAATGGACTTAATAAAGAGCAATTAGAAGAAGAGATAGAAATACCACCTAATTTGAATGAGATATTAAGATATTACCAAAAAACAGGATATAGATGGCTAAAAACACTAGATAAATATCGTTTCGGAGGAATCTTGGCAGATGATATGGGGCTTGGAAAAACAATACAAATGTTATCAGTGATAGTAGATTATACAAAAAAAGAAGATAGAAAAGCAAGCTTGGTAGTATCACCAAGTTCATTAACCCTAAACTGGCAAAATGAAGCAATAAAATTTGTAAATGAACTAAAAACAGTTGTTATAAGAGGAACATTAGCAGAAAGAAAAAGATTAATTGAGAAGATAGATGATTATGACTTGGTAATTACATCATATGATTTATTAAAAAGAGATATAGAAATATATAAAGAAAAAGATTATAGTTTTAAATTTGTGATAGCAGATGAAGCTCAATATTTAAAAAATAGTAATACAAAAAATGCAAAAGCGATAAAGCAAATAAGAGCAGAGACAAGGTATGCACTAACAGGAACACCAATAGAAAATTCACTTGCAGAATTGTGGTCAATATTTGATTTCATAATGCCAGGATATTTGTTTGCATATAGAAAGTTTAAAAATATATATGAAACACCAATAGTAAAAGATAACGACGAAAAAGCAATGCAAAAACTAAAAATGTTGATAGAACCATTTGTCCTTAGGAGAAATAAAAAAGAAGTATTAACAGAATTACCAGAAAAGACAGTAACAGTATTAAATAATGAAATGAATGAAGAGCAAAGAAATATATATCTAACATATTTAGCAAGGGCAAAGCAGGAAATAGCGGATAAAATAGAAATAGATGGTTTTGAAAACTCGCAAATGCAAATTTTAGCAGCACTAACGAGATTAAGACAAATATGTTGTCATCCAAGTTTATTTATAGAAGGATACACGGCAGGAAGTAGTAAACTAGAACAATGTATAGAAATAATAGAAGAAGCAATAAATGGTGGTCATAAAATATTGTTATTTTCAGGATATACATCAATGTTTGGAATAATAGAAAAAGAATTAAAGAATAGAAATATAAATTATTTCAAACTAACAGGAGCAACAAAAGTAGATGAAAGAATTAAGATGGTTGATGAATTTAATGAAAATAAAGATATGAAGTTATTCTTAATATCATTAAAAGCAGGAGGAACAGGATTAAATTTAACAGGAGCAGACATGGTAATACATTACGATCCTTGGTGGAATATATCAACAGAAAATCAAGCGACAGATAGAGCATATAGAATAGGACAAAAAAATAATGTACAAGTATATAAATTAATTACAAAAAATTCAATAGAAGAGAAAATATATGAATTGCAAGAAAAGAAAGCAAAGCTAGCAGATAACATGTTAGATACAAAAACAACATTTATAAACAAATTTTCAAAAGAAGAAATAATGAGATTATTTGATTAATGTCCAATTGGGGACGTTTTCTTATGGACATTTTGTCCATAAAGGGACGGATATAAAAAAGAAGTGTCCCAGATTGGACATTTTGTCCATTAGGAAACGTCCCTAATTGGACAAATACTTAATAAGGAGAGTAAAAATGAAGGATTATGTTACAGTGATTGGGGGAGGATTGGCTGGATGTGAAGCAGCCTATCAAATAGCAAAAAGAAATATTAAAGTTAAACTATATGAAATGAAACCTATGAAATATTCATCTGCACATTCTAATAAGGATTTGGCAGAAATAGTTTGTAGTAATTCTTTTAAATCAAATTTGTTAACAAATGCTTGTGGCTTATTAAAAGAAGAACTTAGAAGATTGAATTCATTATTAATAAAAATAGCAGATGAGACTAGTGTGGCAGCAGGGCAAGCTTTGGCTGTTGATAGAGATGTATTTTCTAAAAAAGTAACTGAGGCTATTAAAAATAATCCTTTAATAGAAATAGTTCATGAAGAAGTAACAGATGTTTCTAAAATTTCTAAAGATGGAATAGTAATCATTGCAACAGGACCTTTAACGTCAGAAGCCCTTGCAAAACAAATTTCTAATATGACTGGTGAAGATAAACTATATTTTTATGATGCGGCAGCACCGATTATAAGTAAAGATAGTATTGATTTTAATATAGCTTTTTATGGAGATAGATATAGCCAAGAAAAAAAGAAAGATGAGACAGAACAAGAATGGAGAGAAAGATTGAAAGAACAAGAAGGAAAAGAACAAAGCTATATAAACCTACCTATGAATAAAGAGGAATATGAGAGGTTTTGGAACGAACTTGTAAAAGCAGAAGTTGTTACATTACATGATTTTGAAAAAAGAGAAATATTTGAAGGTTGTATGCCAATAGAGATTATGGCTAAAAGAGGAATTGATACTTTGAGATTTGGACCTTTAAAGCCAGTTGGGTTTGATGATCCAAGAACAGTAAGAAGACCTTATGCTGTTGTTCAATTAAGACAGGATGATGGTAAAGCAAGTATATATAATATTGTAGGATTTCAAACTAATTTGAAATATGGAGAGCAAAAAAGAGTATTTAGCATGATACCAGGACTTAAAAATGCTGAATTTGTAAAATATGGAGTTATGCATAGAAATACATATATTAATTCTAGTAAATTGCTAGATGAAACATATTGCTTAAAAACTAATCCTAACATATTTTTTGCAGGACAAATAACAGGAGTTGAAGGATATGTAGAATCAATTTCATCAGGAATGTTAGCAGCACTAAATGCTTGTGCAAAATTAAAAGATGAAAATGAAATAATATTCCCAGAAACTACAGTAATAGGAGCACTAGCAAAATATATATCTACACCAAATGAGAGATTTCAACCTATGAATGCAAATTTTGGTATCTTACCAGAATTAAAAGGAAAGAAAATAAAAGATAAAAAACTTAGATATCAAGAATTAGCAAATAGAAGTTTAAAAAATTTAGAAGAAAGACTTTAGTGTAATACTAAAGTCTTTAATATTACAAATGTTACCAAAATATTACATTTTCTTTAAAATTAGTGCAAATTTACATAAAACTGTTGAAACACTTGAAAAATTCTGTTATAATAAAAAATAGGTAAATATACTTTAGATGAGGGAGGTTAAAGTATGGAAGGATTAACCGATTTAGAAATAAACAAAGAAGATTTAGAAAATATGTCTGCAGAAGAGTTAGCGGACTTAAAGGTAGGTCTAGAGGAATTAATAATGAAATGTGATGAATTGCTACAGAATGAAGATAAAGAATAAGTAGGAGGAAAATTTAATGGAATTAAATGAAAAAGTTAATAATGAATACAAAAGTGATAAGGCTGCATACCAAAAATTACAGAAAGCACAAACAGTTTTACAAAGAATGGAGAGACAACTAATTTTAGCAAAAAGAAAAAAACAAGATGCACAAATAAAATTGATTAGAGCGCAAGAAGATAAAAATGCAGAAAAAATCGAGGAAGCAAAAAGCGAAGTTGAAATAGCAGAAAAAGAAGAAGAAAAAGTAAGACAAGCAATTCAAGGATTAAAAACTAAATTAGAAGATAGCAAAGAAAAAGTTGATAGTTATATAGAAGAATTGAAAAAGGATCCTGAATTTGAAACCCATATAAATGGAATTTTAGAAAAAAGGTATAATAGAAAGCTTAATAAAGAAATTGCAGAATTGAATCAGTTAAATCTTATAATAGATTTATGTGATAAGCATCCAACATTAGGAAATAATCTAAAAGGTATGGTACGTGCTCAAGAAGAATTAGAATCATTAAATGCAGAAATAGAACCATTAGATCCTGTTAAAGATAAAGATAAATTAGATGAAATACAAGAAAAAATAACTAAAGCAGTAGAAAAGAAAAACCTAAATTTAGATATGTTTATGAATCATTGTTCTAAAAACAATATAAATGTAAGTAAAGATTTCTTAGAGAAGTTGGTAGAAGAAAATAGTTTTGCACATGATAAAGAAGGTAATATTAAATTAGATAAAACATTAAATAATATTGCTAAAGGATATAATAAAAGAATAAAGACATATCAAAAAGCTATTGAAAAAATCCCAGGAGCACAATTAACTGTAGAAAATGGACAAGCATTAGGAATAGATCCAGATCCACAAGGTACACAAAAAACTACCGTATTACAAAAACTTACTTCAGATCCTATGAGTCATGTAACACAACAAACAAATAGTGCACAACCACCAGCTAAAAAATTCAAGTGGTGGCAATTTAAGAAGAGATTTGATGATTGGAGACAAAGAAGACAAGCTAATAAACAGACTACAATTGACCCAGCTACTACTACTCAAACATCAACTACAGGAGAGGTGTCAACTAAGAAATTTAGAGATGCATACAAATATGATATAGTAAAAGATTATGTAGATAGTCAAGAGGAACAATTATTTAGACAAACAGCAAGAGATGTAAGAAGAGGAGACAAAACTCAAGATCAAGACCAGGATGGACAAAGATAATAAAAATAGGATAAAAAATTTAAGAAAAACTTGGAAGAAATTCCAAGTTTTTCTTGACTTATAAGCTAGTACATGATACAATATAATTCGTTATAGTAAATTGCATGTAATGTGCATTTCCGTAACGAGAAAATAAATTTGTAAAATAAAAAATAGGAGGTGAAATTTAAGTGCCAACAATTAATCAATTAGTAAGAAAAGGAAGAAGAACAAAAGCAACAAAAGCAAAAGCTCCAGCTTTACGTTATGGTTATAACTCAAAAAGTAAGAGATTAACAAATAATAGATCTCCACAAAAAAGAGGAGTTTGTACAGTTGTTAAAACAGTTACACCTAAGAAGCCAAACTCAGCATTAAGAAAAGTTGCCAGAGTTAGACTTTCTAATGGTTATGAAGTTATTTCTTATATCCCAGGTATAGGACATAACTTACAAGAACACAGTGTTGTATTAATTAGAGGTGGTAGGGTAAAAGACCTTCCAGGTGTTAGATACCATATCATTAGAGGAACATTAGATACAGCAGGTGTTAAAGACAGAATGCAAGCACGTTCAAAATACGGTGCAAAAAAACCTAAAAAATAGACTTTAGGTTTAGCAAATGAATTAGTGCTTATAATTCTTACTAAACTTAAGGTACTTAAATTTAGAATAGATTATATAGCACTATACGTAGAAAAGTTTAAACTTTTTACGAGTACCTAAATGCTTTCTATATAAAGCATTAAATTTAATATAAAAAATTAAGGAGGGAAGAATAGTGCCAAGAAAAGGATATATAGCAAAAAGAGAAGTATTACCAGATCCAATATATAATAGCAAAGTTGTAACTAAATTAGTAAACAATATAATGCTTGATGGTAAGAAATCAGTGGCTCAAAAAATAGTATATGATGCATTTGACATTATTAAAGAAAAAGAGGGAAAAGATCCTCTAGAAGTTTTTGAAGCAGCTTTAGAAAATGTTATGCCAGTCTTAGAAGTAAAAGCAAGAAGAGTTGGTGGAGCTACATATCAAGTTCCATTAGAAATTAGACCAGAGAGAAGACAAACTTTAGGTTTAAGATGGCTTGTCACATATGCTAGAAACAGACACGAAAAAACAATGGCTGCAAAATTAGCAGGAGAAATAATGGATGCAGTAGCTGGAAACGGTGGAGCATTCAAGAAGAAAGAAGATACACATAGAATGGCAGAAGCTAATAAAGCATTTGCACATTATAAATGGTAAAAGAGAGGGGGAAATATAAAAATGGCAGGAAGAGAATACCCACTAGAAAGAACAAGAAATATAGGAATAATGGCACACATTGATGCGGGAAAAACAACAACAACTGAAAGAATCTTATTTTATACAGGTAAAACTCATAAAATAGGAGAAGTTCACGAAGGTGAAGCAACAATGGACTGGATGGAACAAGAACAAGAAAGAGGTATTACAATAACATCTGCTGCTACAACTTGTTTCTGGAAAAATAATAGAATAAATATCATAGATACACCAGGACACGTTGATTTTACAGTAGAAGTTCAAAGATCTTTAAGAGTTCTTGATGGTGCTGTTACAGTTTTAGCTGCCAAAGGTGGAGTTCAACCACAAACAGAAACAGTTTGGAGACAAGCTGATAAATATCAAGTACCAAGAATGGTATATGTAAATAAAATGGATATCACAGGAGCAAACTTTATGCTTTGTGTTGACCAATTAAAAAATAGATTACA
>CALXAY010000012.1 GCA_944386415.1 uncultured Clostridia bacterium | reverse complement strand
TTTGCATTTTCATTTTTATAAATAACATCATTTTCATCTTTACGAATCATTGGTTTGTTTGTTGGTATTTCAACAACGTCTAAATTATAAATCTCTTCAAATTCTGCAGCTTCTGTCATAGCAGTACCTGTCATACCAGACAATTTATCATACATTCTAAAGAAGTTTTGGAATGTAATTGTAGCTAAAGTCTTTGATTCATCTGCTATTTTTACATGTTCTTTAGCTTCAATTGCTTGATGAAGACCATTATTGTAACGTCTACCGGTACATTATACGACCTGTAAATTCATCAACAATTAAAACTTCTCCATCTTTAACTATATAATCTATATCTTTTTTCATAACACCATGGGCACGTAAAGCTTGGTTTACATGGTGTACTAATGTAGAGTTTTCTAAATCATTAAAGTTTTCTAATCCAAATGCTTCTTCAGCTTTCTTAATACCTTTTCCAGTTAATGTTGCTGATTTTGCTTTTAAGTCTACAATGTAATCATATTTTTCATTATCTTCAGCTTGTTCATAATTTTTTATGTCTTCTTCTACAATTACTTTTGGTGTTAATCTTCTAACAAAGTTATCAGCTTTTTTGTATAAATCAGATGATTCATTTGCTCTACCAGAAATAATAAGTGGTGTACGAGCCTCATCAATTAAAATACTATCAATCTCATCGACAATTGCATAATGAAGTCCACGTTGAACTAATTGGTCTTTATAAATTACCATATTATCCCTTAAGTAATCAAAACCAAATTCGTTGTTTGTTCCATATGTAATATCACTATTATATGCTTCTTGTTTTGCTTTTGGTTCCATTCCTGCAATTACTAAACCAACAGATAGTCCTAAGAATTTATATAATTTACCCATCCATTCACTATCTCTTTTTGCTAAGTAGTCATTTACAGTAATTACATGAACTCCTTTTCCTTCTAGTGCATTTAAATATACTGGCAACGTTGCAACTAAAGTTTTTCCTTCACCTGTTTTCATTTCTGCGATTCTACCTTGATGTAAGATAATACCACCTATTAATTGAACATCAAAATGTCTCATTCCTAAAACTCTTTTTGAAGCTTCTCTTACAACCGCAAATGCCTCTGGTAAAATATCATCTAATGTTTTACCATTTTTCAATTCTTCTTTAAAATAATCGGTTTTTTCTCTTAATTCCCTATCACTTAATTTTGAAATTTCATCTTCCATACCGTTAATTTTCTCAACTAGAGGCATTACTCTCTTTACTTCTTTTTCACTATAAGATTTAAAAATCTTTTTTAAAATACTCATTTTAGTTTTCAATCCTTCCTTAAAGTTATTTATACACATTAATACTTGTATAATATATCACGAATATTAGTTTTTATCAAGAAATTTTCATTATTTTTTTTAATTTTAATCCCATGTGCATGGAGCTGTTCTTTGTTTGTAGCTTTGCTTTAAAAATTACAAAGATGATTCTTTTCATTTATGTGTCCATTGTATTAAGAATAAATACATCCCAAAAAGATATGACTTTACACCCACATTGCTATGTAAGTAAAAACAACAATAATAAAGCAATTAGCAAAACTCGTTAACAAACTCATCTTTTCTCCTAACAAATTATATGTAATAACAATTTTACTATGTTTTAGTCATTTTAATCTAATTATTAATTCATATTTCATTTAGAGAATTCATATATTTAAATAAAAATTAAATGAAATGAGGAATTAGTATGTTTGTTTTTAATGTTAAAGTAAACGGAATTAAATTATTTAAAACCTTTATAATTTCTTCAGTAATACTACTGCTTATAATAATTTGCATTGTTATTTTTAGAATTATTAACGGTGCTAAAAATAATCCAAATAACTCTAGTTGCTTACCTCAAAATAAAGTAAATATTATTAGTACTTCTAATTATACAAATGTATTAAAAGCTGTTCATGAAAATATTGATGACTATGTTGGTGTTCAAATTAATTTTACAGGATATATATATCGTGTTTTAGATTTAAAAGAAAATCAATTTGTTTTAGCAAGAGATATGATTGTTTCCTCTGACTTTCAAAGTGTTATTGTTGGATTTCTTTGTGAATATGAAAACGCAAGAGAATTTAAAGATAATACGTGGATTGAAATAACTGGTGAAATTTATAAAGGATCTTATCATGGTGATATGCCAATTGTAAGAATTACTAAAATAAATGAAGTAACAAAACCAAATGATGAATATGTATACCCTCCAAATGAAACATATATTCCTACTTCCGGTATTGTATGAGACTTTTTAAAATAGTTTACATTTTTTTCTTTATGTGCTATAATAATAATCGTATTAAAATCATAAAAAAAGTATGAAAGGTGAAAATACAAATGAATGAATTTAAAGAACATATTCAAAGATTAGCTCATAGAGCTCTTCCAAATACTTCACAGGAGCAAGAAGCAATTAGAAATTATGGAGATACACAATTAAGAAAATATGGTGAATTTCATGAAAATCAATATATAAGAGATTATTTTAATCATGTAGTAGCTGCTATAATGATATCTCAGTACGAAAATTATGAACAATCAGGCATCAATATACCTTATAGATATAAAGCTCATAAAAGTACAAGAGATAAAATAAATAAACGTTTAAAAAAAGCTACGATTCATTATAATGAAAATGGTGAGATTGTTGTAGATAACGTAGAACCACTTTTAGATATTTTCGCAATGGAAGTTGTTTCTAGAAGAAGACCTACAATAACTACATCTAGTAACCCAGAAATACAAGCATTACTTGAAGAACAAAAACAAAATCAAGCATATCTTGAGAGATTTCAAGCTTTTAAACGTAAACTTTTAATTAATGATTTAAAACCTTCTAAACCAAGTAATTACAGATATGATTGTTCACAATGGGAATATTATAGAATGTGTGCAGAAATATTAGAAAGATTAAAAATAATTGTTCATCCAGATGCAACTGAATTAATAGAATATTATGATGATAAATTTAAAACTATACAAGAACGTTTTGCTTTCTTAAAATCATATCCTAATGAAAATATTACTATTGAAGATTTGGAAGATCCAAAAGTTAATTTTTTCAGTTTACTTTCTGAATATGAAGGTAAATTTTATAACAAAACTGAACTTGCAATTTTAACAGAACAGATAACTTCACTTTTTGAAGACAACCCACTATTAGAAGGATTAGGTGTAAAATTAGCTGATATACCAGTAGAAAAGAAAAGAAATCCAAGAGGCTACGAATCAAATTTTGTATATTTAGATACACCTGTTGGAAGAGTAGAATGTCAACTGCAAACTGAAGACCAGTATCGTTTTGCAAACTATGGTTTTGCCGCACATACTAAAATGAATGGTAAAAAACTTACTCCAATAGAGATTCCAGAAGCTTTAAAACCTATAATTAATCAAAAGATTCAAGAAGTGAAAGAATTTGTTCGTACACACAATGTTCCTGGAATAGATGAATTTAAAAATGAAACTCGTGATATGTCTCCAAACTCTTATTTATCAAGAATGGATGATAATGAAAGAGGTCGTGTTATGACAATAGAATTTGGAGATTATTCAAATTATAAAAAAGTTATATCACAGGTTTCAGATGATGATACAATTAAAAGATTTTTGTATAATTACTTTGCTAGACTTTATCCAAATAGAGAAATCTTATTTGAAAAAGAAGATCGTTCTTTTGGTTTTATAAGAACAGATGTTGAAGAATATATAGGCAGTGAAGAATTTAAACGTTTCAAAGAAATTGTAGCTAACATTAATAAAGATATAACTAGCAATAATTTTCATTCAAATGATAAAAATCATGATAATAATGAAAGATAGAAGCTTTATAGCTTCTATTTTTTGTCAAAAATTGTTTTAAATACTCCCCTATCGATTAAATTTGCAAATATATTTTTAACTATTATTAATACTATAGGTCCTATAAGTAGACCAATTATTCCTATTAATTTAAATCCCGTATACATTGCAATTAAAGTAAATATTGGATGAACACCTATATTTTTACTAACTAATTTTGGTTCTAAAATCTGCCTTATTACGCTCATTAAAATAAGTAAAACAATTATTGCAATTCCTAGATTTATATCTCCATTTATTGCTGAAATTATTGCCCAAGGTATCATAAAACTTCCTGAGCCTAATATTGGAAGACTATCCACAAAACCAATTGCTAAAGCCATCAATAATGGATATTTTATGTTAAACCCTGCAAACTGTAGAATATATAAACCAATTAAAGAAATAAAAAAGGAAATTAAAATTAAGCTTACCTCTGCTTTCAAGTATCCACCAAGAGTTCCTATTAACTCTCTTGAATGAATCTTTATTTTTTTTACCCAAACTTTGGGCAGATGATGTTCTATTTGATCTATTATATAAATCTTATCAACACATATAAAATATAACGCAATTACAGTAATACCTATACATATTGTAATTGAAGGAAGACTTGTTACTAAATTAATTAAGCTAGTTAATCCGTTTTTTAACCAATTTGAAACTGCTTCTAACACATTTCCAGTAGAATTTTGCACTACTTGTAATATTTCATTTGATAAATGTATCTTATCAAAACTCAAACTTGTAACAAAATTTTGGAATTGTATGTATACTTTATCAAAATAATCATTTATTCCTTGTAATAAACTTGAAGCTTCAGAAAAAATAGTTATTATTAGCCAAGTAAGAGTTCCTAATATTAATAAAGATACTAATAAAAATATTATAATTGAACTTACTTTTCTTGTAAGTCCTGTTTTTTGCATAATAAACTTTATTGTAGGCTCTATTATTAAAGATATAATAAAAGCAACTAAAAATGGCATATAAAAAGCAGATAATTTTAACCCTATATATAAACCAAGTAAGATAAATATAACATATAAAATTCTTTTTAAGACTTTACTCCAATAAGAAATATTCCAAATCATCTTCTCCTCCCTAGCTTATTATATGCAAAAAGGCGGTCTAATATCCGCCTTTAAAATTACATATTATTTTGATTTCCATTACAATCACAAATATCTTCTAAAGTACTCCAGAGATCTTCTTCCGATTCATCATCATTATTTACTAAATCGCCTAAAGTAAGCATTCCTACAACCCTATTATTATCATCGCATACCGGAAGTCTTCTTACTTGTTTTTGCCCCATTTTGCTTTCAGCATTTACTATATCATCTGTTTTTTTACAAGTAATAACATTGCAAGTCATTATATCACTTATAGGAGTCTTATTTACATCTTTATCACAAGCAATACATCTTAAAACCAAATCTCTATCTGTGACTATGCCACATATAGAATTATTATTATCACATACTGGTAAACATCCCACATGATTTTGAGACATTAATTTTGCCGCTTCTCCAATTTTTGTTTCTGGCTTAATACAATAAATATCTTTACACATGCAATCTTGAACTTTCATTTTTTAACCACCTTTCAATTTTTATTAATATTATTCTTAACAAAAAATTAAATAATATTCTTTAATTTACAATAATAATTAAAAGATGTTAAAAAAGTATTTATATATAAGAATTAAGTTATCAACATTATTAAAGGTAATGGTTTTCTTCTAGATTAAATGCAAAAATCTTTTTATCTAATTTTTCTTTATCTCCAAGCATAAACGCTTCCAATTTATCATTTTCCCATTTCACCTTATTTTTTTATTAATGTTTAAACTAAATTTTAAATTCTTTCTGTTTTTCTTTTTACCATAAAGTTACCTTTTTGTGATTTAATATAATAGTGCGTAAATCTTAAAAATCAAAGGTTTCTGAATTTTTTTAATCTTTATTTCTGAGATTAACATAAAACCCAAATTATTACCCAGTATAGTATTAGAAAAATCCAATTTATCCATTCTTTTCTTTTTTCTTTTGTTATATATTTCATTTCATCGTATATAAACTCATCTTTAGCAATTTTATTTATATGAAAAGCTATGGCATCGATATAAGCTTTTTCATATAATACCTGATGTGATATATTTTTTTCTCCAATCAATTCATTATCTTCTAAATAATTTTTATATTCTTTTACTCTTTCTTTTAATTCCTTTCCAAACTCTGTATAATAGTCACATCTCATTATCATAATATATATTATTACAATTTCTATAAATGCAATTATTGAAAATATAATTTCTTCCTCGATATAATATGCTATCATAATAGATATTAATGCCATTATTATCATAAGCCTCTTTATTACCTTTATTTGCTTTTTCTTCTGCATACTTACTATATCTAAGTCAATTAATGCCTCTTCTATTCGATTTTTAAAAACTATTAATTTTATATTTATATCATTTTTTTTGCTATCATTTAATTTAACATATTCCTCTAATTCATCCATTGATATCGTATCTTTTTTGTCAAATAATATTCTATATACATTTATCTCATATGTCTTCAAATCTTTTAAATCTATGTTTTTACTTTTTTTGAAGATATAGTCATATTTATCAACATCTTTTCTTATATATTCTATTTCTATATATTTTTTTCTTACCATTTCTAATATTTCAGCAAGTAACCAATCATATATATTACCATTAGAATTATCTAAATATCCCAATATTGGTGCATCAAATTCTTTTAAATCAATTTTTTCTGTATTTCCTAATTTTTTTACAAAAAATAACATATATAATACTATTATTATTACTAAATTTACAAATATAACAAATATCATTTTTACTTTTCCTTTATTGTTTATTAAATTTCTTATATAATAACTTTTTTCTTATTTTATCACAAATTATAATTTTTACAAGTATGTTATATAAAAACAAGTTTTTATTTCTATATTTTTTACTTTTTTCTCTTCTTTCCCGCTAGTATATAAAATCACATAATTATTATTAATTATTCTTCTATATTTATCTATCTCTCTTGTTAATGTTGTTCTACTCTATTGCACTTTAAAAAGATATGCTAAATTTAGATTTTTAGCATATCTTATAATTAATTTTCATAAATATCCATATAATCATATCTTGGTCTAATTGGTGTCATTCCTGGTCTTTCTGGTAAAAATGGTGGTCTTGGTTGCATAGGTGGACGTGGGTGTGGTCTTCTGTTTCTTATTAATTCTCTAATTAATAAAATTTTTATTAAATCTCTTAGCCCGTTTCCTTGCCTATCTTCCCTATTTTCTTTTTTTACTTCGTCTTTCTTACCATCTCTATTATTGTTATTACTTACTTCATTTTTTAGATTAATATTAAGATTTACTTCATTTGTTACTTCTATAGAAGAATAAATTTCATTTGTAATATTATTAATTAAATCTTCTGTTATTGGCTCTGAAACCCTGCTACATCTGTTTTTTATCATTGGATATACTATTTTATATATTTCTGGATAACATTGCTCTAAAATTTTTATATCCTCATTTGTATTATTCCCTGTGTAGTTTACATAACTATTATAATTATTACTTTCTGGAACATACATAGTATTAGGGGTTGGATAACCTAAAATAGACCTTATGTAATCGTCAAATGGTTCGTTATTATACATAAAAAAACCTCCTTATCTTTTCTATATAATATGGAGGTTTTTAAAATTATGTTATAACTTATTTACTAAATTTTTAAATATATTTCCTCTTTCTGCAAAATTTTTAAACATATCAAAACTAGCACTAGCAGGAGAAAATAGAACTACTTCGTTTGATTTAGCATATTTTTTGGCTAAGTTTACAGCTTCTTCTAATGTATTTGACATATAAATATTTATACTTTTTCCTTCCTTTTCCTCTTCTTTTTTCACCGCTTCAAATATTTTTCCAGATGTTGCACCTAATAATATTAAAGTTTTAACTTTTTTAAGTATCGGTTTTGCAATAGGTGTATAATCTAAATTTTTGTCATAACCACCTGCTATTAAAACTATATTTTCATCAAAAGAATTTAATCCTGCAATAGTTCTTGTAGGCGACGAACTAACAGAATCATTATACCATTTGACATTATTAAGTTCTCTTACAAATTCTAATCTATGTTCTACTGCTTTAAACTCTTTTACAGCTTCTATTGCTGTATCCTGATCTACCAATGTTTTAGTTGCAGCAAAAGCTGATGCAATATTTTCAAAATTGTGATTTCCTCTTAAAATAACATCTTTTGTGTTTAATATATGTTTTCTAATTCCATCTTCACATTCTTTTATTATTCCGTTATCTATAATAAATCCGTTATCTAATTTTTCTTTACTACTAAAATAAATAACTTTTGATTTAGATTGAGTTTTACAAGCTCTTGTTATTTCATTATCATAATTTAATATTAAATAATCATTTTCATTCTGATATTTAAAAATATTTTTTTTAGCATCTATATATTCTTCATAATCTTTGTGAATATTTAAATGATTTGGTGTTATATTAGTAATAACTGAAATATTAGGACTTATTTTCATCCCCATTAATTGAAAACTACTTAATTCTAACACTAAAATATCATTAGGTCTCATTTCATCAATTTTTGTAAATAAAGGTATTCCTATATTTCCTCCTAAATAAGTATTATACCTTGCTTTTTTTAATATACTATAAATCAAACTAGTAGTTGTTGTTTTTCCATCACTTCCAGTTACTCCAATTATTTTACAAGGGGCTATTTTCATTAGCATTTCTATTTCAGATGTTATAATCGCTCCTCTTTCTTTCTCTTCTACTAATTCTTTTCTTGTAGGTAAACAACTAGGTGATCTAAATATAATATCAAATCCTTTTAAATTTTTAAAACATTCTTTTCCAAAAAAAGCATTTGCACCATATTTTTGTAATCTTTCTAGTAGTTTTCTTGGTATTTCTTCTTTTTCCTTTTCATCAAATACTGTAACATATGCATCTTTTTCATACATATATTTTAAAAGTGGTAAATTACTTACTCCTAGACCTATTATTGCAACTTTTTTCTTTTTTAAATACTTATTAAATTCTATTAATTTTTGATTTTTAAACTCCATTATAATCCCCCAAAAAATTAAGCCTTATTTAATTTTTATTTATTTTTTTGGTATTATATAACAAATTATTAAAAAAAACAATTTGTACCAGAATATTTTTTCTTATTTTGAGAAGAATAATATTAGATTTGATTGGAGGTGCTTTTCATGTCAGATAAACATAATAAACAAAACAGAAACAACAAAAATAATCAAAACAATAACAACAATAACAATGAAAAACAAAATAACAATAGATAACTATAGCTAAAACGAAACTGCTATAAGATTTGAATATCATCTTATAGCAGTTTTTTTAATTAAATTGATTGTCAATTTCTTTCAATATAACGTCATGTGCACTTCCTTCTGAGATACTGACATCTGATACTAGTACTAGTCTTGCTTTTTCATGAAATTCTGGAATTGTTATACTTCCACAATTACACATTGTTGATTTTATTTTTGCAACTGTTATTTCTAAATTGTCTTTTAATCTTCCGGCATAAGGTATATAAGAATCTACACCTTCTTCAAAAGAAAGTTTTTTATCTCCTCCCATATCATATCTTTGCCAGTTTCTAGCTCTATTTGAACCTTCTCCCCAATACTCTTTTAGATAATTATTTCCTTTTCTAACAACTCTTGTAGGACTTTCATCAAATCTTGCAAAATATCTTCCCATCATTACAAAATCTGCACCTAATGCTAAAGCTATTGTTATGTGATGGTCATGTACTATTCCTCCATCTGAACAAACTGGAATATAAATACCTGTTTTTTTATAATATTCATCACGAGCAGCTACTACATCTATTAAACTTGATGCTTGTCCTCTTCCTATTCCTTTTGTTTCACGTGTTATGCAAATAGATCCTCCGACCTACACCTACTTTTATAAAATCTGCTCCAGCTTTAGCTAAATACATAAAACCTTCTCTATCTACTACATTTCCTGCACCTATTTTTACATTATCTCCATATTTTTTTCTTACAAAATCTATTGTATTTTTTTGCCAAACTGAATATCCATCAGACGAATCTATACAAAGCAAATCTACTCCGGCATCTACTAATGCAGGTATTCTTTCCTCGAAATCTCTAGTATTTACTCCTGCACCTACTATATATCTCTTGTTTTCATCAAGTAGTGAATTAGGATTATTCTTTCTGTCTTCATAATCTTTACGAAAAACTAAATATTTTAAATGTTCTTTATCATCTAGTATAGGCAAACAAGCAATTTTATTATCCCATATAATATCATTTGCTTCTGGTAAACTTATTCCTTCTTTTGCCCATATAACTTTATCTTTTGGAGTCATAAAATTACTTATTGGTGTCTCCTTATTATCTCTAGATAACCTATAATCTTTATCTGTAACTAAACCTAAAAATTTTCCATTTTTTGTTCCATCTTGTGTTATTATAACTGTTGAATGTCCAGTTTCTTTGGTTAGATTAAGTACTTCTTCTAAAGTAGCATTTGGCTTTACATTTGAGTCACTTACAACAAATCCAGCTTTATATTTTTTTACTCTTTTTACCATCTTTGCTTGATTTTCAATTGTTTGTGAGCCATAAATAAAAGCAACACCCCCTTCTCTTGCTAATGCAATCCCCATTTCTTCTCCTGAAACAGATTGCATGATAGCAGATACCATTGGAATGTTTGCATAGTATTTGGACTCTTCTCCTTTTTCAAATTTCACAAGTGGTGTTTTTAATGATACTTTTGATGGTATACATCTTTCATCTGTTAAGTTTGGTAATAATAGAAATTCATTAAATGTTCTTGAAATATCTTCTAAAATTTTTGCCATTTGTATTCTCCCTTCCTTCTCATATTTTAACTATTATAATATAACAAATTTTTAAAGTAAAGGACTTTAAAATTTATATTTGAAATTTATTTTTAAAATTTCTAAACAATCTTTTGACACATTATGTAATAACATAGTATAATAGTTTTGTAATGTAATTACATTCTTGTTTGGAGGAAAAATGACTTCATTAACTGAAATTCAAAAAATGTTTGGATTTCCAAAAACAGAAAATAAAATTTTTCTTGATGACCAAGAAGCAAGCGAAATAATTTCTATAATTACTTGTTTGAAAAATTATCCTGTTATTTCTGCTGAAAATGCACGTATAATCACAAAATATAGCAGTATAATTAAGCAAGTAATTTTCTGTCTTAAAAAAGTTAGTGAAGTAAGCTACCAAGGAAAAAATGAAGTAACATTGTACTACAATGATATATCACCAATAGCTAAACTTATTCTTATGTGCTTGGGATTCCAAGTTTCTACTATTTCCATCAAAAGAATTGCTATTAAATGGTGATATAATTAACTTCAAACAAAGACTTTTAATTAAAGTCTTAAAAATACCTCTGATTTTAACCAGGGGTATTTTCTTTTGTGGAAATTTAAAGTTTTTGATATTTTATGTAAAACATGCTATAATTGGCTTGTATTAATAGTACACAGTTGTTTGGAGGTAATATGATTTCTGCAACAAGAGTTATTAATGAAAGGGCTAAACGACAACTTAGTAAGAAAACTTATCGTAAACAAAAAAAAGAGTGTATGAGAAAAATAAAGGATTGGATTAGAAATGGAGTTAAATCAGATTATGTCTGTGTGTACTTTGACCTTCCCCCTCATCCACAATTATTAGTTAATCTTCAAGGGCTTGGATACAATATCAAAAAATTGGGTGATACTGCTTTTGGTTCTTATTATATAGATATTTATCTTCCGGACTCAAATGAAGAACAAAAGTTTTAGCTTTTCATGAATCCTCTAACAAGAATACTTTGTAAGGTATTCCTAAAGTGCTTTTGAGATTAGTTTGCTTGAAAGCACTTTTTATGTGGTTTACTTCATTTTGTTTACTTTTATTGCCATTTATGATAATATTAGTAAAAAGTTTGGAGGTAAAATAAGTTTATGAAAAACGAATTAATTTTAATTTTAGATTTTGGAGGTCAGTATAATCAATTAATCGCAAGAAGAGTAAGAGAATGTAATGTGTATTCTGAAGTTGTTCCATTCGATATTTCAATAGAAAAAATTAAAGAAAAAAATCCAAAAGGAATAATATTTACTGGAGGACCTGCAAGTGTATTTGGAAAAGATAGTCCTAAGTGTAATTCTAAAATATTTAATCTAGGCATTCCAATACTTGGAATTTGTTATGGTATGCAACTTATGACTGTAATTTTAGGTGGTAAAGTTGAAAAAGCAACTAAAAGAGAATATGGAGTAACAAACGTTAAAATAGATAATAATTCCTTATTATTTAAAGATTTTAATTCTACTAACAACTTTTTAATGAGTCATACAGATTTTGTAGAAAATTTACCTTCTGGTTTTAAAACTATTTCTTCTACCCCATCTTGCCCAAATAGTGGAATGGAAAACAAAGATAAAAACTTTTATGGTATTCAATTTCATCCAGAAGTTGTTCATTCAGAAAATGGTATTAATGTAATTAAAAACTTTTTATATGAAATATGTAAATGTAAAGGTGACTGGGAAGTATCTTCTTTTGCAAAAGAAAAGATTAAAAGTTTAAAAGAAAAAATCGGAAATAAAAAAGCATTATGTGCTTTATCTGGTGGAGTTGATTCTTCTGTTGCTGCTATATTATTACATAAGGCAATTGGAAAGAATTTAACTTGTATCTTTGTGGATCACGGTTTACTTAGAAAAAATGAAGGTAATGAAGTAGAAGAAGTTTTTAAGAATCAGTTTGATATTAACTTAATACGTGTTAATTGTAAAGATAGATTTTTACAGAAGCTAGATGGTGTAATAGACCCTGAGAAAAAAAGAAAAATTATAGGTGAAGAATTTATCCGTGTATTTGAAGAAGAAGCAAAGAAAATAGGAACTGTAGATTATCTAGTTCAAGGAACTATCTATCCTGATGTAATTGAAAGTGGTCTTGGTAAATCTTCTGTAATAAAGAGCCATCATAATGTAGGAGGATTACCTGACTATGTAGATTTTAAGGAAATCGTAGAACCTCTTCGTGATTTATTTAAAGATGAAGTAAGAAAAGTAGGTTTAGAACTTGGTATTCCTGAAAACTTAGTTTATAGACAACCATTTCCAGGACCTGGCTTAGCAATTCGTATTATTGGAAATATAACAGAAGACAAATTAAATATTCTAAAAGAAGCGGATAGTATATTTAGAGAGGAAATTGCAAATGCAGGTCTTCATAAAAGTATCAATCAATATTTTGCAGTACTTACTAACTTAAAATCTGTTGGCGTTATGGGTGATGAAAGAACTTATGATTATACAATAGCACTTCGTGCAATTGAAACAACTGATTTTATGACAGGAGTTTGGAGTAAAATACCATATGAAGTTTTAGAAAAAGTGTCATCTAGAATAGTAAATGAAGTAGAACATGTAAATAGAGTAGTGTATGACATAACATCAAAACCACCTGCAACAATAGAGTGGGAATGAGACAAAAGGGGACGGGGCTTTTTTGTCTCATTTCTATATTAATTTCCTGTTAATGTAATGTATACGGTTATTGAGTCCACCCCATTTAGCAAAGAACCTGCATGTAAGTTAAGTTTTTCGGTTCCTCAACTTGTTGACGAAGAACTTTCTACCTCTAGCAAGAATACCTTGTAAGGCATTCTAAAAGTGTCCTTTAGCTTTTGCTTTAGGACACTTTTTTATATTTTGAAATAAAAAATGCTGTTTTTTTCCTCCGTCCCCTTATGTCTCAAAATTATATTTTTCTCTTTTTTCATAGTGTGTATGTAATAGTCTATGTGCTAATTCTCCTCCTGGCTTTCCTAAATAGTCCTTATATATTTTTTTTAACACTGGATTTTCATGTGATTTTCTAATTGTTGACTTTTCATCTATAGTATACAAACTATTTGCACGTGATTTTCTTACATCTACTTCTGCACGTACTTTTGAATTTTTAATTGGTTGGCCTCCACCCATTATACATCCTCCTGGACATGCCATTATTTCCACAAATTGATAATCTGCTTTTCCTTGTCTTATTTCTTCTAATATTGTCCTAGCATTTTTAAGTCCACTTGCTGCGACTACTTTTATTTCTTTTCCTGCTATATTTACAGTTGCTTTCTTTATTCCTTTTCCTCCTCTAACTTCTTCAAAATCTATTCTATCTAATTTTTCTCCTGTTAGCAAATCTTCGGCCGTTCTTAATGCTGCTTCCATTACTCCTCCTGTTGTTCCAAAAATTGCAGCTGCTCCTGTTGCTTCTCCCATTGGTTCATCAAATTTACTATCTTCTAATTTTGTAAATTCAATATTTGCTTGTTTAATCATCCTAGATAACTCTCTTGTTGTTATTACATTATCTACATTGTAAAATCCATCATTTTGCATTTCTGGTCTTACTGCTTCAAATTTTTTAGCAACACATGGCATTATTGATATTACATATATTTTATTAGGATCTATATTTTCTTTTTTTGCATAATAAGATTTAATTAAGGCTCCAAACATTTGATGTGGTGATTTACAACTTGATAAATGTGGAAGTAACTCTGGATAGTTTTCTTCTATATAACGTACCCAACCTGGACAACAAGATGTAAACATTGGAAGGTTATCATTTTCTTTAAATCTTTCTATAAATTCTGATGCTTCTTCCATAATTGTAAAATCTGCTCCTGTGTTTGTATCAAATACTCTATCAAAGCCCATTCTTCTTAGAGCTGTTACCATTTTTCCTTCAACATTTGTTCCAATATCCATACCAAACTCTTCTCCTAGAGCAACTCTAATTGATGGTGCTGTTTGTGCTATTACAAATGTATCTGGATCTTTTAACTTTGCCCATGCTTCTTTAATTGTTTCTTTTTCATGTAAAGCTCCTGTAGGACAGCTTTCAATACACTGACCACAAAATGTACAGTTTACATCATTTAAACTATGGTCTCCAACTGTTGATATACAAGACTCAAATCCTCTATTTATACAGTCAATTGCTCCGATTCCTTGTACATTTTTACAAGTTGCAACACATCTTCTACATAATATACATTTATTAAAATCTCTAACTATTGCTGGCGATTTATCATCTATTTTATGTTTTGTCATCTCTCCAGGGTATTCTACATGTAAAACATTAAATTTAGTGGCTAATGTTTGTAATTCACAGTTTCCTGAACGAGTACAAGTTAAACAGTCTTTTGCGTGATTTGATATTATTAAATCAAGTACTGTTCTTCTTGCTTCTAAAACATTTGGTGTATGAGTATGAACTACCATTCCTTCTTCTACTGTTTGAATACATGATGTTGCAAATCCACGTCTACCTTCAACTTCAACTATACACATTCTACAGTCTCCCATTTCATTTATGTCTTTTAAAAAACATAATGTTGGAATATCTATTCCAGCAGATTTTGCTGCTTCAAGTATTGTAGTTCCTGCTTTTGCTTTTACAGTTTCTCCATCTATTGTTAATGTAACCATTTTTTCTTCCATTACTTTTCCTCCCTATTTTTAACTTATTGCATGAAATGGGCAAGTTGCTATACAAGTACCACATTTAATACACAAATTAGGATCTATTCTTCTTTTATCTCTTCCTTCACCTTTTATTGCATCTACTGGACAATGTTTTTGACATAGCCCACAACCTTTGCATTTTTCTTCATCAATTCCTATTTTTGCGAGTGCTTTACATTCTTGTGTTCTACATGCCTTATCTATTGCGTGTTCTTTAAACTCTTCTCTAAAATAGTTTAATGTACTAATTACCGGGTTTGGTGCACTTTGTCCTAGTCCGCATATACTTGCTTTTTGAATATTTTTTGCTAATGTTTCTAATCTATATATGTCTGATTCTTCTCCTTCTCCATTACATAGTTTTTCCAATATCTCAAGCATTCTTTTTGTTCCTATTCTACAAGGTGTACATTTTCCACAGCTTTCACTTACTGTAAATTCTAAGTAGAATTTTGCTAAGGATACCATACATTTAGTATCATCCATTACAATTAAGCCACCTGACCCCATCATTGAACCTATTTCTTTTAATGATTCATAATCTATTGGTGTGTCTAAGTGTTGTTTTGGAATACAACCACCAGAAGGTCCACCTGTTTGTGCTGCTTTAAAGTCTCTTCCATTTGGTATTCCTCCACCTATATCATATACTATTTCTCTTAATGTTGTTCCCATTGGTACTTCTACTAAACCAATGTTATTTACATTTCCTCCTAATGCAAATACTTTTGTTCCTTTTGATTTTTCTGTTCCTATTGATGAATACCAACTTGAACCTTTTAATATTATTTGTGCTATGTTTGCATATGTTTCTACATTATTAATTAAAGTAGGTTTTCCCCATAAACCTGATTCCGCAGGATATGGTGGTTTTACTCTTGGTTGACCACGTTTTCCTTCTATTGATTCTAATAATGCTGTTTCTTCACCACATACAAATGCTCCTGCTCCTAATCTTATTTCTATATCAAAATCAAAACCTGTTCCAAATATATTTTTTCCAAGTATTCCATATTCTCTTGCCTGATTAATTGCAATTTCTAATCTTTTTACAGCTATTGGATATTCTGCTCTTACATATATAAATCCCTTGCTTGCTCCAATCGTATACCCTGCAATTTCCATTGCTTCTAGCACACTATGTGGATCTCCTTCTAATATGCTTCTATCCATAAATGCTCCTGGGTCTCCTTCATCTGCATTACATACTACGTATTTTTGGTCTGCTTCATTTGCTCTAGTTAGTTCCCATTTCTTTCCTGTAGGAAATCCTGCTCCACCTCTACCACGAAGTCCTGATTTTGAAATAATATCTATTACTGCTTCTGGCTTCATAGAAGTTAATACTTTTTCTAATGCTTTATATCCGTCAAATGCTAAATACTCATCAATATCTTCTGGGTTAATTACACCACAATTTTTAAGTGCTATTCTTTTTTGTTTTTTATAGAAATTTAATTCATCTAACGAATTTACAACTTTCCCATCTATATCTTTACAAAGTAGTCTTTGCACAAATTCTCCTTTTATAATATGAGTTTCTATAATCTCTTCACAATCTTCTGGTTTTACATTTGCATAAAATGTATCTTCCGGTCTTATTATTACAATTGGACCTTTTGCACATAATCCAAAGCACCCTGTTTTGATTACTCTTACATTTTCTATATTTTTTTCTTTTAATATTTTTCTAAAATTTTCTAAAATTTCTGGTGATTTAGAAGATGTACATCCAGTTCCATGACATACTAAAATATGTTTTTCTCTTGTATCTGCTTTAGTATTTACTCTTAAATCTAATTCTTTTCTTTTTTCTTCACTTATTTTATGAAGTTCTTCTAATGTTTTCATACTTACCTCCTATTTTGCTTGTTTTTCTTTTTCTATTAATTCATCTAAAACTTGGTCTAGTTTTTGAACACTTGCTCTTCCATATACTTCACCATTTACAGTAAATACTGGTGCTAAACCACAAGCTCCAACACATCTTGTTTGTTCTATTGTAAATAAACCATCTTTTGTTGTTTCTCCCTCTTTTATTTTTAGCCTATCTACTAATCTATCCATTATTTTTTGAGAACCTTTAACAAAGCATGCTGTTCCTAAACATACTGATATTTTATATTTTCCTTGTGGTTCTAATGAAAATCTTGAATAAAACGTAACTACACCATATATTTCTGCCATTGGTACATTTAAAAATTCAGATAATACTTTTTGCACATGCATCGGTACATAGCCATAGTGCTCTTGAACTTCATTTAACATTTGAATCAAATTGTCTTTTTCTGGTAAATACTCTTGAAATAGTTTTTCTAAAAATAAATCTTTTTTGTTTTTACAATTACATTGCTTCTTTTCTTTTTCCATTATACTCCTCCTTGTTTAGAGTTTTTTTGATTTCTTTGATTATATCAAAGTAAAAATTTTTATACAACTATTTTAATAATTTTTATTGACAATTTTGTATAATAATGTCAAAATATATCTATTTAATGCTAGATTAATAAAATAAATATAAATATATTAAAATAGAGGATTCTATTTTTAATATATTATTTAGGAATGGTTATAATGTTAAACAAATTAAAAAGGATTATAAATATTATAAATAATAATAAATATTTGAAATTACTACTTATACAATTACTAATTCTACTTGTATTGGTATTAATTTTTGTATTTGTTAATTCTTCTTTAATTAATATTATTCCATCATGTTATTGGTATGAAAATTATGGTATACATTGTTTTAGTTGTGGCTCTACTAGATGTATTATTAATTTTATAAATGGTAATCTTTTTTCTTCTTTTTTGTCTAATCCATTTACTTTTATATTAATTATATATTTGTTCTCATTAGATTTATTATATATAATAAACACCATTTTAGATAAAAAATATTTAAAATTCTTTTATCCAAAATGGTGGTATGTTATTATATATTTTTCTTTATGGGCTATTTATACAGTAATTATTAATATTTTAAATTTTGCTTAGTTCATTATTTCCACTCTTAACATATAAAGATACTATTAAATTTGTAATTTGTATTAAATCTTTGCTATATTCTTATTTGTTATTAACTATAAATTCTTCTATCTTATCCTTTATTTTATCTATTTCATACCCGGAATAATTACATATATTCCATCCTCTTTTTTGAGCAGCAATTACGTTTTCCTTTCTATCATCTATGAATAGAATGTTTCTAGGAGTAATGTTACAATCTTTTTCTACTATTTCATAAATCTTACTATTAGGCTTTATTTCTCCTAGTTCAAAAGATAACCATATATAATCAAATTTATTTAAATCTAATTGTTTATCAAGTCTTTCTTTATCCAATAATGTTAGATTAGATAATATCCCTATTTTACATCTTCTTTTTGTTTCATGTTCTAATTTTACCATGTCTTTATAATAATCTACATTCTCAAATTCTTTTCTATAAATATTACGAAATGTTGTAAAGTTACATTTTAATTTATATACTTCTTTTATTCTACTAAACCATTTTTCTACATCTTTAATTTCTTTACAAGTACTTATACTTTTTCCATCTTTATCATATGTACACTTTTTCCATAAACTTATTACTTCGTTTTCATTTATATCTGGATTTATTGATTTTATTATATTTACAATTATTTTAAAATAGTTATTTTCTTCTTTTTTATGACTTTCTACTATTCCTCCCCAATCAAATATAACTATTTTATTTTCATTATATTCCATATATCTATACCTCTAGTTACTGTTCTAATATTTTTTCTAATTCTCTTATCTTGTCACGTAATTCAGCTGCTTTTTCAAATTCCATCTCTGCTGCAAATTTTAACATTTCATCTGTAAGTTTGTTAATTGTTTCTTTAATGTCATCTTCTTTTTCAAGTTTATATTCTACTTCTATATCTTTTGCATCTATAATTGAAATTGAATCTCTTACAGATTTGTTGATTGTCTTAGGTGTAATATGATGCTTTTCATTATATTCTTGTTGTATTTTTCTTCTTCTATTTGTTTCTGATATTGCTTTTTCCATACTATCTGTTAATTCATCTGCATACATTATAACTGTTCCATCTGTATTTCTAGCAGCACGTCCTATTGTCTGAATAAGTGACCTTTCGGAACGAAGAAAGCCTTCTTTATCGGCATCAAGTATTGCAACTAAAGATACTTCTGGTATATCTAACCCTTCTCTTAAAAGGTTAATTCCAACTAACACATCAAATTCACCTAAACGAAGATTTCTAATAATCTCCATTCTCTCTAATGCTTTTGTATCAGAATGCATATAATTTACTTTTATATCTAAACCTTTTAAATATTCTGTTAAGTCTTCTGCCATTTTCTTTGTTAAGGTTGTGACTAGCACTCTTTCTTTCTTTTTTACTCTTATTCTTATTTGTTCTAACAAATCATCTATTTGATTTGTTACTGGTTTTACTTCTATCTTAGGATCTAATAATCCTGTTGGTCTTATTATTTGTTCTACTACATTTTCTTTACTATGTTCTTTTTCATATTCAGCAGGAGTAGCACTTACAAAAATGGCCTGGTTTATTCTTTCTTCAAATTCTTTAAATGTAAGTGGTCTATTATCAAATGCTGATGGAAGTCTAAATCCATAATTTACTAAAGATTCTTTTCTTGCTCTATCTCCGTTATACATTGCTTTTACTTGTGGTATCGTTGCATGTGACTCATCAATTAAAAGCAAGAAATCTTTTGGAAAATAATCAAATAGAGTATATGGTGGACTTCCTTGTGGTCTTCCACTTATATGTCTTGAATAATTTTCTATTCCAGAACAGAATCCTGTTTCTTTCATCATTTCTATATCAAAATTTGTTCTTTCCTCTATTCTTTGTGCTTCTATTAATTTATTTTGAGATTTAAAGTATTTTACTCTTTCTTCCATTTCTTGTTCTATTGTTACAATCGCTCTATCCATTTTTTCTTTTGTTGTAACATAATGTGATGCAGGAGATATTAAAATATGTCGTCTTGAGCCTATTGGTTTTCCAGTTAGTGCATTTATTTGAGTTATTTTTTCTATTTCATCTCCCCAAAACTCTACTCTTACTGCTTCTTCTGATTGGTCTGAAGGATAAATCTCTACAATATCACCTTTTGCTCTAAAAGTTCCTCTTTTAAAATCTATTTCATTTCTTGTGTATTGCATACTGACTAATTTTTTTAATACTTCATCTCTTCCCTTTTGCATACCTGGTCTTAAAGATAGCATCATTTCTTGATAATCAACAGGGTCTCCTAAACCATATATACAAGAAACTGATGCAACTATTATTACATCTCTTGTTTCAAATAATGATAATGTTGCTGAATGTCTTAATTTATCTATTTCATCATTAATAGAAGAGTCTTTTTCAATATAAGTATCTGTTGATGGTATATAACTTTCTGGTTGATAATAGTCATAATATGACACAAAATATTCAACATTGTTTTCTGGAAAAAACTCTTTGAACTCTGAATAGAGTTGTCCAGCAAGTGTTTTGTTGTGTGCTAAGACCAATGTTGGCTTCTGTACTTGCTCAATTATGTTAGCCATTGTAAAAGTTTTCCCGTGAACCTGTAACCCCAAGAAGTGTTTGGAATTTCTTACCTTCTAATACTCCTTTTGATAAATATTCAATTGCACCAGGCTGGTCTCCTGTTGGTTTATATTCTGAATGTAATTTAAACATATTTACTCTCCATTCCTTTTTTTACAAAAAAATTCATGTAATTCATAAAATTATTATAATATTAAATAATTTAAACATATTATTTTCTTGGTAATTTTTTAGGCTAGGAAACTACTTTAATATTTTCCAATTTTCTTTTAAACTACTATATGATATTTACTTTTTTCTTGATATCTCAAGTAATTTATCCATTTTTGTATAATATTAGGCTTTTGCTTTATTAATTTAACAATCTTATTCTGCAAATAATACTTTTTCTGATTTATATTGCTTTATAATATATGAGAATACTAAACTTATATAAATAATTGTAGATATAGCCATCAAAACAATATTTAATAAATTAATTGTTCCATTATTTATATCTGTAAATATCAAAGTGAAGTTCAAAAATGGTACTATTGAAAGTATTGGTGTTGTTGTTATTCCCATCATAAATGCTATCATACCAGGAAAAAATGATATAAATGTTAGAGGTGTTAAAGCACTTTGAGCTTCTTTAAATGTTTTAGATGTACTTGCAATAGCAATACATAGACCACTTATAAAGAATGAATATGCTATTATTACAATTACTGCAAATAGTATTGTAATCGGTGAATACATTATATCCACTCCTTCATAAATGCTAAACATATTCTTTGTAATCATTAATGATATTATTGCTAAAGCTAAACTTATTAATCCTGTAATAATTGATGATACTGTAACTCCTAAAAACTTTCCTACAATTATATCTTTGCTTTTTATTGGAAATGTAAGTAATGTTTCTAATGTTCCTCTTTCTCTTTCACCTGCTGTTGTATCTGTTGCTGGGTACGTTGCTGAAACTGTTATTGCCATCATTATGAAAAGAAAAGCATAATTTTTAATATAGTTTGCAAAGTAATTATCTTGCTCTAAAACATTTTCTTCAACTATTATAATATTTAATACTTCATTTGGGTTTATATTGTTTTCTTGTAAATAGCTTTGTTGCAGATATTGTTTATATGTATTAAAATAGTTTTCAATTAAACTACTTGCAAATGTGCTATTATCAGAGCCATCTGTATTTATAATGTATTTGCTGTCTTGTTTTGTTATATAAAGGTTAATCTCTCCATTATCGTATTTTTCTTTTAATTCTTCTTCATTTCCATTTATGATTTCAATATTCATTTCTTTAGCAATACTTTTTTCCTCTTCTGTCATTTCATAAGCAAAACCAATTTTGTTATATTCACTTACATCTTTACTAACTTGTGATTCAAATAATGCTGACATTCCAATCACTAAAAGTGGTATAAATATTGGTATTACAAGCATCATTGCTAAAGACTTTTTATCTCTAAATAATTCTCGAAGCTCTTTTTTTAATATATTCCACAAATTATTCTTCATCTGAAACACCTCCTATCAATGTAAAAAACGCATCTCTTAAATTGCTAGTATTTGTATCTTTTTTGATTTCTTCTGGTGTTCCAGCTTTTACTATCTTTCCTTTGTTTATCATAATTACTCTATTACATATATTTTCTGCTTCTTCCATGTAATGTGTTGAATAAATTATTGTTTTTCCTTTATCTCTTTCTTGTTTGATGAAGTTTAATATTATTTGACTAGATATTATGTCTAATCCTGTTGTAGCTTCGTCTAGAATATAGTATTTAGGGTTATGTACTAAACATCTTGCTAAATTTACTTTTTGAGTTTGACCTGTTGATAAATTTGCAATTTTGTTATATAAAAATTGTTCCATTCCTAATACTTTTGTAATTTCTTTTATTCTCTTTTCACTACTTTCTTTATCTACTCCATATATATCACAACACATTTTTAATAATTCATAAGTTGATAGTGTATCGTATATCTTTGTATTTCCTGATAAATAAGCTATATTTTGCTTAATTTCTATTTCATTATTCTTATAATTCATTCCATCAAAGCTTATTTTTCCTTGTGTTGGTTCTAATATTCCTGCTATCATTCTAAGTAGCGTTGTTTTCCCTGCTCCGTTTGGACCTAATATTCCAATTATTTCTCCATCATTTGCATCAAATGTGATATCATTGTCTGCTAAAAAAACTTCTTTTTCTTTTTTGTTTTTGTTTCTAACAAACTTCTTTGTTACATGTTCTACTGTAATCATCAGTTTCTCCTCCTTTTTATTCTTCTTTGTCTATTATAAATATTCTTCTAAATCTAAATCCATATATTTATTATTTTTGTTTATAATGCTTTCTAATAATGATTCTTTTGTTTTATTTGCTAGATTATATTCATCTTCAGAAATTTCTTTTCTATTTAAGGCCTCCAATAATTCATCTTCATCTAAAACTTTTACCTCTCCATTTCTATTAATTGTAACATCTAAATACAAATCATCATAATATGGAATATTACTTTTTTCATCTAAACCATTTTTCAATGTAACATCAAAATAATATTCTATCCTTTCCTTTTTTTCATTAAAATAAATTCTCATTATATAATTTTCCTTTTTTGGAATTACTTCTGCCATATAATAACCATTATCAATTAAACATACTCCTGACTGTAAGATAAATGGTTTTTCTACATTTATAAATTTCTTTATTGCAAGATAATAGTCTTTATTATCAAAGTAAAAATTTAATTCATATTTATTAACATCTTTTAAATATGTTTTACTAATTAATTTTCTATTCATTATTTTTATTCTCCATTTTTATTTTATTGTATAATTAAGTTATATATAATAGCATATCACATTTTAGACTATATAACAACATTAAGTTTAAAGCTTTAACTATTTTTTCTTAAAAAAAGAAGCTGTTAATTACTTAACAACTCCTTCTTATACTATATCATTAAAATAGTTTTATTATCCTTTAATGATTTTTTAACATCTATAACCCTTTGGTTTGATGAGCCTCTCCACTTAAGTGTTGGGTCATGAAGTTCATCTACATATTGTCCATCTATTAATACATCAATATATTTTAATACTTCTTTTTCTTTTAAATCCTTTTCAAAATTAAATCCGCTCCATACCCAGATATTCTTATTTGGAAATTTTTCTTTAAATGCTTTTGCAAGTTCAGTTGTTCCATCTATATTTGTAGGATGCATTGGTTCTCCTCCTAAGATAGATAAACCTTTTATATAATCTCTATTACACAAATCTAATATAGTTTTTATTGTATCATTTGTAAATTCTTTTCCACCTTTAAAATCCCATGTTTCAGGATTAAAACAATTTTTGCAATGAAATGTGCATCCTTGCATAAATACAGACACTCTTACTCCTGGTCCATTTGATATATCCATTTTTCTAACTAAATTATATCTCATACTCTTTCTGCCACCTTATTATCTAAATGTAGAACTCTTTCTTTTATTTCTTGTGTTCTTCCTTTATTCCAGAAATTAGTTCCAATATAACCACAAGTACGTCTTGCAACATTTAAAGTATTATGATCTCTATTACCACAATTTGGACAATACCATTCTAATTCTTCATCAATTAGGATTTCTCCTGTATAACCACATTTTTGACAATAATCAGATTTTGTATTTAATTCTGCATACATAATATTATCATAAATAAATTTCATTACTTCTAGTATTGAATCTAAATTATTTTGTAAGTTTGGAGTTTCAATATATGAAATTGCTCCACCTGGGCTTAATCTTTGAAATTCGCTTTCTAATTGTAATTTAGAAAAAGCGTCAATTTCTTCAAAAACAGGTACATGATAAGAATTTGTAACATAATTTCTATCTGTTATTCCTTTTACTGTACCAAATCTCTGCTTTAAACATTTTGCAAATTTATATGTTGTTGACTCAATTGGTGAGCCATATACAGAATAATCAATATCTTCTTCTTTTTTCCATTTATTTGTTGCATCATTTAAATGTTGCATTACTGCTAATCCAAATTCTTTACCTTTTCCATTATCAGTATGTGAATGTCCTGTCATAAATTTAACACATTCATATAACCCTGCATATCCAAGTGAAATTGTTGAATATCCATGATGTAATAATTCATGAATTGATTCTCCTTTTCCAAGTCTTGCTAATGCTCCATGTTGCCAAAGAATAGGTGCTACATCACTTGTTACTTTAGCTAAACGTTTATGTCTTATTTGCAATGCTCTATGACATAACTCTAATCTTCTGTCAAATATCTTCCAAAATTTGTCCATATCTCCATCTGATGATAGAGCAATATCAGGTAAATTTATAGTAACTACACCTTGATTAAATCTTCCATAATATTTTGGTTTATTAGTTACAGGATCAACGTAAGGTGTTAAGAATGACCTGCATCCCATACAAGGGTAACAATTTCCATTACCATTTTTATCTATTTTATATTCTAACATTTTTTTCTCAGAAATATAATCTGGAACCATTCTTTTTGCTGTACACTCAGCAGCAAGTTTTGTTAAATACCAATATTTACTATCTTCATGGATATTATCTTCTTCAAGAACATATAGTAGTTTTGGAAATGCTGGAGTTATATATACACCTTTTTCATTTTTAAATCCAACTATTCTTTGTTTTAAAAATTCTTCAATTAGCATTGCAAGTTCTTCTTTATATTCATCTGTTTCACCTAAATACATAAACACTGATAGAAATGGTGCTTGTCCATTTGTATTTGTCATAGAATTTACTTGATAATTAAATGTTTGTACTCCATCTTCAATTTCTTTTTTGGTATCTTGCTTAGCATATTTTTTACAATCTTCTTTAGACATATGCCTATCTTGATATTTTTTATAATACTTTTCATAGCTACTTTTTATAAATGGTGCTAAATGTGTAAGTGATATTGTTGCACCTCCATAGCTAGATGACGTAACTGCCAAGATAATTTGTGTTGCAATTGTTGCTGCTGTAATAAATCTATGTGGCTTTTCTATCATTACTCCGTTTATAATTGTTCCATTTTGAAGCATATCTTCTAAATTTATTAATTCACAATTATGAAGAGCATTTTGTGCAAAATAATCAGCATCATGAAAATGTATAATTCCTTCATCATGTGCTTTTACTATATCTTCAGGAAGTAAAAATCTTCTTGTTATATCTGTACTTGTTATTCCTGCTAAATAATCTCTTTGTGTTGTTACAACTTCTGCATTTTTATTAGAGTTTTCGTTATTCCAATATTCATTCTCACCTTCAATTAATTCTTTGATTGTCTGGTCTGTTGTATTTGCTTTTCTTACTAATTCTCTTTTATATCTATATGTAATATATTTTTTAGCTAATTTATATTTGTCAAATTCCATTAGTTTTTCTTCAATAATATCTTGAATGTCTTCAACTAATATTCTTTTTTTATTTAATCCTTCTATATATTCAACAATCTCATCAATTTGTTCTTTTGTAGCTCTTTCCCTCCCTTTTACCTCATTATTTGCTTTACCTATTGCTTCTTTTATTTTTTGTCTGTCAAAATCTACAATACTATCATCTCTTTTTACTACTTTCATTTCTTTTGTTACCCCCTCCATAAATTATTTCTGGTATTATAATATATATAATTTATATAACATACAAGTTGCAATTGCAACAATTTTGATAAAATATTTTATTATTTTTTCTTATAACTTTATTCTCTATTTTCTTACTCTCGCAAGGAGTACAAATGACATCTTAAATTAATTATTTATGTAAAAAGATTTTTGTAATATGCATTAAATTCAGTGTTTGGCTTAATACAAAAAATATGTATTATTTTTAATTTTTTAAAAGAAAAAAATAAGGCAATCAAAATCACCTTATTATATATTTCTAATTATTATTTTCATAACTTCCACACATTGATTCATCTTTCTTTTTTGTATTACAGTTTTTTACTTGCGTAACTGTTATTTGCTGAAGCACACATTCTTGATTATTTCCATCATTATATTTACAACTACTTACTGTACAATTTATTTTTTGGTTTTTTTCCATAAAATAGCCTCCTTTATATTTTATATATAGTATGGCTATTTTTATTAAATTTATTATTTACATTTCTTTTATTATTCTACAAGGATTTCCATATGCCATTACATTTGAAGGTATATCATGTGTTACAACACTTCCTGCTCCTATTATTACATTATTACCAATGGTCACTCCTGGAAGAACTGTTACATTTCCACCAATCCATACATTGTCTCCTACTATGATTGGTTTTGCATATTCTAAACCTTTGTTTCTTAGATCTACTTCTAATGGATGTCCTGCTGTATAAAAGCCACAATTAGGTCCAATGAAAACATTATCTCCAAAGTGAACTTTTGCTCCATCTAATATAACACCATTATGGTTCATATAAAAATTTTCTCCAACAGAAATATTGTATCCATAATCACAATAAAAATTAGATTCTATTAATAAATTTTCTTTTGTTTTACCTAATATATCTTTTAGAAGTTTTTTTCTTTCACTTTGCCTTGATGGTTCTAGATTATTATATTTAAAACATAACTCTTTGGTCTTTAACATTTCTTCCTTAAGAAATTTATCATAATTTGCATTGTAAAGTTCTCCATTGTCTCTTTTTTCTTTTTCTGTCATAAGTTTACTCCTCCTACTTGTTTTTCTCATTATATAATTTTTTTTAAAATATTTCAATTTAAATGGATTTTTTTTATTATTTTCTGTTATAATAAAAATATACAATAGATAATATGAATGGAGATGATTTTTCTTGTCAAAAGGAAAACATGCAAAACCACGGTTATAATCGAAAACCAAAATTTAAAAAATCACTTTGGTTCGTGTTGTTTTCTTTGGTTATTTTATGCATTATTTTTGATTTTTTAGTACCTGCAACAGATACTAAAAGCATAGCATCAACAAATGAAAATAATAATACATTAGTTCAAGAAACAACAACTACGCCTGAACCTGAACCTGAGATACCAAAAGAGGTAGAACCTATGGAAGATGAAAATTTAAGAATTTTAATAGAGTCTGAGATGGATAAATATGGCTTTTCAGAAAAAAATTTTTCATTTTTCTATTATAATATAGATGATAAGAAATATTATTTCTATAATGATGATTGGTATTTCACAGCAGCAAGTACTGTAAAAGTTCCAATAGCCATGTACTACTATGACAAAATAAATGAAGGCACATATACTACTGATACTGGTCTACTTTACGAGCAAGGAGATTACGAATCTGGCGGAGGTACAACAGCTTCTTTATATTCAGTTGGAGATAAAGTGCCACTTGGATATTTATTAGAACAAACTATTGTAAATAGTGACAATACTGCTATAAATATTTTAATTGGAAATTTAGGTTATTCAAAAACAAGAAGAAGTATTACTAAATATTCTGATGAAACATTTCCAGAAGATTTTTATAGTAATAATATCGCTTCAGCAGGATTTTATTATGATGTAATAAATTATTTATATGAACATAAAGATTCTTATCAAAAGCTAATAGAAGATATGAAAAAATCTTCAATGGAAATGTATCTAAAAGAATATATAACCGACTATGATGTTGCACATAAATATGGAAGTTATTCTGGATATGTTCACGATTATGGAATTGTATATGGTAAGAAAACTTATTTAGTTGGAATTTTTACCAAAAATATCACAGATTCTGATAAAGTAATTGCAAATATTAGTTTAGATATTTTGAATTATACTTTAGGCAAATTAGATATAAATACATTAATACCAGAAGAAGAAAATAATGAAACTTCTAATAATAATTTAGCAAGTGTAGAAAACACTAAAAAAGAGTAGCTTTTAGCTACTCTTTAAAACATTATATATTTTACACTAGATAAAATAAAATCACCTACTAGTACAGATGCTAAAGCATATATCGTTGCTCTTTGTATAGGAAAAGCTATCTTTTGCAAAAATTTTTCAGTTTTCTTTTCTATAAATGGGTGTAAATAATTAGAAAATATTATTCCTGCTAGTCCCCAAACAATAGAAAAGCTTAAACAAATTCGTCCTTGTATATTAAACATCGCGTTAGAATAATCCCACCACCTTAAGTTAAAAACCAACTCTAATATCCAAGAAGCTGCAAATTCAAACATTGAAAACACTATCATTGATATAAAAAACTTCTTTAAATTATGTCCTTTTAGTCCATCAAAAATAAGTATAAATATTACTGCTCCAAATCCATAAATAGGACAAATTGGTCCAAAAAGAAAACCTCTTTTTACAAAATGTCCTAATACCAAAACTGCATAAAAAGATTCTAAGACCCAACCTATAAATGAATATATTAAAAAGTACATAATTAATTTTTCTTTTGTGGATAATTTTTCGTACTTAACAAGTGCTATACTTTCTTCCAAAAAACTCTCCCCCTTAAAAAGCTTTAATTATCCATGAAATTATTTTTATTATAATACTAACCTGTGCGATTCCAGCAAGATTTCCTGTAATAAACCTACGAATATTAGTAGATTCTTTTATCCTCTTAAATTGTATAAACCAATCCAAAAACATTATAGTCAAAAATAGTAAATCCACATAAAACGGTATTTTAAAAGAAAAGATATATAAAAGTATACCTATAACTTGTCCTGTTAATATCCCTGTACATCTACTGCATATTGGAACCTGCCAATTTTTTATAAAAAAACTCCTATCTTCTCTTTGATGGCAACCGCATCTACTTCCTAATCTCATAAAAAATGCCCAAGTTTTGATTTTTGTACTTTTTTTCATTAAAATCTATTTCCACAATCATTACAAATATTTGTTGTTCTGGTTTTGGTTGTTGTCTCTCCTGTATCACATAAGCCACAAAGTATTCCTGGCCATCCAAAAAGCAAGTATCCGGCAACAAGCATCTCCGCCATCAAACCCCTTTGTATGTGTCTTCGTATCTATTATACTAGATATATTCTCACTTCCACACTTTGGACATTTCATATTATTTTCCTCCGTTTCTGTAATATTATACCACAGAATGAAAAATAAAACAATTAATTAAATCTTAATTTTATAGAGGAAGTTATTCTACTTTAAAAAATCTTATTAATAAATTTCTAATAATAAATTTTATTAGCTTCTTCTTTTTTTATATAATTGTATTTAACCATTCTGTCTAATACTTGTTTTTGTCTTTTTTTTACTAATTGCGGATTTTTAATAGGTGAATAATTTGAGGGACTATTAGGTATCCCAGCAAGCATTACAGATTCCGAATCACTTAAGTTTTGTGGCTCTTTTCTAAAATATCCTAAACTTGCTTCTCTAATTCCTGTGTACCCATCTCCAAAATAACTAGTGTTCACATATAATTCTAATATTTTATCTTTACTATAATTTCTTTCAATATTAAATGCCATAAATGCTTCTGCAATTTTTCTTATGAAACTTTTTTCTTGAGTAAAATATATATTCTTTGATAGTTGCTGTGTAATTGTACTTCCTCCCTCTACTAAAGAAAAAGCTTTTATATCATTAATTATCGCTCTTCCTATTGCAATTACATCTATTCCAAAATGTTCATAAAATCTATGATCTTCCACTGCAACAACTGCATCTAAATAAATTTTAGGTAATTTATCTATAGTTATATAATTGTCATCTGATTTTATTTCTTCTACTTTTTGTGAAAGAGGCATATTATTCAATGCCTCTTTATACATATCATATCCACTTCCTACTCCAAATATCCCAATACTAAAACAAACTAAAAATATTACTAAAATTATTTTAAAAAGTATTTTCAAGAAACTTAAAGCCTCCTCTCCATATTTTGTAACATTAAAATTAATATTACTTTTAAGAAGTGTCCCTAATTGGACATTTTGTCCAAAAGGAAACGTCCCCATTGGACATTATTCATCTTTTATTATGTTTTTGCTTCCAATATATGTCGCTAAAAAGTATAATCCATAAATTACTCCCATGACTCCTACTGTTGCTATTATTGATGGTAATAATTCCTCACTACTTGCTAGTACTGACATAAGAGTCATTACAAATTGTATTCCAAATATTGAATGTATTATTGCAAGGATTAGTGGAAATACAAAAAATAGTCCTATTTGCTTGAATAATGCTTTATTTATTATTTTTTCATCTACTCCTAATTTTCTTAAAATCAAATATCTTTCCTTGTTATCTGAACTTTCTGTTAATTGTTTTAGTGCTAATATTGCTGAACTTGCAATTAAGAATATTATTCCTAAATATATTGCAATAAATAGTACCATTGTAGCAACTCCAACACTTGATTCTATTATTGATATTTTAGTCATACCATCAAAATCTAATCCTTTTGCTAATATATTTTTATAAAGCTCCGAATTATCTGCATCAGCAAATTGTTCTTCTATTCTTTCTTTTTCTTCTTCTGTTTTCGCATTGTAATTTGCTGCTAAAAATGTTCTTTCTTTTTCCTCACTTGTAAATTCTACACTATCTGGCACTAGGATTATTCCTGTGTTGATATGGCTTGATGACATATTTATAAAACCTTCTTGGCATTTGTCATATTTTGCTTTATATTCTTTTCCTTTTAAAGTTATTATGTTATTTTCTTTTAGAGCCTGGTCTCTTAAATTTTTCATACTATCAAAGTCACAAAGTACGATAAACTCTCCATCTTCTAATAAAAATTCTTCATTTCCATATAATTTTGCTATTTTATTATAATCTGATACTTTTATTATTTCTTCTGGTGAATCTTGCTTAAGTTGTGGAAATTGTGTTTTTACTATTTCTTCTATTCCTTTTAACAAATCTCCCATTTTTAATTCATTACATGTATATACTGGTATTTCTACTATGTCTTTTAAGTTATTTATATCAAATCCATTTTCTATTAAAGTTTGTTCCATACTTACTTTTGAGTCTGCTATTTGTTCTTCAGTATAATACTCTATTTTTCCTGTGTAAGGATTTTGATAGCTTTCTGGTAAGTTTGCTGTTTTATAAAGGTTAATATCTACTGGTGTCATTTCTTGCATATCTCTTCTCATTGTGCTATTTAATGATAAAGATGAAGAAAGTATTGATATTGTCATAAATAACATTAAACATATAAGAGACATACTTACTACTGTCGTGTTTATTTTATTGTTTAGTTGTCTTAATACAAACATATTTACATCCTTTAGATATATCTTTTTTCTAGATTGTACTAATTTTAATATAAATCCTGATAATGACCAAAAAACAAGCACTGTTGATATTATTCCAAGTAAAATTACTGGTAATATTCTTTTTTCTGTTACCATATTATTTGCATCTATTGTTACTTCATAATAACAATAAATAAGTATTGCTACTGCTATTAAGAATATTATTACACAAACTATTGAATTTTTTATTTTTACTTCTTCATTCTTTTTAGATTGTGTAAGCAAATTTATTAATTTATATTTTGAAACTGTAAATGCATTAAATATCATAACAGCAATAAACATTACTGCAAAATATATACAAGTTTTTATACATGCTTCTTTTGAAAATACAAATGTAAGTTTACTCATATCTGCTTCAAATAATTTTCCAACAAGTATTGACATGAACTGTGAAGCAAATACTCCTACTATCAATCCAACAACTAATGAAATTGTTCCTACAAATACTGTTTCTAATAGTATTATCTTAGAAATCTGACCTCTTCCGCATACCTAGTGTCATATATATTCCAAATTCTTTTTTTCTTCTATTTATTAAAAAGTTATTTGCATACACAATTAGTAATCCTAATATTACAGCTACAAATACTGATACCATTCCCATCATTTGAATCATAAGCAAGATTAATTCTCTTGTCGAGTTAGATACTTGCATCATTGCTTCTTGACTATCTAATGAGTTAAACATATAAAATATTGCAACACCTAGTACTAATGTTAGAAAATATATCGCAAAGTCTTTTATACTTTTTTTCATATTTCTAAAGGCTAATTTAAATAACATCGTTTAAATCACCTCCAAGAAGTGTTTGGACTTCTATTATTTTTTCAAAGAATTTCTTTCTCGAATCATTTCCTTTTATTAATTCATTGAAAATTTTTCCATCTTTTATAAACAATATTCTTTTTGCATAACTTGCAGTAAATGCATCATGTGTAACCATAAGAATAGTTGCATTTAAGTTATTATTTAATGTTTCAAAGGTTTCTAAAAGTTGTCTTGCAGATTTTGAATCTAGTGCTCCTGTCGGTTCATCTGCTAAAACTAATTTTGGATTTGTAATGATTGCCCTTGATGATGCTACTCTTTGCTTTTGTCCTCCTGATATTTGATATGGATATTTTTTTAGAATATCTTTAATTTCCAATTTTTCTGCTATTTTTTGTACTCTTTTATCAATTTCTTTTGGATTTATCCTTTGTATTGTAAGTGCTAGAGCAATGTTTTCATAACAAGTAAGTGTGTCTAACAAATTAAAGTCTTGAAAAATAAATCCTAATTCCTCTCTTCTAAATTTATTTAAATTGTTTCCTCTTAAAGTTGTTATATCTTCTCCATTTATAATTATTTTCCCTGCTGTTACTCTATCTATTGTAGAAATACAATTAAGTAATGTTGTCTTTCCACTTCCTGATGCTCCCATTATCCCTACAAATTCTCCTTCTTCTACATCAAAGCTAATATTATCAATTGCTTTTGTTAAGTTTGATTTATTTCCATAATATTTTTCTATATTTTTAACTTCTAAAACCTTTCCCATGTTAATTCTCCTTTCCAAATTTGTTAATTATATTATAATTACTTTATATCTTTATTTCCATAGATTTTACTTACATTTAGCTTACAAAAACGTAACAAATCATCTATATTTGATTTATATATTTTTTATGATATAATTTTATTATATTTAGGAGGTTTATTATGGAATTAATTGGTATTACTGGAAAAACTGGAAGCGGTAAATCTACTTTTGCCAAGCTTTTAGCTGATAAGTTAAATTGTAAATACATTGATATAGATAAAATTGGTCATAGTGCAACTTCTGATTCTTCTATTTCTAAAAAACTATGCCAAGAATTTGGTCAAGATATTTTAGATAATAATAAAAATATAGATAGAAAAAAATTAGGTAATATTATTTTTTCTGATAAGAATAAAATGGAAATACTTACAAACCTAACTTGGAATTATATGCAAAATAAAATAGATAATATCTTATCTCAAAATGAAGATTATTATATTTTAGATTGGGCTTTACTTCCAAGTGTTAAATATTTCAATATGTGTGATATTAAAATATTAATTACTTCTGAAGATATTAAGAGAAAAGAAAAAATATTAGAAAGAGATAATATTTCTAAAGAATATTTAGAAAAAAGAGAAACTAATACCCTTAATTATTCTAAATTTAAATTTGATTATATTTTCAATAATGATTATTCAAAAGAATGTTTAAGTTCTATAATAGATACAGTTTATAATAAACTTTTTAAGTAAAAATAAAAAGATAAAGAATTATAAAATTATTTCTTTATCTTTTTATTTATGTATTTTAATTTTTACATTAATTAATATAATTGTGAATATCTAATATATCTATTGGATATTCTATTTTATTTCTTATATTATATATTATCTTTTTAATTCCATCTCCACCTCTTATCTTATTTTCAGGAATGCTTTCGATTTCTTCTAAACTAAGCCATTTAACATTACTAATTTCGTCTTTTCTAAATTCTTCTTGCTTAAGGTCTTGCAAAGCCGCATTAAAATATATAATTAATAATACTCCTTTACTTGTAACATAATTTTGCATTAGTAAAATACTATTTAATTCTATATTATAACCTGTTTCTTCTAAAGTTTCTCTTATTACCGCTTGCTTAATGTCTTCTCCTATTTTAACTTTTCCACCAGGTAAGTCCCATAGTCCTTTAATATCTACTTTATTTTCTTGGACCATTAATATTTTATTATTATTTAAAATACAAGAAGATGCAATTATATTTATCATTTTATCCATATTTCTCACCTTCTTTTATAAAATTTATTATTTCTTTTGGTAAATATTTTGAAACATCTTTTCCGTGTTCAAGTAAATCCATAACCATGCTTGAACTTATATTTCCTAATTTTCCTGCTCTTATATAAATTGTATCTATATCTGCTACTTCTTCATTTATAGATGCCATATTTTCTTCACAATCATAATCCATACCATTTCTAACACCTCTTACTAAAAATGTCGCATTATTACTTTTGGCTGCATCTACTGTCATATTTTCATAGCAAATAACTTCTACATTAGTAAGTTTTCTATTTATTAGAAGTTCTTCAATTAAATTTTTCATTAAGTTTTTATCAAATCTTCTTTTTTTATCGGGGTTATCTCCTATTCCTATAATTACCTTATCAAATATTTTTACTGATTTTTCTATTACATGTAAATGACCGTTTGTAAATGGATCAAAACTTCCTGCATAAAAGCCAATTTCCATACTTTTCCTCTCCCATCTTTTTTAACTTATGCTTGTAAAACTACTTTGTGGAAATACTAATTTTATCTCTGTACCTACATTTTCTTCCGAATTTAATTCTATTGCCATTCCTAGTTTATCACATAATTTTTTACATAAGTATAAACCGATACCTGTTGACTTTTTATTGGAGATTCTACCATTAGAACCTGTAAATCCTTTTTCAAAAACTCTTGTTATTTCTCCCTTTTTTATTCCTATTCCATTGTCTTTTATATATAAAATAATATTTTCCTTTTTATTCTTAGCAAAAATCTCTATATGTAAATTTTCATCTTGTTTTTTATATTTTATACTATTGTGAAGTATTTGATTTAAAATAAAAATAACCCATTTACTATCTGTTCCAACTTCTATATTTGTATCATGAATATCTAAATGTATTTTTCCTTGTATAAATTCATTTTTATTTTTCATAATAACTGTATTTACTATTTTTTCTAAATTTGTTTTCTTGATTATATAATCTTTTTCTACTGTATTACTTCTAGCATAAAATAGAGCTTGCTCTGTATAATCATCTATTTTATCTAGTTCTTCATCTATACTTTTTGTAACATCATTTTTGTTATTTTCTATAATCATTTTACTTGTTGCAATTGGTATCTTTATTTCGTGAATCCAAAGTTCTATATATTCTTTATAATCTTCTGTCAAATACTTAAATTCATTTACATGTTCTGTCATTGATTTTGATGCTTCTTCTAATATTTCTTTTAATATTTTCCCATCAGAAAAGTCTGAGCTTCCAATCATTTCTGCTATTAAATATTTTTTATCTAGCTCATCTAAAGTTGAAAAAACTCTTTTATAAAAACTTTTTCTTTTATAATAAGAAATCAAAATTCCAATTATATATGCAAGCAAAATAGATATTGGAATATATATTCTTATTAATATGGAAATATCATAAATCATAAGAAATATTTCTATTGTAATTATTGCAAATAGAATTAAAATTAAAGTTGTAAAATTATCTTTCAAAAAGTCTTTAAATTTCATTTTAACTCTCTCCTAATTAAATTATTATCTTTCTTTTTTCATTTCTTTATTATAACAAATAATAAAAGATATAATCTGTACAACTACTATAAAAATTGGTAAGATAATTTTTAACCATATAGATAAATTAAGTACTATCATTGCTATTTCAACTATAATTATTGAAATTATAGCTTGCACTATATATGCTATATTTACTCTTATATAATCCAAAAATTTCATAATTTTCCTCCTATTCTAAAATATATCCTTGACCTCTTTTAGTTGTTATTAATTGTTTTAATCCTAACTCATCTAATTTATTTCTTAATCTTGTCATATTTACTGTTAAAGTATTATCATCTATAAAACTTTCGCTATCCCATAAATATTCCATTATTTCTTCTCTAGATACAATTTTACCTCTTCTTTGTACTAAAAAATGTAATATCTTTAATTCATTTTTTGTAAGTTCTATTTTATTGTCATCTTTTTCTATTAAACTTTTTGATATGTTTAAAATAAATTCTTTGCAATCTATTTTATCTGATTGACTCTCTAGTGCTGTACTTCTTCTTAAGACAGAAGTAATTTTTGCAAGTAGAATTTGAATATTAAATGGTTTTGTTACATAATGGTCTGCTCCATAATTCATACTTAAAAGCTCATCCATCTCACTATCTCTACTAGTTATAATTATAATCGGTACTTCTGATACCCTTCTTATTTCTTTTAATATGTACTCTCCATCAAAATTTGGAAGATTTATATCTAATAACACTAAATCTGCTTTTTTATTTAAAATATCTTCTATTGTGTTTGAAAAATCTTTTAATACTTCAGCTTTATATCCATTCTTATTTAAAAATATTTCTAATTCTTTTCTTAATTTTTCATCATCTTCGACAATTAATATCTTATGCATAAATCTTCCTCCCATCTTTTATATAATTTATACCATCAAATAATTTTATTTGCAATACTTGTAACAAATTTAAAAAACAAAAAAAATAGCTAAAACATTTAAGCTTTAGCTATTTATTTTTAAAATTTTCCATATTTTCTATATTTAATATAACTAAATCCTTCAACTATTATTAAAGCTATTATTACAAATATTATTACATTTCTTAGACCTGCATATTGAAACTTTCTATTTGTTATAGTACTACTTTATTTTGTCTTTTAAATATTATTTATTTTTGTCTTTATTTCTTTTAACATAAATAATATTTAAAATGATATTAAAAATGTTGAAATAGTATTTTTACTACTTCAACATTTTATTCTAATAATCAACCTATATTATTTAATCATGTTGAACTCCTGATTGTGAATGTGCGCAATAATAATGTGTCGCACTTGATCTATTATTTGAATGTTGACAATAATAATGACTACTATAATATCCATGTGAACAATCATGCCTTGTTGAATAACTTACTTTTCCATCTCCTCCACAAGAACTGCATGACATGCTATTATGATGTTGCGTTGTTCCTGATTTATATCCACAAGAACAATATCTATACATACTTGCTGCACCACATGTTTTTATATATCCTGTACCAGTAGCACCGGTACAATACCATGAATATCCAGCAAGGGTTACTTCTCCACAACTTGGACATGTAGTTCTAGATGCTCTTACTTGTACTAATCCTCCAGGGCAAGATTTTCTTCCATCTCCACCGCAACTACTACAAGACCTTGTACCAGAACTTGTGTATCCTCCAGAACAGTGTTTTGGTGTACATACATTTGTTCTTCCTGAACAATACGTTCTTACATTTCCTTTACTTGTTGTTTCTGCTGTTACTTTTCCTGATTGTATTCCTACATAATAGTAATAATTTGTATACATACTTAGTTCACTTGCTGTTAACGTTACTTTTGTTCCTGCTACTTTTGTTGTACTTGCTTTTGCTGTATATGGTCCATTCTTATTTGTACTTACATATAATGTATATGTTATATCTCTTCCTGCTTTATCTTGTACTATTGCATCTACTGTTATTGAACTTGT
>CALXAY010000011.1 GCA_944386415.1 uncultured Clostridia bacterium | reverse complement strand
TTTTCAATGTACTAATTATTCAAATATTTTTATTTTTTTCATAAAATTTCTTGACTTTCACATAGTTAGTCTTAAAAAATGAGACAAAAAGAACCGTCCCTTACTGTCTCATTAAAACTATAAAATTCAATATGTTAAATATTAATGATGCCGCAAGTATTAATGCTATAACTATTGTTGATGTCCTATTTTTCTCTATATTTAAATCTTTATATAAAATATCATATTTATTTTTAACTTGGCTATATAATCTTTCCAATTCTAATATGTCGCTAATTCTATGATTTAACATAGTTCCTGTTTCATCATCTGTTATTTCTCTTATCCATAAATTTTTGGTAAAATCTATAAAATTCTTTCTTGCTTTTTTTACTTGCTTTGGATCTTTTAATTGTAATTCTATTTTCTTTAAATATATTTTTTTGTATAAATTAATTATATATGTATATAAATATTGATGTTCAAATTCATCTGGCAATATTGTATAATTGTTCATGTCTTCACTAGATGAAAATAGCATAACTCCCAATTTACTTAATGATAACTTTGCATATTTCCAACTTGATATAGTTGTTATTTTTTCTTCTTGCAATTTTCTACTATTATCTGCTGGTAATACATTTGCAAATCTTATAAAGTGGTGTGCTATATTTTCAAAATCAGATGTATTATTCCAAGCTTCTTGATCTATACAAATATATGAATATGTTAAAAATCTTTCTGTATCAATATCTAATTTCATAGCATCTAAATTGGCACCTGTTATCTTTCTTATAAACTCTCTAAATGTTTCGCTATTTGCAAAGCTATTTGTTTGAAGACGTATATTATCATAAGCTTCTAATGATGCTTCTCCATTTATATCTCTAAATTTATAATTAAAATTTAAAATATTTGAAAAATTATTATCATCTTCTACATTTGTTTTCATTATTAGAAAACATATTCCTGTTTCAAAACATACTATTTCAATCTTAGATATTGTAAAATATATACCTTTTGTGTCATCTACTTTTCCTTGTATATCTTTATTTATTCTATACTCAAATATATTACAAGGATACTTACTAAGTATGGCTGCTCTTGTCTCTTCTGGTAAATCTTCTAATTTTTTTAATTTACTATTTCCAAAACTAAAACTTGAAAACAAAAAATCTCTTGTTTTTGGTAAGAAATATTGATACATTTTAAAATCTTTCTCTTTTTGAAATGTTTTTAACTTGAAATCTTTATCTCTTAACATTTTCAATATATATTTTTGATATTTTCCTTCTTTTATTACAAATGGATGGATAAAGTATGTATATTGATAATTTGTCTTTAGTTCCATTATTTTTCACCTCTTTTTATTTCCTATAATAATTCATATTAAGGTCTTTTCCTAAGTACCAACTTCCAATAAAATCGACTTGTAAATAATCTTCTAAATCATATGTAGGTTCTTGTATAATTTTTCCACTTCTATCAATTGATCCCCATTTTCCGTCTTTTTTTATTCCTGCATATCCAAAAGCATTTTGACTAGTAGCATCATCATAAATATAATCAACAACTATATTTCCTTCTTTATCTACAAACCCATATTTACCATCTTTTTTACTTACAAATAATGTATTAGAAGTAAATATATCTGATTCTTTTTCTTCTTCAAATCTGAAGTTATAATATTTATATTCATCACCTTGTCTTATTTCTATATATCCATCTTCATCATCTAAGTCTGTTACCATTCCTGTTAACTTTACTTCATAATTACTGTTTAATATTTCATTATTATAATTTTCATCTTCTGCTACATATAAGTCTGCTTTTTCGTTATATGTTATTCCTCTATATTTAAAATCTACTTTTTTTTCTCCTGCTAAATCTATTATTCCAAAATTTTCTCCTGTCTTTGCTATAAATGTACCTGTTTTTGCTTCTAATAACTCTTCATATTCTGCATTAATTTTAATTTCACCAGTCAAACTCATTACTCCATATTTTTCACTTTTTTTATAAATCACTCCGTTTTCTGGATTTTTTAAAATTGCTACTATTTCATCATAATCTCCATTTAAAACTTCTGTACCATCTTTCTTTATTACTACTTGCTTGCCACCTTCAGTAACTACATAATAATCTTCTTGATGAATTTTATTTATTCCTTCATAGTTCATAGCTAATACTTGTTCATTTGAAATATCTACTATTCCATATTTTCCTTCTATGTTTCTTACAACAAATCCTTGTGAAGTTTCATCTCCTAAAGCTTGTATTTCTGCATAACTTGCTGGAATTAAAGTTTTCCCTGCATCGTTTACCACTCCATAATTACCATCTTTAAAAACTAATAATGCACCTTCAACTCCTTGAAGAGCTATTATTTCATCATATTCACATGGTAGTATTTCATTTCCTTCCATATTAATTAATCCATACTTTCCACCACTTTGTACTTTTAGTACTTGTGTTTCATATGATAAATTTTTATTTTCATCTATATTCTGAATTGCTTCTATTTGTTCATAATTCGCAAAAATTTCTTCATTTTTACTATTTAAAGCTTTTGTTTTATATATTCCATCATCATAATTCACATCAAATGTACATAAAAACACGTCTTTCTTACTATTTGGAACTATTATCATCTCTGCATATGATGGATCTATTACAATGTTTCCATTTGAATCTATTACTCCCCATTTATTATTTTGATATGCTGCAAAGTAATCCACACTTGTTATATTTTCTTCTGTTTCATCACCATCTAATATACCCATTAGCATAATTATAAACATAATGATTACAATAAATAAAATTATTACTGCAAATACTTTTTTTAGATTCAACTTTGGTTCATCATATCTTCTTCCTTTATTCAAGATGTTTTTCCTCCTTTTGCACATTTATAATATATCATAAGTTATATACTTTATCAATCAACTTTAAATTTCTTTTTTTCTAAATTTACAAACTAAAACACTCATATCATCTTTTGCTACACCGTAATTATTATCTATTGATTCTTCTAATATTAGGTTAGCTATTTTTTGTGTATTGGTTGTTTCTATATCTTCTAATAAATATTTAATCCATAATTCTTTATTTTTATATTCTACATTTGAGTCTAAGATTCCATCTGAACAAAGTACTATTATTTCTCCTTGTTCTATATCTTTATCATAAGTTTGAATTTTACTACCTTCTATTATTCCTGTTGGTAAAGAATTAGACTTTATCATTTGCACCTTTTTTCCATGTTTTATATATGTTGGACATGCTGCACTTTTTATAAACTCAACATTTCCTAAATATAAATCAATTATTGCTATATCTAAAGTTACAAAACTTTCTTTATTTTGGTTAATAAGTGCATTATTTATTAAATCTAATGATATATTTTTATCAAATCCTGATACTAATAAATTTTCCAACAACTTCAATACTTTTGAACTATTTTCTTTTGCTTCTTTTCCACTTCCCATTCCATCACTTATGGCTATTAAATATTTTCCATCATTTAGTCTTACTGTCAATGTACTATCACCTGAGAACTTACTCTTTGTTTTTGTCATATTTGCTGTTCCCATTGCCATCACATATTTATCGTCTGATATAAAAGTTAATTTTTCTCCAGTATCTTTTTGGTCATTTAATACCACTTTTTCTCCTAAAATTTTTGTAAGTATCTTTTCTATAGTTTTAATTTTAGTTGTTTCCAAATTTTCTTTTCTATATATTTCTACGACAAATCTATTTTCTTTTTTAATAGATAAGTCTTGTAACTCTATATTTCTTTGTTCTAGCAACTCTATTATTTGTTGCTTTTCTTTAACATATTTTTCTTCGTTTTCAATGTCTTCTTTCAACCCTTTTGCCATATTTTCTATTGCTTTTGATACACCCTTTAATTGCTTTTCTACATTCTTTTTGTTTTGTGCTATTTTTTTCTTCCAAATAAAACCAGATTTACTTACTTTATATGAAACATTTATTGTTCTTACTATTTGCATAATATTTTCTTCTAGACGTTTACTTATATCTTTATCATCAAATCCTATTATATAGCTATTACAGTCTGCAAATATTTTTAATAAATCTTGTCTTGTTATTTCTTGCTTATCAAGTAAGAGATTAAATATTTTATCTATAATTTTACCATTAACATCTGCTATATCATCATATAACATATTATCTTTATATGGTTCTAAATTATTTAACAATTCAGATACAAATATCTTTTTATTCTCTTCTTTCTCTTTGTTTACTTCATCTTTTGTTGCTGGTTCTTCCTCATAAGTTGTAGCCATTTGATTTATTGCTTTTGACACATTATTTAAACTTTCTGCAACCTCTTTACTTTTATTTAAAGCTCTCTCTCCTGCCTTAGGTAAAAACTTAGAGTTTCCTATAAATTCTTCTAAATCTATTTGTAGATTCTTTGGTACCAATAATAGTCCAACAGAAGCAAGCAATATCTCTTTAAAATGTATTAATTCTACTGTATACCCATTTGATACATAAGCTAAAACTACATTTCCTAATGCAAATCCTATAACTACTCCTATTTTACCAAATCTATTTAGTATCCCTGCAATCATACCTGATATTGCATATGCTGCTATCATTATTGGTTCATTATTACTAATAACGCCTAAAGTTACTCCTATTGTTACTCCTGATGTTGTACCTACTAATATTCCATTTTTCCATCCTAAAATCATTACAATTAAAATACTAAATACATTTCTTATGTTAAAACCATATATACTAGAATCTCCAAATGCTGCAACTGCTATTGCAAATAATAAACTTGCACCTATTACTTCTTCTATTGAAAAAGCTCTTTTAGTATAAAATTCTTGGACAACAGGTAGTGAATTTACAAATATTTTATAAAATACTAATGCAATTGTAGATAATGTTATTGTACTTAATATATCATATAAAGTAAATGTTGACATTAGTATTTTTAATATTCCTATCAAAAATGTAGCTATAAATACATTTTTTCCTATTTTTATTTTTTCATTTCTTTCTTGTTCATTATAACGTGGCTTTATTATAAATAATGTTGCTATCATTACTAAAGCTGTTAGTAAATATTCTACAGCTCCTCCTGTACCAAATTTTATTAAATTACCTAATAATGAAATAACAACTATCCCTAAAGCTGGAATCGAAAAAGCTAAACAAGCTCCTAGCAAACTTATGCTAAATATTGAAAAACCTCCGCCTAAACTTATAAATGATAACATAAATGATACAATATAAATCACTAAATTTTCTTTTGAAAACACATTTCCTAATATATTAAATTTATTTCTTTCTTCATTTCTTAAGTCATTTTTACTATTTAAATCTATTGTATCTTCATTTAAATTTTGAAACATCCTTACCACCTCTTTGAATTTAATAAGCTTATTTTACTACTTGTCCTTTGTGGTTTTTGTCTTTTCTAGTCTGCTAAACCAAAAAATTTTTTTACATCTTTTTATATATATTTTTTATTTTTTCCATAATTATATAATATACGATTTTTATTTTATTACAGAATATCGAAAAAAGCAATATTTAGAATTAAGAATATTTTTAATTTTTCTAAATATTAAAAATCAGATTAAACATTTCTATTTAACCTGATTTTTATGTATATAATTATTTAATTATACTACTTTTTTCTTAATGAATACAATTCCTGTACCTAAGATTATAAATGCACTAATTCCTAAAACAATATATGGTATATAGTTTTGATTATCTCCAGTAGGTCCTGTAATTGTTAAATAAACATAATCGTCATCCCCACCAGTTTCTCCATTACTTGGTATATAATTTCCTGGTATAGTATATTCATCTTCTGTTCCGTCTTTTGTTGTTCTTCTTCCAGTTAATATATTTATTTCCATATCATTTTCAAATATGAAATCATCTGCTTTATTAGATAATACCCTTGACACCTCTAAAAATGCACTTCTCTTTTCTATTTTCATATCTGCAAAAGCGTCTGTTTGTAATACTTGATTAAATTTACTTATTGCATTATATGCGTCTTCTGAGAAATATTGTTTCTCACCTTCAAACCATTCTTTTAGCTCTTCTATTTCACATTGAGACCAATCCGGATTATTTTCTTCATTAAATATCAAATCGTTTGATAAATAATCTAAAATTCGTTTTGGTTGTGGTGCTATTTCTGTATTTGGATCATCTGGTGTTCCAAATATGTAATATCCTGAATCATCATAATCCAACTCAGATTGAGTATTATCTGCTATTATTTCATATTTAATTGTTAATGTTGCACCTTGTATAATTTCACTATCTATCTCTATGTGAACATTTCCATCTGGTAAAAATTTCAAATGTTGTATTTCTTCAGTTCTTGGATCTCCTTCTACTAATACTTGTCCATTTGCAAGTGTTACTTTTACATAAGCAATTTCTTTTTTCACATTTAATCTTTGTATAGGTCTTCTTATAATACCAAAGTCCAAATTATCAAATGTACTTATTATTTTTCCTTCTTCTTTATCAAAATATTCACTTACATCTCCAGTTTCAGTATTATAATCCATTCTTATTTCAAAACCTCTTGTCCTTGCCTCTATTGCTTTTGTTGCATCTGCTTTAACTGAATCGAAACTTGGGTCTGTATTTCCATAATAGTATTCTTTTTCTCCTCCTAGTCTTTCTGCAAGTAAATCAAATTTTGTTTCACTTCCATCTAGTCCTTTTATTCCTACTTCATCTCTTGCATCTGACCATCTTGAAGCTGATTCTCCTATTTCATTTGCATTTCTATACCAATAATCTGTATCTCCATTTGCAGTAGATTCATTCTCTGGTCTATTTCCTCTATAAATTGTTGACTTATATTTATCTACATCTTCTATTTTTTCACTTCCTGTTCCATCTGCATAAACTATTACACTTTCATCTCCATATGTAAATCTTAGTATATATTTTCCTGGTATTACTCCTGAAAATGTATAACTTCCATCTGTTCCTGTCATAGTCTCTGCTGGAGTTCCGTCAGTTTGCCAGTTATCTGTATATAGAGTTGCTTGAGGTATATCTTGAACATTTCCTCCTGACAATAAACTTGCATTTGCTAAGTCAATTTCCGAATCTTCTTCGTATGATAATACTAATAACTCTACTTTAACATCTTGTAGTACATTTTCACTATCTTCATATTCACCATTACCTATTCTTTCTTTTCTTTTTCCTGCATCTATTTCTTCTTGGCTAATATTTAATAATTCTTGTACCGCTTCATCTTCCCATACTGTTCCTTTTAACTCTCTTAATTCTTGAACTTCTAATAAGAATGATGGTGCACTATCTGTATCATCTTCATATGTTTCTTCATTTCCTGGTTCTGCTGAACCTGGTCTTGAATCTTTATCTACTCCTGCATAATGTATACTAAATCCGTTTTCATATGTTGAATATGAACCTATTTCTGTAACTGACTCTATCGGAGCTATTCCATCAAGTAGTTGATTTACAGCATCATTAGTTAATCTATATGTAATATATATGTATTTTGTCTCTTGTGGAGCCAAATCCTGATTTGCCTGTATTGTTACCTTCTTAAATGCTCCACTTCCTCCTTCTTCTGTATATTGTAATCCTACTCCTGCTTCGTCTACTACTGCTGTAACTACAATATCATCTTGCGGAATTTCATAATTTGCATCATAATGATTTATTACTTCATTTACTCTTGAATATAATGTTGTAGACTCATTTCTTAATGCAATTTTATATCTTACATATATTCCTAAAGCGTTTTCATGGCCTTGATTATATACTACATCTGATGGATAAATAGCTTGTGTATATTCTTGTTTTCCATATTTGTTTCCAAATTTAACACCTATATCAAATCCATCTCCATACTCTTCCTGATTCTCAAATCTTTGATTATACTTATATGTGTGTGTATAACCATTTAAATCAATTTGAACTTGTTCTATATCTTCTACTAATGCTAAGTCTGGTTGTTCTCTTTCTCTTATTCCTAAATTCATATTAGTTATTTCTTCCACACCATGGTACTGTCCTGCTCCATTATATTGAGTTCTTATTTCTTCTGGAGTTTTCATGTCTGATAAGTATCCTGAATATCCTTTTTGTGTAAATGCCTCTTTAGTTGATGCTGTTATCATATATTGTTCGTCTATATGGTTTACTGGGAATTTTGCATCTTCATATCCATAACTATTGCTTCCTTCTCCATAGTTTAGAGTACTTTTTATTTGATCTATTATTGTTCCATCTTCTAGCTCATATTTTTCGTTTTCATGATAATTTAAATTATATGTTTTACTTCCTCCATCATCTCGTGATTCTCCAATCGGACCTGTTGAACCACTATGTGTTATTTCCGAATATTTTCTATTAAACTCTGTTCTTTCTGCCTCACTTTCTATTGCTCTTGTTCCATTATAATTATCACTATCCAAACTTGGACTATCTAATACCGGTACTGATGTAAAACTCATTCCATTATATGAGAACTCTATATAATAATTTGGTATTTCATCTATTAGTACATCTACCATTGTATATGCACCATTACTATCTGTATCTATTTGCGTAACTGTTGCTTCTGTATCTTCTGATGTCTTGAATGGTACTATAGAACCACTTTTATCTTTCAATCTTACTGTTACATTTGCAACTAGCTTATCTGCTCCTCCTTCATCTAATGCATAATTTCTTGTTGAGTCTTTTGCATCTATCATATCCTCCCATACTTTTCCTGATAGTTTTACCCATTTTCTTCTATTTTCAAAAGTTATTGTATCAAACTCACTATCTGGTGTTGATGTTGGATATGCTCCTCCTCCTTTTGCGGTTGTATAATATGATTTTCTTCTTATTACTTCTACTCTACCTATTAATTCATGTTCTCCTGAACCTAAGTTACTGCTCCAATAAACATATTCTTCATCTAAATCATATCCATATATAGGTATATTTACTGAAACTTCTTCTACTCTATAAGTTCCTATTCTTATATTATAGATATTCATTTCACCATCGTCACCTGTTATAAATTCTGTTGCTTGACTAGGGTCTTGTGTATATTCCATGTTATGGAATTGAACACTTCCTCTTGCTTGCCTTATAGGGCCTCCACTTGCATTAATTCCAATTACATATCCTTCGTCTTCTTTATATAACTTAAATCCTATATCAGACATTGGATCTCCAGTGTCTTTATCTCTTTTTATAATTTTTATGTTTCCAGTGTATTTAATGTTTTCAAAGTAATATTTTAATAACAATCCACTATCTAAATAGAATGTTTCTGATTTTGGTGCATTTTTTTCATATCCATAATTATTGTTTTCATACTCAGTAACAGTATAATTTCCTGGTTTTAAGTTATCCCAATGATATTTACCATTTACTGTTTTGAAGTCTTCATTAAATGTTCCATCATCTTTCCTTAAATTTCCTTCTATATCCATTACTACTTCATGATCGTCTGCATCTGCTTTTATAATATCTAAAGATGAATTAAAATCTGTCCATTCTATTTCAGCCCATGTTTCTTCTTCTTTAGTTCTTTCTTCTTCACCTACGATAAATTGGTATGACCAAACACTTTGGTGTCCATATCCTATTATCCATCCACCTGTTGCATTACCTGCTGCATCAAAAGCTTGAGTTTCACATGGTAAGTTTGCATTAGCATCATATAGTACATAAAGTGCTCTTGCATATTTATAAACATGATATGTATATTTATACAGTTTAGATTGTCTTAAACTAACTCTTGATACACCATTTTCAAATTGGCTTTCTGTTAATTTTAAGTAGAATGTCGTATTTCCAGGGACTTTGCTCCAAGTATTTCCATTAGCATCACATGCTGCCCAACCAGTAACAACTCCTCCTGACTTATTATAGACAGTTACTATACAATCATTTGTAGAGTTTGACTCTACTTCAAATGGTCCTAAAATATAATAACCATCCTTTGATGTTACTTCAATCAACTCATTTTTCTTTTTCAAATCTATTGGATCTGATAATGTGACTCTTGTACCTGCAACTTCTCCACTAAAGTATGAACCTGTAAGTGAATTACCATATCTATAACTTACATATCCTACTGCATAATGTTCGCATCCATTTCCAGCTGCTCTTTTATTATAAGTAGAACAAGTTCCTCCACCACCTGGAGTACCTGAAAATGTATGTGCACCAATCCATTTATAACTTCCATATGTTGGAATACCAGCATAAACTGAAGTTGTCGCTGTCATACCTACTATTATTACTGTTCCTAAAAATACACCTAATTTTACTATTGTTTTATGTGAAATTTTAAATTTAATAATTATAGCTAGCCCTATAGCTATTACTAGTGCTATTATTATTCCTATAGTAATATACATTACTATACCTGTACTTACACCAATAATTAATTCTGCTTCTGAATAATCATCTTCTGACTTATTACCATTTCCTGGTGTTGAATCTGCATCTTTTATTCCGTTTACACCAGCATCTACACTTCCTATCTCTGCTGCATTTGTAAATGTACCTGTATTTTCTTCATTCATTGTTTTAGATAACGTTAAAGTTACTTCTTTGCTTTCTCCTGGTGCTATTGTTTGTCCAGATAAACTCCTATTTACAAGTACTCCATTGTCTTCTGTCCAATTATCACTTTCACTTGTTGGGAAATCCAAACCTTCTGGTAAATAATCATATATTTCTTTAATCTTTGCTGTTGACTTTCCTTCATTTGTTATTACTATTCTATATTTCACTAAAACTTTAGCACCATTTAATTCTTTTGCTCTTATCTCTACTCTACCTAACTTTGTATTATCATAAGAATATTGTTTAGTTCCATTTCTTGTTGTCACTGTTACATCTGTTATATATTTATCTAATTTTAAATCATAATCATTTTTTCCGATTAGTCCTATATCTATGTTACTTTCATTTTTATTTAAATTAATTTCATTTGTAACACCAACATCTACTCTTTCTCCATCTATAATTATATTCTGTTCTATAGCATCTGAATTAACATTTTCGGAAACTCCACTTTTTCTATAGTCTGTTATAGTGTATGAACTCGTATCATATCTAAATACAACAATATAATTTGCTTGCTCTAAGTCTTGGAATGAATACTCACCGTTATTATTTGTTGTTGCTTGTGATTTTACCTTACTAGAATTTGATAAATCAACCAACATTACCTTTATTCCAGCAATTAAATCTTCGCTACTTTGTCTTTGTCCATCTCCATTTATATCATTCCAAGCAACACCAGAAATAGAATATTTAGCATTAGGATCTATTGGTTCATCCGGATTATTTGGATTATCTGGATCTTCTGGGTCTGTTGGTTCATCTGGATCTATTGGATCTTCTGCTTCTTCTTTTTTAGGAATAATTATGTGTTTTACAACATTTGATGTTTGAGGGTCTATAAATTCCTGTTTTTCATCATTTTCTTCTACACTAAATTGCTCATCTTGAATTGTAGCACTATTTTCTATTTCAGTTTTTTCTGCTACCCATCCTGCTGTTGTCTCTACAAAAATATTTATTTCTTCTCCCTCTGGTATTAAAACTTGAAAGTCTATATCTGGTAATATATTTCCATCTTCATCTGTTTTTGTATAAAATACATCTTCTGTTTTGGTTTTCTTTTCAGAAAATCCTGTTACTATACCACTATCATTGTCCCCTTCTTCATATGTTGTCTCAAAATACTCATATGTTACTCGTTTAATATCAACATCTTTAGGTAAATAGTCTGTTACCCTTATACTCATTGCTTTGATATTATCAACTCTTGTACTTAAACATTTGACATTAATATTATAGTTTATTTCTTCACCTACTTCTACTTCCTCTCCTTCGTTTTCAGAAGTCATAGTCACAGAAGCTTCGTAAGTTTTAATTTTTGATTTGGCTTCATTTGAATAATAAGTCTCATCTCCAACTTCCATTGTTGCATATGCTCTCATATTAACATCTTCATCTGATATAGTATTTTTCTTGCTTTCTTTATATAATTCTAAAACTTTTGACTGATCAAGTATTTTTATAGATGCTCCTAAGATTAAATTTCCACCATGTGAAATATTAATTGTAACATAATCTCTTCCAGTTTCTTCATCTCTTCCAAATTCATATTGATAATCTTCAACTTTTAAATTTTCACTTAGAGGATTTACAAATGATTGAGAATTATCTATTGTTTCCTGTTCAACTCTTACTCCTTCTGGGAAGACTAATTTTACTATACTTGTTTCTTCTTCAGGTGATTCTAATGTAATTCTATAGAACCATTCTCCAAGATATCCATCTAAATAAGGTTGTAAGTATATTTTAGCTTTTCCTTTCTCTATAGTATTACTAATTATTGTACTTTCTACTTCCTCTTCACTTATAAAAGTTTTTATAGTTGTTTCAATATTTCTAGAACTTTCATTTTCACTTAAGTCATCTACTTTACAATCTACATGTTTTACATATGTTATACCTGAATTAACACTTCCTGCGTCTATTGTTATCTCTTTTTGATTTTGGAAAAACTCATATTCATATACTCCCTCGTACATCTCGTCAAATTTAGAATTTAATTTTCCATATGTTAATCCTTCAGGAATATTTAAAGAGAACTTCAAGCTATCAATATTTTTCTCCGTTTTATATTCTATTTTATATGTAATATATTCTCCAGGATATACAACATCACCATTATCTAGTGGCTTATTTTCATCTCCTTTATAAGCTTGTACATCTATTGTCAATCCATATTCATCCATATTAATGCTTTTCTTAATGTCGTCTATTATTTCTTCTTGTTTTTCTTTTATAATAGTTTCTATATTTGTTTCTTTTTCTTCTGAGATATTCTCTTTCAACCCTTCGTTTCTATAAGCTACTATTTTAACGCTTTTATTTATTTTTCCTTGAACACCATTATAATTATTTGTATATTGTACATTGACTTCTGAATTTATGGTATTTTCAATATCTTTTTTAATAAATATTTTTGATGGAATTGTTAGTGTTGTAGTCAATCCCAAATTATTTTCTTCATAATGAGTTTGGCTTCCTTCTAATGTCGCTAATATACTTATACTTCCATTTTCATTTTCCTTAGTAGTTATATTAGATAAACTCAAACCATTACCATAAAGTAAAGTGCTATCTCCTAATATTACTTTTTCAATTTCTGATGGTAAATCTATTTTTATAACAGGATTTCTAAATAATGTATATTTGCTACTACTTGAATCAAAACTAATAACAAAATTTACATCATTTTGACCATTATTGCTCCATTCTGCATTATTCAAACTTAAATTTACATTATCTATACTATCTTTTATTTCTATAATATTTTGTTTATCTGTTTTATAACTTTCTTCTTCTATTATCTGAGTTTTTATTTTGTTAGGTTCTTCTATATCCTTATTTTGGTTTTCTGTACTTTTAGTTGTTTTATCATTTTCATTAGTATCAATATTAAGATTTAATGTTTCTGTATTTAAGTTCAATGTTTGTTCTTCATTTAGTTCTTCTTCCAAATTTGTTTCTTCTGTTACTTCTACTTCTTTTTCGTTTATTCCTATTATACTTATCTTTCTTACAATATCTTTATCTTCTATATTTGATATATTACTTCTTAAAACCTTTACATTTTCTATATGTAATATTCCTTCTTTTTCTATATTGCTTGTTCTTATTGTAATATTATTTACTTCTTCTCCATATGTTACTATGTATTCTCCATTTTCATTAAATTCAGTGTTATTATCTACTTTCGCAATTACATTATTATTTCCATCTATTATCTCTATACTTCCATTTTCTCCTAGTACTTTTGTAATATCATCTTTTGATATTTTTGTACTTTTATAATATATATCATTTGGATTTATAAATGTATTTTCTTCTGTTATTTTTATTTTTTGATGTGCTTCTTTTTTACTTATTTCTATCTCATTATTTTCTGTATATTCTGTATCATATGTTGTTCCGTTTATTATATTTGATTTTATATATCCATTATATATTTCACTTACATTCGTTTTTACTGTTGTTAACTCTCCTACATCTTCTGTTACTTTATTACTTAGTCCTCCTTGTCCTATTACTTCTCTTTTATCCTCTGTAAATAACTCTGCTTTATATGTTACATTACATGATAATTCTCTTTCTACTTTTTCCTTTGTATATGTATCATAATAAGCAATTATAATAAAGTCATCTCTATCATCTTCTCCTGGCTTTGCATTATTAATTGCTTCACCTTTCTCGTTTTCGTTGTTTGTCCTTATTGTTACTATACCTGTAATAGGATCATAGCTATAATCTTCGCTTATATCTGATGTTTTTCCATTCGTTGCTTTTGTATTATTAACAATTACTTTTACATCATATGGATACTTGCCATCTATAGGACTTAAAGATGCATTTAACTCTGTATTTCTAATTGCAAAGAAATCCTTCTCATATTTAATTCCTGTTCTAATACTATATTGTACTAATGTTCCTTTACTTCCATCTGCTAATTCATAATTTACGTATTTTGTAAAAGCTCCTTCCAAAATAGCACGTTCTTCATTATCAGCTCCAAAACTTGTTTTTGTCGATAGTTTTCCCATTACTATTGCCAAAACTAATAAAATAGCCAATGTAATTATTTTTGCTAACTTCCTTTTCATGACATTTCCTCCATATATAAGAATCTTATATTAATATTACAGCCTTTCTTTCATAAATTCAACGTATATTTATTCCTCATTTAGAAAATTATCCCATATCCTTTTAGGGAAGCCTTTTTAGCACTCATTTATTAAAATACCTTTACATTTTTATTACATTTTTAATATTTTTATAAAAAAATCTCTCAAAACTATTCTTTGCGTAAGTTATTAGCTTTATTATAATCATAACAAAATTATTTTCAAACTTTTATTTTTCGACATACAAAAAATGAAGTTTATTTACTATTTAAAATGTAAACAAACTTCATCCTAATTTCTTAACTTTAAAATCTAATTTTTCACATATCTTTTAGCTCTTTCCCAATTGCTTTGAATACTTTCTTCATCTATTGCTATTCCATAAATACCAAATTCATATATTTTTCCTATAAATTTCAAGTTTCTACCTACACGTAAATCCCCAACAGTTGTATATTTAAAATCTATAGATTGCGTACCAGACTCAAATGTCTTTATCTTTTCACCATTTATATAAATATCTGTATTTCCACCACGTATAGCTATTACTTGCAAGTTTATTCTTTGTCCTTGATACTTTGTTATATCTATACTAGCAAAACCTTTTTTTGTAACTTCTGAAGTTACATCTTCTAATGCATTTCCCGTATAAAAAGCATATACTTGTAAATATCCTTTATATACTCCTATCCAAGATAAATATCTAGTATTTGATTCTGATAAAGCAAGAATTGTTGATGCATATCTATTCCATGTCCCCGACTCTGGTTTTTGCATATAATCTCCTTCAAGTGTAATATTTACAGAATAATTATCTCCAATTTTAAATTTATTATCAATTTCTAATACAGGTATTGCATTATCATTATCTAAAACTAATGCCCCTTCTTCGTCATATTGTAATAATCCTTCATTATCCTTATATATTCCAATTCCTGCATTAGTATCAACTTTTCCTGTATATTTAGATGTAGATATTAGGTTTCCATAAAATTCTCCTGTATTGTTTGTAAATGAATTAACATATGTTATTGCATTTGATAAGTTTTTATCATAATCATCATTAAATGAATGTACTAAAATTTGTGATTTGTACATCACCATTCCATCAATACTTAGTACCACTCCAGTTTCATAATTTACTAAATATGGTGCATGTGTGATATCTTTTAATCCTAAATCTTCATAATCTTTTTTATAAGTATTATTTACTTTTTCTTCTTCTGTATAATTTCCTATCAAATACCACCCTATACCATATTGATTATTTCCTACATTTACAGTTTCTTCAAAATCACGTGTTTGTAATTCTCTTCCTATATAGGGCTTTTCTTTTACTGCGTCTTCTAATACTCCTAACTCTATATAATATTTAAATTCATCTGGAGTCATATTTATAATTTCAAAGCCTTTTTCTTTCATATAATTTGATTCTTCTGAATCCTCTTCTCCTAAATACATTAATTTTTCTTTATATATTCCTATTTTATGAAGGTATTTTTTATTACTCCCTTTTGTAACTTCATCTACTTCATATGTATTCATGTATCTAATTGGTTTTATCGATTGTACTTTCAAAATTTCTTTAATTGAAGAAATTTCAGTTTCGTTTGTTGCTCTTTTTGCTTGTTCAATTAGTCCATTTTGACTAAATAACATTGTAATTGAAACCCCAGCTAAAATGATTAACACAATTATTGTTATCACTAGAGCTATAAGAGTTATACCTTTCTTTTGTTTTAATATTTCTTTCATCTTATTTCTCCCTTTTAACTACCTAAGAAAATAATAACATATTTTTTTAGTTTTACAATATTCTTTTATTCTGATAATAGAAAAGTTCCTCAATTATATAATTGAGGAACCCTTATAGTTATAATTATTCTTCTTTATTTCCTAGAGTTTTTCTTTTAATTAAGAATATTCCTACTCCTAATATTACTAATGCTATTATTCCTATTGATATTGGTAAGATGAATGCTAAGTTTGCACCAGTTGCTGGTGTAACAATAACTGTCTCTGCAATGTTGTCATCTGACTCTGTTCTTCCTGTACCTGGAATATAATTTCCTGGTATTTCATCTGGTTTAGAACCTCCTGTCTTGTCTAGTCTATTTATCTCTGCTTCGTTATCTATTGAAATATCATCAGATGTTGTTAATATCTTAGATACTACTAAATTTACACTAGCACTTTGTGTTGGCTCTAATTTTTCATCTCTTAAGCTTTCTGTATATAAAATTGTTTTCTCAGTAATTGTTGAGTTTTCATTATTATATACAACATCAGCTACTATGTCTTTAATTTCATCTATTGTTCTAACTTCCCAATCAGGATTTCTTGTATCATCAAATGCCCAATCATTATCTAAGTAATCTATTATAGCTGTTGGCGTAATTGTTACAATATCACCTTCTACTGTTCCATATGTATAGTAGTTTTCTGATAAGTAGTCTAATTCACTTAAGTTTGTTGTTGTAATTACATATCCAACCTCTAATGTTGCACCTTGTATTAACTCATTGTCCATTTCAACTCTTACATATCCATTTTCTGGGCTTGCTGTTTCTGATGGTCCCATATGAGTTAAGTGATTTGCTTCTCCTGTTACATTTCCATTCTCATCAAATGTTGCATCTACTAACACTTGTCCATTTGCAAGTGTTACTTTTACACTTCCAACTCTTTTAGCTAAGTCTAACTTTTGTCTTGCTCTTTCTACTATACCAAAATCAACATTATTAATTTCATAAGTATATCTGTCTCCTGAAGATGCTGTATATACACTTTCATATTCTACACCAATTCCCATTGTAGGTGTTGTAGAATCCATTTGATGTCTTGTTATTTCAGTGTTATTTGTTATTGTTTTAAGTTCTTCATCTATTTGTATTCTTGATCCTTTTGGTGCTTCTTGGTCTTGGTTATAATTATCAATTGCATCTGTTTTTCTTGTTTCTACATCTTCTTTAAACCATTGTTTATTTGTTTGGTCTCTTGAGCTATCATATACTGTTCCTTTATATTTTTGTACTGTATATGTCTCATTTCCCCAAGTATATGTTAGAGTATAATCACCTGGTATATAATCTGTAATTAAGAAATCTCCATTTTCATCTGTTTTAGCAGTATATACTTTTCCACTTCCTGTATTTTCTGTTAATGTAATTGCTACTCCTTCTATTCCTAATTCTCCTTCTTCATATGCTCCAGAACCTTGTCTAATCTCTCCTGTCATTAATTCTCCTGTTGTTGAATCTAAGAATACTTTACCAGATAATGTTCTTGCGTCTGCAAGTTCTAACTTAAATCCTGGACTTGAGTCTGTATCATCTTGATATGTTGCTTCATTTCCTGGGATGCTATTTGCTGGGTTAGAATCTTTATCTATACCTGCATATACATTTCCTTCGGCATCAAATACTGAGTAAGAATTAATTTCTACAACATTATCTAGAACTTCTCCATCATTTAATAAAGCAACTACTTGTTCTCTACTTAATTGGAATTCTATATATATATCTGTTTGTTGTTGTGCTTCTATCTTACTATTAGTTTCAATAACTGTTTTAGCATATTGTTCATTATATTCCGTATCTGTATGAACGAGTTCTTCACCTGTTATACTTCCATTTTCATCTAATGCTGTTCCTGCTCTTAATAATGTATAATTACTATCATAATAATCCACTATACTATTTATTCTAGTAATTAAATTTGTAGATTCATTTCTTAAAGCAATTCTATATGTTGCATAAACTTTTAATTCTTTGCTTGGATCTTCTTCATTAATATATTCATAGTCTGCTTTATAAATTGCTCTTGTATATGACATAGATCCATATTTGTTACCAAATTTTACACCAACATTAAATCCATCTCCATATTCGCCTTGATTTAAGAATCTTTGTGAATAATTGTATACATGTTGATATCCATTAACTGCAACCCTTACATTTTCTAAATCTTTAATTAATGCCATATCTGGTTGCTCTCTTTCATATAGACCTTGGTTAATCCATTTTATCTCTTCCATACCATATGTAAAATTATCCCATATACTATAACCTGTTTCATCAGTATTTCCTGTAATTAAGTATTGTCCATTATTTATTAATGTTGCAATATGTTCATTTTGATCTAAATTATAACTTAAATCATGAACTTTGTTTCCGTTTTCATCAAGAGTAATACCAGTATCTTCTGTCTCTCCACCTTCTACAGTACTAAAGTTTTTATTAAATCTATCTCTTACTTCTGCATTTTCTGCAGATTTAGAACCATTTTCTTCATTTTCTAAATGTGGAATTACATTAGTATATGTTAATCCATCATATTCAAACTCAATATAATAATCTTGTAGTTTTTCAATTAAGACATCCATAAACAAGTATGCTCCACCATCAGATGTTTTTGTCTCCATAATAATTTCACCTGTTGTTCTATCTTTTAATCTTACTGTAATTCCATCTAATAAAATATCTGCATCATCATAGTCATTGTCTTTAAATAAGTCATTTCTATATGATTGTTTTCCTGATATTTTATCTACCCATACAATTCCTGATAACTTCACATAGATTTGTTTATTTTCTATTATAAATTCAGTTGTTTCTCCTTTTTTTATTTCTGTCGTTTGTCCATCAGTTAAAAATTCATAGCCATAATTTGGATTTTTAGTTTCATAAGCTGTATAATGTCCTACTACTAAATTTTCAATATAGATTTCACCATTTTCATCTGTAATAAATTCTGTAGCTTCTTCCTTAGTATCTACATATGAAATAGTTCCATCTTCATTTTGCTTTACATATTTTCCTAAGTCATCGTTCATAATATAGAACCCTACTCCAGGTAGTTTAAATTCATGATTATCTTTATTAACTTTTACTATTTTTAAATGTCCTGTTGTTGGTATATCATAATCAAAATTTATTTCTATATTCTCAGTAGTAGTATATGGTTCTCTTACTATCATATTTTGTAAATATCCTTCTGTTGCTTCTAAGAACCATATATTTACACCTTTAACTTCCATTTGCATATTACCAGTAATTTTAGATATCTTAGTAACATTACCATCTATTGGTATTGAGATATAAAAATCTGTTCCTGACTTTATACCACTAACATCAAAGAAGTTCTCTGTTGTTCCTGAAAAACTACTATATAGTTTTTCTTCTATAGGATTAGAATCTTGGTCAAATACGTTAATCTCTGTTATAGTTCCACCAAAAGTCCAATTAAATGGTCCTATCCTCATATAAGCTTTTCCGTCTTTATTATATGCTACTACTTGAACATTGTCTTTATTAGTATTATCTGTTACCTGGTTAGAAGCTGAAACCTGATTTGCATAATCAATTGCTGCTTGGTCTAGCCATGATGTAGTTCCGCGTGAACTTCCAGCAAATCCTGCATATAGTCCGGCATGATATTGTCCTACATTATTCATCCAAGTATAAGCAAAGTTCCAAATAGCATTTTGAACTGGCCCTGAAGTCTTACTTGGTCCATTATCTTGTGACAATATATATGCAAATCTAGCATTATCACGACTATCTATCGTTTTTCCTGCATGGTCTGTAGATTTTGTTCCTTCAATCCTTACATTTGATATAACTCTATAATACATTTGTGCTTTTGTTGATTGTGTACGTTCCATACAAAATATATTGCTACTACTTAAATACTGATTTCTAGTAAGTGATATAGTTTGTCCTACTTGATAAGCACTTGATATTGTCGTAATTCCTAATATTGCAAGTATTACAATTGCTATAGTAAGTAGTCTTTTCTTTAATTTACTCATTTGAACATTACCTCCTTTCTTCTATATTTCCTCTTTGTTTTTTCTGTTTTTTCTTATTATTACAAAAGCTATAATTCCTAAAACTGTAATAATTGCTATAGTTCCACCAATATATACTGCTCCACCTGTTCTAATTCCTAATAGAACATCCGCAGAACCCATATCGTTTTCTCCATTGGTTCTATTTCCAGGTGTTGAATTACTATCTGCTAATCCTAATTCATTATAGGCTTCATCTATTTCTGCTGTATTGTTAATTAATCCTACATTATTTTCTGTCATTGATTTTGTTAGTGTTAATGTTAACTCTCTTGATTCTCCAGGTTTTAGTGCATCATTTGCTATACTTTCAGTATATAATCCATTTCCTGTTTGATACCAATCTTTATTTAGTTCAGAACTAAATGTTAAATCAGTTGGCATGTAATCTGCAATTCTTCTTACATATCCATCAATTTCTCCTACATTACTTACTCTTATTTTATAGTCTATTAATACTGTTGCACCATTTATTCTCTTTGCATCAAGTTCTGCTCTTGCTAATGTTTCATCACTGTATTCTCTTACTGTACTTCCACTTGAATCTTGTATAACTATTCTACTAACAAATTTTTCAAGTTTTAAATCAAAGTTTTGTAATTTTATAAATCCAACATTAACATCTGATATATTTTCTCCACTCATTTCTAAAATATCTGTTGATGCTATGCTTTCTGTTTGTCCTTCTATACTTATGTCTTTCATAATAGCGTCTGAGTTATTTGATTCACTTACACCTTCTGCTTTATATTTTGTTAAAGCATATGCTGAATCATCGTAATAAAACATTACTATATATTTTCCATTTCCGACATGGTCTAATACATATACACCATTTTCATTTGTTGTAGCCTCTAGGATGCTTCCATCTTCTTTCTTTACAAAGTTATTTGTTTCAGTGTTATACAAACTAACTTCTACTCCAGATATTAACTCTTCACTAGAATCTTTTTGACCATTAGCATTTTCATCAAACCACGCAACACCTGTTATAATTCCATCTCCATTTGCTATATCATTGTTATCTGAAGAAGTATTATCATCAGGTTGTTCTACATTTCCAGGATTCCTATTTTCATTTGCTTCTATTATATGAGTTATTTCTGTAGTAGTTGCTACTTTTTCAGCTAATACCTCTGCATAAGCTACATTAGTTATTGCTTCTGCTTCTGTTCTTCCTTCTGAATAATTTACAAGTGTTTCTATTTCTATATTACTTTCACTTCCTGCTGCTATATTACAACGGATTTCTAAATTATTTTTTTCTTTTAAATCTGTAAGTTCTTCTCCATTTAATAAAACTTTTGTTACTGTTAAGCTAGAAGGTATTTCATCTTTAATAATTAAATCATTAATATCTTGTGTTCCATTATTTTTAACATTAATAGAATATTTTATTGTGTCTCCTGCTTTTACGTAATCTCCCTCTGGATTTGCTATCATTGATATGCTTATATCTACTTTTCTTACATTATCTGTTACTTTATTTGAACGATATTCATCATTATCAATATCTGCAACTACAGAAAAATCTATTGTTTGTTTTTCATCCACTTCTTTAATTTTTAAATCATAGCTTAATACTTTGTTTTGTCCAGGCTCCAATGAACCAATATTCAATTGTTCTTTATAATCAATTGCTTCCATTTGAGGAATGTCGGCATTATCTACAATTAATTCATCTTCTGTTACTTCTACTGGCTCATTTATTTCTAAATCTTCACCACTACCTGATACCATTTCTAACAAATCATCGTCAGAAACATCTTCTGATGACATTCCTGTAATTAAATTCAATCTTGATACTTCTAATGATTCTGGCATATTAGTTCTTACTGTTATATCATTTTGAATTTCATTTGAGATATTCTCTATTATTGCAAAATATTGTATATTTCCAGTTTCATATAAATCAGTATCTCTATCTGTTATTCTCTTAACTGTAAGACGTATATTTCCTTTTTCTGTAACTAAATTTGATTCTTCTGATTCTTTAGTTACATCACCATACATTATGCTTGATTTATTTACTAAATTTGTACCTGCTTGTGTATCATTATTTACTCTTACTTCATATTCTTTTGTTACAACTTCTCCAACAGCTAATGCATCAATTGTATCTTCATAAGTTCTAGCTTCTAACTCATCATAATATGAAGCTCCCGTATATTCAAAATTTTCTTTTGGAGTAATTAATGTTGTTCCTTCTGGTACAGTTCCTTTAACTTGTACGTTACTAATATCAACACTACCAACATTAGATACTTCTATCTTATATTTAATAACTTCTCCATTCTTTACTACTTTTCCATTTTGTTCATCTGTTCCTGCTACACTTGCTATTAATCTTGTTTCTAGAATTGGTCCAACTCCTGTTTCCATTTCAATATCTGTAGCTTCCATTTGGTTTGTAGCTTTTGTTAAAGAATTTTGATAATTTACCTTGTAGTCTTGTTTTGCTTCTTGATTATATTCCAAGAAAGCTGGTACGTTTGCTATGTAATTTGCTACTATACTTGTTCCGCTTTCCATTGTAGGTATTTCTATTAGGTATTTTCTAACTTTTGCACCATCTACTATGTTTTCTTGCCATCTATTCTCTATATTTTGTAAATCTTCTGTTGCATCTTCATTTTCTGTATAATATATTTTTACACCTTCTACTCCTTGAACATTAAGTCCTTGAGTTATAGTTATATCTATGTTATTTTCATCACTTCTTGTTGGGAAAGTTCCTAAAACTCTTACATTTTCCATAGGATTTTCATTATTATTTATTACTTCTATTTGTGTTTGTAAATCTTTTGCATCTGTTCCTCTATCAAGACTTACTACTTTTGTTTGTTCTTGGCCTATTGTTTCTACTCCTAGATTAGAAATAGAATGAATTACTGTCATATCTGTTGGTGCTACTACTTTTATGTTGCTTTCAGCATTTACAGCTTCTTCCCCATTTTCAAGATTCATTATAACTTTTCCGTCTTGAGTTGCAGATTTTCTATTTACATTTACTGATGCATTTATTATTATTATAGCTCCGTCTATTCCTAACTCTTTATAATTTGTTTGCTTTCCAGTTAATTCTATTGTTATAGTTCTTCCATCAGTCCAATAATTAGTAATTGTTAATTCTGTTTCATAGACTAAATCTATACTATTTATCGTAATATTTTCTACTGGTTCTGGTAATTCAAAAGTAATCCTTGGATTTTCATATAAATTATATTGTTCATTATTACCTTTTAAAGTTGTTCTTATCTCAACATTATTTGATAAAACAGTAGATAATGTGTCTTTATCTATTTGTAAAACTGCTTCTGTTCTTGATTCTTCTAATCTTATCTTTGATTCTGAATTAGCAATTACTCCTGTAGAATAATCTACAGTTACATTTGACGCTAATTCAATTGCATTTTTAACTAATTCTTCTTGTCCTTGTCTTATTGTTTTTGTGTGAACAAATACTAAATCGCCTTCAGCAATTGGTTTTGTTGTTTTTATAAATATGTTTGATGGCTCCATTCCTGAATAATCAATTACTAAATTTCCATTTTCATCTGCTTTGGTTGCTGAAGTTATTGTTCCAAGTATTCTTCCTTCTCCATTTGTTATTATTATTGTTCCAGTTTGCCCTAATATCTTATCAAAACTATCTTTTGAAATACTTGTTTTATTAAAAACAACGTCAGCTCCAATATTTTGTCCATCATTTAAAGAATAGAAACTTGCATCTTCTTTTATTAAAATATTATCTTCACTATTTGCTAAGTTTACCATTATTTGTGTTTTAGTTTCAAAATTTCTATCCAAAGATGCATTTATTTTTCCTTTATATATAATTTCTTCTAATGATTTACTACTAATTTGTACTAAAGCATCTTTTTCTTCTTCTCCTATTTCTATTGCATTTGAAACTTTAATTTCTTTGTCATTATACAATTTTACTGTCTCTTCTACTGGTAATCTCATTTCTTCTAAATTAACATCTTTATCATAAAGCAAAGTTAATATTACATTTTCATATCCTGATTTTCTCCACAATATTTTATTATTTTCATTTGGTTCATTTGTAAATTGTAAATTGATATTTTGTTCATCAATTTCATATTCAAAATGTGTCATAGTATTAAAATTAGTTTTTGTAACAATTTCTGGAATTTGTTCATTTTCTGGTAAAGTAACTTTTGTGTTTATCTCTTTAATTGGGTAATTATTTTCTTTTAACCCCATATTTATAGAAATTTGTAAAACCCTTTTTTCTTTTCCATCTACTTTTACAATTTTATTTGTAATTAATTCCATAGTATTTTCTATATTATCTTCATTATTATTTTCAGAATATTCTAACTTAACTTCTCTTGTTGCATTTATATTTATATCCTTTTCTGTACTATCTTTATAAATACCTGTTAATCTTAGAGTTGATGTCATATTTAATAATCCTGCATCCAAATTATCGTCTTTTACAGGTTCTATTTCTACATCAAAATTAGCTGTACTTCCAGCATTTATTTGATTTAATGATATTTTATTTCCTTCTACTTTATTTACAAATTCACTACTAGAACTTTTCAAATTAAAATTTCCACTTTCTAGAGTAATTTCTCCATTAAAATATCCTTCATTTTTTACTGTAACACTTACTGCTAAAAGATTTTCGCCCTTTAGTTCTGCTGTATATTCTATATTTCTATGGTTAGTAGAAATTGTTTCTGCAGCTAAACTAATAAAGCCCACTCCAACATAAATAAAATTAATCATTGTTAGAGTAATCAACAATAACATAACTGTTACTATCTTAATTATTTTACCCTTCATAATAAACCTCCTTAGTTTATAGTACCTCTATTTACTATTATAACCTTTTTTGGTAGATTTTTCAAGGTTTTTAGTAACTTTTTATAACTTTTTATGTAAATTTGCTCTATATGATAAATTCTTGGTTACGGAAGCCATTTTTTTGAGTATTCTTAAATTTTTTTAAATTATATTTCATTTATATTTATTTTTTATTACAATTTGTAACATTTCTTTATTTGGCCTAATATTATATCTCATAGATAAGATTTATTTGCATATATTTAATTAGAGGTGATTTATTTGGATGATAAGTTTAATATTGATAAAGATTCTTTAAATAAATTGAATAATATGATAAAAAATGGAAATGTTTCAGACTTGATATCTAAAATTCCTCCTGATGTAATTGAAAATTTTTCTTCAATGATGAACAATCAAAATGAAAATAATAATAACTCTACTTCTAAAGAAAATTCCTTTGATTTTAGTAACATTGATATGAATACTATTATTAAAATGAAAAATATTATGGAAAAAATAAATAATAAAAATGATCCTCGAAGTAATTTACTTGCTTCATTAAAACCATATTTAAGAGATAACAAAAAAGAAAAATTAGACCAATATTCAAATTTAATTAATTTTGCAAAGATTGCTGAAATCTTAAAAAATGATAATAAGGAGTCTTAAAATGTTTTTTCCTTATTCTCCGTTTTATTATAATAATTATTACAGACATTTTTATCCTAAATATTATAATAAAGCAAACACACAAAGTGTTTCTAATACTAATTTAGTTAATCAAAATATAAACGAAAAAAAGGTACAACAAGATATAAAACAAGAAAGTAAAAACAAAGATTATAAAATTACAGAAAACCAAAAAAGATCAGCTAAATATAATTCCTTTGCTAAACTTAATCCTTCTGCATTATTTGACTTTAATCTATATACTCCTGTTATAGAAATCTTAGGTATTAAATTATATTTAGATGATCTTATTATAATTGGATTATTGTTCTTTCTATATAAAGAAGAAGTTCATGATGAAATATTATTTAGCATTTTACTATTATTATTACTAAATTAAATTATTCTATTAATATTTTATCATCAACGACACTAATATATGCTTGTTTATGTAGAGGCTCTTCATCACGATTAATTTCTTTTACAATATTTGCAATTCTAACTTGTACTGCATCAAAAAGACCTGCTGAAATAATTGCTTGCTTGTTCCCTTTTGCTCCTGCATGTGCTAACCCTCTTAAAGCTCCTAATACAACTATATTATCCGAAGCAATTACCTCTGCTCCAGAATTTACATCTCCTAAAATTACTAGACTTCCCTCTACCTCCATTCTTTGTCCAGATCTTAATGAACCTCTATGAAATTTTGTTTCTGATATTGCTATTTCTTTGTCAAAAGTTCTCTTTATACTAGAAAGCCCTAAACTTTTTGGCATATCAAAATCTATTTCAACATCTATTTTTTCTTTTATTATTGCTTGTATTTCATCAATTTCTTTGTTTTTTAATATTTTACCAGTTACTCTTATTGGAGTCTTTTCGTCTTTATACAATTTCTTTAATTCTGGTAATTTCTTTTTTAAAGTATAAATTATTTGTCCTTGCTCTGCATTTTCATCTAATTTTATTAGTATTTCATCTCTTCTTAAGTTAATGCTTACATAATTATTTTTCATTTTTACATCCTTCCAATCATTTATTATACATAAAATATAATATAGATTTTTTCTATTGTCAATATGAAAAAAATTTTAAGTTTCAGCATTTTTGAAGAAAATAGCGAAAGATTATCCACAGAATTGTAAATTTTATATAAAAAAACTTAATATTTTGATATAGTTTACTTACACAAAAAAATTTCTGTAACTTTGTCAACAGTTTGAGAAATAGTTAGAAAAACTATTTCTCTTTAATTTGGTTTATTGTTTTAAGTCTACTACTTTATCTCCTTTTGGTGCTCCCCATGGTGCTGTTTCTAATAATTTTCCGTTATAAATTGTTACTTTATCTAAATTAGCACATCTTTTAAAACAACCTGCATCAATATTATTTACACTTCTTGGAATTACTATTTCTGTAATTCCTACAGCTTCAAAAGAATCCTCAATGCTAGTCAATTTTTCTGGTAATTCTATACTAGTTAATCCCGTTTGATAATGAAATGCTTGACTTCCTATTTCTTTTACTGAATCTATTACTTTAAAATTTCCATCAATTTTTTTTAATACACATACCAATTTAGTTTTTTCTTTGCTATATAATACATTATCTTCTATAATAAAATTTTGATTTTGAGAACTAATTTTTACCTCTCCAGAATAATTCTGATACTTAAAAAGTGGTTTTATGTCATTTACATTTTCTCCTATAGTTAATTTCTGAAGATTAGAATTATTAAAAAATGCAAAATTTTGTATACTTTTTGTTGATTTTGGTAACATAATTTCTTTAGCCTTTTCTGAAAATTTAAAAGAGTTTTCTCCTATAATCTCTATATTTTCAATATCATATAAATTAATTACCTCTTCTTTAGAACAACAGATAATTATTGCTTTTGTGCTTCTATCATATAAAATTTTTGAGTCGTCTAAATATTGATATTTACTGTTCCCTTCTTTCACTTGTAGATCTTTTATCGTTTTAGGAAGATTTCCTACTCCAATTCCTGTTAATGAAGAAGGTATTATAATTTTATTTATATTAGTAAAACTGCGAATATCTACATTAAAACTTTTCATCCTCTCTGGTATTTCCAATGTATCTACATTTTTAAAATACGCATATGATAAAAACAATATATTTGTCTTATCCTTATTTAATAACATACCTTCTTCATATACAAAATTTATATTTCCGTTTAGATTAATATTTTCCAATTTGTTATTTCCTGCAAAGGCATTTTGTTCAATACTTGTAACAGTAGAAGGAATACTTATTTCTCGGAATATTGTATCTGCAAATGCTTCTGAAGATATAGTTTTTAATCCTTCGTTTAGTGTTACTTTACTTATTTTTCTACAATCATCAAAAACATTATAACTCAATACTTCTACTTTTCTTGGAATTTCTATTTCTTGTAGATTATCACAACTATAAAATGCCATACTTCCAATTTTCTTTAAACTTTGTGAGAAAGTTATGTTTTTTAAATTATCGCACCCTGCAAAAGCTTTTTCTCCTATCTCTTCTATTCCTTCTTGCATTACTACTGTTTCTAATGTTGTATTATATGCAAATGCATTTACTCCTATTTTTTTTACTGTTCCTGGTATTATTATTCTTTTTAACCCATTTAAGTTCGCAAATGCTCCTTCCCCTATTTCTGTTACACTATCTGGTACTGTTACTGTTCCATTTTCATCCATAAGTAGTAAATTTCCGTTTGATGAAAGTAATACTCCATCTTCTATATCATATGGATTTACTTCTATTCCTAAACTTTGTGCTATCTTTACTTCATCTTTATCTTGTGTATTTATTAATAATTCTCCTTTTATTATTTCCATCTTTTCTAAATATTCATCACTTATATTTTCAATTATTGTTTTTATATTTCCTTTTTCTCCACTTGGTTGTGTATTATAAAATAAATTTTCTTTTCCTGCTGTTAAACTCTCTGATAAAAAATTATTATTTTCTATATATTTTCCTTGTTTGTATAGCTCAACTTGTTCTTTATAACCACTTAGTTCTGTTGATATTTTTGTTTTTTTACTTTGTGTTAATATCCCACTATCTCCTGTTAGCGTTGCTATTGATGTTCCTGCTAGTATAAGCAAAACTACAATTGTTACTACCAAAGCTATAAGTGTAATTCCTTTATTTCTATTTTCAAATTCTAACATAACAACCTTCCTTCTTCCTTTGTTTTTGTTAACGATACATCGTTATTTTATATTATAATTTTTCCTTTGTCAATAATCATATTTTATTTTTTTAATCGCTACCAATGTATCGGTAACCTAGTATCGTTAATTTTGCTATATTAACAACAGGAGGTATAAAATGAATTTACAACAAGCAATAAAATATAGAGTCTTAAACTTATGTAAGGAAAACAACACGACTATTAATGGTTTAGCAATGCTTTCTGGAATATCACAATCAACTGTAAATAGTCTAATAGACGGTTCAAGTAAAAATCCTAAAATATTAACTATATTAAGAATATGTTTAGGATTAAATATGAACTTAAAAGATTTTTTTGATGACCCTATTTTTAAAAATTTAGAAGATGAATAAAAAAACATTATTAATTTTATTATACAAAATTAATAATGCTTTTTTATAATTTATTCATGGAAAAAGTTAAAGTAATTTCCTGTTTAAAATATTAAAATGTATCGCAAATTAAACATTTTGTTCTATTTAGAACATTGTTAATTCATAATTTGCACATAAGGTTCTGCTGTCATGTCTTCTTCAATAGTTTCTACATTCATTCCAAAATATTCTTCCATTATATCTCTTACCACTTCTGCTGTATAGTTTCCATGTCCACCATTTTCCACAATAACAACAATTGCTATCTCTGGATTTTCAAAAGGTGCAAATCCGACAAACCATGCATTTACTTTATCTCCTGCTGCTTCTGCTGATCCAGTTTTTCCTCCTACACTAATTCCAAAATCTTTAAACCTAACATATGCTGTACCTGAACTATCCTGTGTAACTGATTCCATACCAGCAAGGACCGCATCTAAATAATCTTGATTTATGTTAATATCTTCTACTTGTTCTGCTTCTATTCCTAATTTTTGATTTACAAAACTTTCTATTTCTTCTTTTGAAACTTCTACACCGTCTGATTTCCTTACAGTTCTCACTATTGTAGGATCTATTCTATTTCCTCCATTTGCTAATATGCTTATATATCTCGCCATTTGAACAGGGCTAAAAGAATTATCATTCTGTCCTATTGCTGCTTGCAGAGTATCTGCAGCATACCATGATGGATCATTTGGATGCAATCTTTCCTTCGTTTCTGGACTTGCTACTGAGCCAGATGCTTCACTTGGTAATTCTACTCCTGTTTTATTCCCTAATCCAAAATATTTAGCTGTTCTTGCTAAAGTATCTATTCCCATTCTATCTGCTGTCTCATAAAAGAAATAATTACAAGATTTTTCAATAGCTCCTGAAACATCAAGCCAGCCATGTCCTCTATGATAATCAGTATAATACCAACAAACAGGTTGGAAATCTCTATATTTTGTATATCTTCCTGTATCGTTTATTCTTGTTCTTAAGTCTATTGCACCTGATTCTAATCCTGCTATAGCTGTTACCATTTTAAAAGTAGAACCCGGTGAATATGAATTTTGAACAGCTTTATTTACTAATGGATGTGCTGAGTTATTATTATAGTTATTCCAATTTTCTGTACTTATTCCTCCTACAAAATCTGCTGGATTATATGTTGGATAACTTGCCATAGCTAAAATTTCACCAGAATTTACATTCATTACAACACAAGCACCTGCATTTGTATCAAACCTTTGTCCAAATCCTCCACTAGATATTTTTTGAATATTTGCAGCTAATGCTTCTTCCGTAACTCTTTGAAGATTAGCATCTATTGTAAGTACTACGTCTGCTCCCTCTACTGCTTTTTCTGAAACATATTCTGCAGTTGTTGTTCCATCAACAGCCATATCAATTTGCTTCGTTCCATTTTTTCCTTTTAGATATTCTTCAAATACATATTCTATACCTGTTTTTCCTATAATATCGTTTTGACTATATGTCTCTTTTCTTGTTGCATATTCTTCACTACTTATTTGTGAAGCATAACCTAGAATATGTGATGCTAATGTCCCTGATGTATATTCTCTTACTGGTTTTACCGAGATATTTATTCCTGCAAACTTATCTGAGCTTTCACTAAATTCTGCTACTGCTTCTCTTGGTATATTATCTGCTATTGTTATAGATTTTGTACTACTATAACCTTCTATAGATATTTGATACCTAATAGCTACTATTTTTCTTATCTCATCAACATTATTTGTATTTGTAATCTCATACTTTTCCATAAATTCATCAAAAGCACCTTCTGCACTTATATTTTCATCTAAGTTATTATCATCTTTCCATTCTGCTAATTCCTCATCTGATATTGTGAATGCATATGGATTAACACTAATAGGGAAAGAATCTGGATAAGAAACTCCATATTTTTCAAGAACTTCTATCATATTTAAAATAGAGATATTAAGCTGGTTATCATCTATTTTAGTTTTATACATTTCTAAAGAGAATTGCATATCAGATGTAACTAAAGTAGCTCCTGTTCTATCTAAAATATCTCCTCTTGCTGCTTCTAATGTGCTTTCCCTAGTTAGCCTTGTGTTTGATTGTTCCCTATATTCTGCACCATGTACAATTTGAAGGCTAAATAGCTTGACAATCAATATTATTCCTATAACATAAACAATAACTGTTAATATATTAAACCTAAGATTTACATTAGCTTTTTTAGGAGTTCTATTTCTTCTTATCAAACTATCACCTTCTTCCATTTTATATTTCTTTTAAATTAAAAATATCTTGTTAAAATTTTATTTCCCTTATATTCATTTTCTATATAATATCCTGCTTTTTGTATTAATGGATATAATATAATAGTTAAAATCAAATTATATATAATCTCTATACTAAGTATTATTAAAAAGTTTACAATTTCTACATTTATTCCTAAAAAAATATAGTTTAATAAATAATTTAAAACTTCTATTAAAAATGTAGAACCAAAAACCATAATCATTATGGTCATTCTACTATCTTTTGAAAAGTTTTTATCAAATACTCCTGCTAAAAAACCTACTAAACCTAATGTTACTGCATTAATACCAATCTGTTGACCTAATAATAAATCTAATGTCAATCCCACAGCTACACCATAAATTGTCCCTAATGTTCTACTTGCAAATAATCCAACAAATAAAACATATATTACAAATATATTTGGCATAACACCTGCTATATTAAACCATGTAAAGAAGTTTGATTGAAGATAATATATAATTAATCCGAACTACTACTAGAACTATATTTATGACTAGTTTTTTCAATTAATTCACCTCTTTATTGATTAATAATTACAAGTACAGTATCCAACTTATCAAAATCAACTGCTGTGTCTATTGTCGCATATCTATCTGTTATATTTTGTGCATTTTCTACACTTCTTACAATTCCTACATGAATACCTTTTGGATAAATTCCTCCTAATCCTGAAGTTTCAACACTATCTCCTTGTACAACATTTGCATCTGTTGGTATATACATTCCTCTTAAAGTAGAATCTTCATCTAACGTTCCTTTACAAACTATACTTTCATCTGTTGTACTCATTGTACAACTAACTGAACTTGCTGTATCTATAATTGTTTGTACTTTTGCTGTACCATTAGTTACAGAAATTACATGTCCAACTAATCCCTGATCTCCAATAACAGTCATATTCTCCTTAACTCCATCATCACTTCCTACATTTATAACTATTGTCTTAGAATAATTACTTATATCTTTATTTATAACATAACTAGGAATTGTATTATATTCTCCATATTTTTCACTTAAATTTAAATATTCTTGTAATGTCTCATTTTGTGTTTTTATATTTTCAAGTTCTCTTAAAGATTGTTCTAATTCGCTATTTCTTTGTTTTAATTTTTCATTTTCTTCTTTTAAATTGTTGATATCTGTAAAAAATGTTCCATTTCCACTTAACTTGTTTTTTAAATAAGTTAAACCATTTTGTATAGGCATAACTAAATTAGTTGCAGCATTTTCAAAAAAACTTGTATTTGTTTCTCCATTTGAAAATATTACAACTAAAACTAAAATTATAATAGTAATGATAATTCCTATAATTCCACTTTTTTTCTTCCTATACATTTTTTACTCCTTGTTTTTATCTTCTATTGTTTCTTGCATTTACAAGAACTCTACCTAATCGTTCTATATCTTCTAATGTTTTTCCTGCACCTCTTACGACACAATCCAATGGTTCCTCTGCCACATAAACTGGCATTCCTGTTTCTTTACTTATTAACTTATCCAAATTCTTTATTAGTGCTCCTCCTCCTGCCAAGACTATACCTTTTTCCATAATATCTGCAGCAAGTTCTGGTGGAGTTTTCTCTAATGTCATTTTTACTATTTCTACTATTTTTGATATTGATTCTCTCATTGCATCTTCTATTTGTGTAGATGTAACTACTACATTCTTTGGTAAACCTGTACTTAAATCTCTACCTCTAATCTCCATAGATTCTTCTGTCATAAGTGGCATTGCACATCCTAATTGTATTTTCACTTGTTCTGCTGTTGTATCCCCAATTGCCAAATTCAATTCACGTTTTATATAGTTTACTATATCCTCGTCAATCTCATCTCCTGCTATTCTTAAGGAATGACTTACTACTATCCCTCCTAAGGAAATAACAGCAACTTCTGTTGTACCTCCACCAATATCTACTATTATATTACCACTTGGTTCTCCAACGTCTAAAGATGCCCCTATTGCTGCAGCCATTGGCTCTTCAATTAAATAAACCTCTTTTGCTCCTGCTTGCAAGACTGCTTCTTCTACTGCTCTTTCTTCTACTTCTGTTATACCTGATGGCACACCTACTACTACTCTTGGCTTTCCAATATTATATCTTTTTCCAACTTTTACAATAATATTTTTTAACATCAATTGTGTTGCTGTAAAATCTGCTATAACTCCATCTTTCATAGGTCTTACTGCACTAATTTGTTCTGGAGTTCTACCGAAGCATTTCCTTTGCTTCTGTTCCTGTCGCTACTATATTACCTGTTCTTTTATTTATTGCAACTACTGATGGTTCCTTTAGTACAATCCCTTTTCCTTTTAATGTCACTAAAAGATTAGCTGTTCCTAAATCAATTCCAATATCTTTTGATCCAAATGTAAATAATTTCATAAAATCAATTTCCTTCCTTTCCTAAGTTTTACTATCTACGTCTTCTTCATTTGTTTTTGATGTAATTTCTGTAAAGATACTTGTATATTTCATATTTCCAATTATTATATGATCAATCATTTCTAGCCCCATTAATTCTGCTGTTTTATATAAGCACTGTGTATATACTATATCTTCTTTACTTGGTTTAGGCTCACCACTTGGATGATTATGTACCAATATAAATTTTGGTGCCTTCATTCTAATTGGTTCATATAAAATATCTTTCATAGGAATATTTACAAAATTAATTGTACCATTTGCTACATCTTCTAATTTTAATAGTTCATTTTTATTGTTTAAAACAGCAACTATCACAACCTCTTCTTTTTTTAAACTCAATCCACTCATTAATATTTTAGCTAAATCTCTAGGATATTTTATAATCATTTTTTTATAATTTGATGTTTTAAACATTCTAACAGCAATCTCTCCTATAGCTTTTAATTGTATTGCTTTTACTTTCCCTATTCCTTTTAGTTGCATTAGCTCTGGTATAGTTAATGTGTTTAAATAATTTAAATTTTCAGCTGTTGTATTATTTAATCTAAGTAGTCTTTGTGCTAACTGCACTGCTGTCTCTTCTTTCGTTCCTGTCTTTATTATTATTGCAAGTAATTCTGCATCTGATAATGCTTTTTCTCCATATATTTCTAATTTTTCATATGGTCTTTCCAATTCTGGTAATTCTTTCATCTTCATAGACAAAATATATCAAATCCTTTCTTTTAGAATCTCTTATATTTTGCCCCTATATCCCTATATTTTTTTATAAATAAATATTGCAAGTATCATTCCTATTATACTTGATATATTAATTTTAAACATTAATCCAAATGTAATTTGAATTACGCTTAAATCAAGTGTTATAGGTTCATTTAAGCCGAAACTTTCACCATATGATAGCCACCAAAGCCAGTCAATTTTTGATGCCAGTTCTCCTAATAATCCACCTACTACTATTCCTGATAATATAAATACTAATAAAATCCATACATTTTTTTCTTTTGTTGCCATTTTTATTCCTCCAAAATTCTTTTCATCCTACGGATATTTATTTTTTACCACACATGTATTATATATTGAATTAGCAAATTTTTCAAGTAAAATATTGTTATTTTTAAAAGTTTAACATTTTTCTAATTATTTTATTATTTATAAAAACAAAAAAAGGACATAAAGCTATATTTATGCCCTTTTATCTTTTAATATTTACTGCCAAATATGTACTCTTGAACCAATTGCTACAGTATCATACTGATATTTTGCATGTTCATCTGTTAATCTTGGACATCCATGTGAGCTATATGATTGTCCTGCTAATTCATAATGATTGTGAATACCTTGAGAATAGTCACTTCCATCAGGTCTTGTATAATCTATATAACTTACAAACCATAAGTCTCCACTTCTATTAGGAATTTTACGTGTTACAGTCCAATTCGTCTCTGCTTTTCCATTTTCATCTGAAAGTCCTGTATGACTCATTCCGTTACTTCCTAGATATCCCATTGTTGCATTAAAACATGCATCTATCATCCATTTTCCATTTACCCTATGTACTAATGTTAATCTAAAATTTCTTACATCTATCGCTATGAACCAATCTGTATCGCTTCCTACTCTATTTGCCCTATCTATAACTGTTGCAAGGTATGCCTTATCTCCTGAATAGTCATCCCCCCAAGCTGATGAAAATTCATCTAAATTTGTTGGTATTAATCTCCATTGTTGAGGGTCTCCATTATCTTGTCTTCCTTGATTTACTACTGCTCCTGGTTCTTTATTTGCAAAATGTACATTTAATGCCATTCCTGAATTTAAATTCTTAAGAACTATATATCCTCCATCTAGTAATTCTGGTATCCATCTCTGTGAACGTGTTCCCGCATCTATCTCCATTTGTACTGTTGCTGCATTAAGCATTGAACCATCATATACATCTAAAACATATCCTGTTACTGGTGATTTTATTTTATATCCTTCACTTGTATAGCTTATCTCGAATATTTGTCTTGATGTTCCTGTTGCTGTCCATGTTTGAAGATGCGTTCCTTGATTATTATTTGGAAAGTCTAACATTGTTCCATATTTTGATTGTATTGTATAATATCCTGTTGGTATTAAATATTCTGTATTTATTAATAACCTTTGTGTATCATCATTAACTTTATTTTCTAGCTTTATTTCTGTTCCATTTGTGTTTATATCTCCATTTACCGTTAATGCTAACCCTGTTTCTTTATTTACTAATATTATTCCTTCGTCCCATTCTACTTTCCATGTATCACTATTACTTGCTTCTGTTTTACTGTTTCCTATTTGTACTACATCTGCTCCTTCTTTATTACTACTTCCTCTTAGCCATCCTCCTGATGCTGCTGTTCTTATTCTTATTTCATTTTTTCCTACTCTATGCATTTCAAATCTTTGTGCTAACGTTGCCGCATCTTGCCATAAATGTACTTTATTTCCTTCTTCTTCTGAACAGTTTATCATATCCATTTGCATACTTGGATTTTTTGCTGTCTTTATTGATATTACTCCACCATTTACATTATCATTTATTAATTCTGTTTTCTCTAAATTAAATTTTTGAGCATCTGTTCCGTTTATTTTATATTGTTGTACTTTTCCTCCATCTTCAAATATTCCTCCATATACATCTAAAGCCATTCCTGAACATTTTGCTATAAAACTATATGTTCCATCTTCATTTTTAACTATTTTAAATCTTTGTGCTTCTGTATCATTATTTTCATATTGTTGTATTTGTATTCCTGATTCTGTAGATGCATTTGCTACATCTAACATCTTTGCTGAATTTATACTTGCTATTTTATAATAATCTTCTCCCTCATATGTTATATAAAATTTTTGATTAGGTGCTTCTGTCCTTGTCCAAACATGTACTTTAGCTCCATTATCTGTTGATGGCCCTGCGACATCTAATACAAAATTAGTATTTGCACTACAAGATATTACATATGCTCCGTCTTCTATTTTTTGTTCTAATTCTTCTGGTATATAAAATTCTAATTTACTCCAGTCTATTTCTAGTATTTTAGCAAAGGATGTATTACAATTTATTACTATAAATAATAATAGTATTGTTAATATTTTTATTCCGATTTTTCTAGTTTTTATCATAATACTTTTCCTCCTTTTCTACTAATATCCCTACTTTTTATTATACACCTTTTTTGCTATTTTTGTCAATTTATGTAAAGTTTATATCCCTATAACCTAAGTAGACAAGGAATATTTGTATTTCTTGTCTACTTTATGTTATTTTATATTAATTAGGTATCTCGCATTTACTTGTATCAATATAAGGAGAACCAAAATCTATTAAGTCTCCAAATGCATTTATTTCATCTTGAACTCTTCCCTCACACACACCATGTGCTTCATCTGCTGCATGTATCATTATTCCATCATGGTAGTATATTGAAATATGTCTTGCTCCATATGTAGCATGATTTTCAATACGTCCTGAATCTCCCCAAAATATAATATCTCCTGCTTTTAATTGTGAAATATCTGTTTTTAGTCCATTATGTTCTCTAATATACTTATGTTGCCAGCTCATATCTTGGTCATCTAATCTATTTGTATCCTTAAATTTAATTCCAGTAGCATTGGTTATACACCATGCTGTTAAACCATCACATACAAATCCTGTTGGTGCTTCTAATAATTTATATGGACATCCTATTCTAGATAATGCAAGTTGTAAAGTACGTTGACGTTGATCTCCTACAAGTTGTGGTATTGGTGCTGATGGTCCTGTTCCTCCTGGTAAGTCCGCTACTGTAGGTAAGTGCCATGTTGCACGACCTTCACTATCAAAATCATATATAGAACCATATTGTGATGGATCTGTCATCATTGGATCTACTCTTGTACAATTTTTTACAAGCTCACCTGTTACAGGATCTGCACAATACATTACTCCATTTTGGCTAAACCATCCACTTGTGAATTCTGTAGGTGTTAATTTCCACATTTGTGCTTTTGAACCATTTTCCTCCCATTGTTGAACATTTGCTCCTAGTTCTGCTGATGCATCTGCAACATCTAAATATTTTCCCGTTTTAGCATTTTTAAATCCTATATAACCTCCATCTAAAAGTTTTGGCCACCATTTTTGACAAAGATCTCCATTTTCCTCCCATTGTTGAACATTTGCTCCATTATGTTCTTTTCCGTCTTTTACTTCTATTGGAAGTCCATACATACTATATATTAAGTATCCTTCATCTGTATATTTTATATTAAATTTCTGGTTGTTTTGATCATTTTTCTCCCAAGTTAATATATTTGCTCCCCAATCTGAACCTGCATGGTCTAAATCTAGTGTTGTTCCAAGTGCTGATGTAATTTCATACCAACCATCTTCTATAAAATGTTCTTTATTTACTAAAAATCTTTGTGATGTTTGATTTTCTGTTTTTTCACTTACTTGTACTTTTGTTCCGTTCTTTTCAGAATCACCTTTTATATCAAGGTATAAATCATTTTCTTTGTTCTTCAAAATAATTCCACTATTCCAACTAACTTCCCATGTATTTGCATTACTAACTGGTGTTTTACTATTTCCTGATTGGACAACTTTTGAACCTTTTGCAGTTAGCCATCCTCCTGATGCAACTGTACGAATACGAACTTCATTTTCTCCTACTCTATGTATTCCAAAACGCTGAGCCAAACTTCCATTTTCTTGCCATATTTGTAATTGCTCACCTTCTTCAGGTGTTGTATTATCTATATCTAAAGATATATCATAATTTGTTGCTTTCTTAATTGAAACAATTCCTTCTGGTAAAAATTCTGTTTCTTCTAAGTTGAATTTTTGTGCATCACTATTTATATATTCCCATTGTTGTATATTCGTACCTTCTTCAAAAATACCTCCATTAACATCTAAAGCTTTATCTGAGCATTTAGCAATAAAATTATATGTTCCATCATCATTTTTTATTATTTTAAATCTTTGTGCATCTGCTCCATTATCTTCCCACTGCCTTATATTAGTTCCATTTTCTTTTTTACTTTCTTCCACATCTATAATTAATGCTGAACTTACATTAGCTATTTTATAATATCCTTCTCCTTCATATGAAATATAGAACTTTTGATTTGAACCACCATTTCTTTTACATATTTGGAGATTTCCTCCCCAATCTAAAGAGTTCCAAGCAATATCCAATACGTAATTATTATCTTTAGCACAGGCTACAGTATATACGCCATCTTTAATCTCTTGTAATTGTTCTTCTACTTCAGGAATATAAAATTCTATTTTATTCCAATCTATTTCTAGTATTTTAGCAAAGGATTTGTTACAGTTTATTACTATACCCAACAATATAATTATTAGTATTTTTAACAATATTTTTCTATTTTTAATCATAACTGTCATCCTCCTTTTTACTAATATCCCTATATTTAATTATACTATTTTTTAGATTTTTTGTCAATTTATGTAAAGTGTTGTTTCTTTAAAATGCAATAGACAAGGAATGTTTTAATCCCTTGTCTATTTTATGTTATTCTACATTAATTAATGAGGTATTTCACATTTGCTTGTCTCTGCTTCATAAGGTGAACCTCCACCAAGCCATCCCATATAATATCCTGATACACTATAAAATCCTACTCCACCTTCTCCTCTTGAGTTAATCATTATATCATCCTTATAATAAATTCCTGCGTGATATGCCTCTCCATTATAATCTATCATTCCTGGTCCGTATGTTAGTTGAGGATTTCCAAAGAATACTAAATCACCAGCTTTAAGTTGACTTTGATCATATTTTATTCCATTACGTGTCTCAATTTTCTCCCATTGCCAACTTGCATCTTGTAAATCTTCTCTAGAACCTGCTCCTGTATAGAACCAATCTCCAAGTGCCGTTGTATATGACCAAGCTGTTAGTCCATCACATACAAATCCAGTTGGTGCTCTTCCACTTTGATATGGGCATCCTAAACGAGAAAGTGCTAATTGAATTACACGTTGCCTACGGTCTCCTGTTAATGTTGGAATCGGTGCTGATGGCCCTATTCCAGTTGTAATATCTGCTTCTGTTGGTAAATGCCATGTTGCACGACCTTCACTATCAAAATCATATATAGAACCATATTGTGATGGATCTGTCATCATTGGATCTACTCTTGTACAATTTTTTACAAGCTCACCTGTTTGTGGATCATAACAATACATTGCTCCGTTTTCACTAAACCATCCCGCATTAAATGATGTTGTTGTTAATTTCCATAATTGAGCTTTTGAATTATTTCCTTCATATTGTTGAACATTTGCTCCAGGTTCTGCAGAACCATTAGCTACATCTAAGTATTTTCCTGAATTACAATTCATAAATCTTATGTAACCATCATCTAAAATTTCTGCTTTCCATCTTTGACAAGTTGCACCATTATCTTCCCATTGACGTACATTTGCAAAATTTTCCATACTTCCATTTTCTACATCAAAAGCAAGTCCATACATTGTTGTTATTAGATAACCATCCCCGCTTTTAGTAAACTTGAATTTTTGGTTATTTTGACCATTTCTTTCCCACATATGAATATTAGTTCCCCAGTCTGATCCAGAATTATCAAGGTCTACGAATGTACCTAATGCACTTTCTATCTCATACCAACCTCCAAGTAAATCTTCCTTTACAACTAAGAATCTTTGAGATATTTGGTTATTATTTTTCTTATTCACTTTAATCTTTGTAGCATTATCTGTCTTATTTCCTTCTACATCAAGATATAATCCACTTTCTTTATTTTTAAAAACTATACCGTTATTCCATTCGACCTTCCATGTATTTGCGTCACTAACAGGTGTTGAACTGTCTCCTTCTTGTATGACTGATGAACCTGCTTCTTTTCCTTCTTCTGTTAACCAACCTCCTGATGACATTGTTCTTATTCTTACTTCATCATTTTTTATTTTGTAAATCTCAAATCTTTGTGCCAAACTTCCATTTTTCCCATATAATTGAATTTTTTCTCCATCTTTTGAACTATTATCCTTTACATCAACTACCATATCAACACTATCTACTTTTCTAATAGATACAATTCCTTCATTAATTATATCTGTTTTTTCTAAATTAAACTTTTGTGCATTGGTATTATTACTATCATATTGTTGTACATTTCTACCATTCTCAAAAATAGCTCCATCAACATCTAGTGCTTTTCCAGAACACTGGGCTACAAATGTATACGTTCCATCTGAATTTTTATTAATCTTCCATCTTTGAGCATTTGAAGAATTATCTTCCCATTGTCTTATATTTGTTCCATTTTCTTTACTACCTGATTCTACATCTAACACTAATGCTGAATTTACACTTGATATTTTATAATATCCATCACCTTCATATGAAATATAAAATTTTTGATTCGCTCCACCATTTCTAGTCCATATAATTAAGTTTCCATCTTCAACTAATGAATTGTTATAAATATCAAATACAAAATTACTATTTCCTGCACAAGATATTATATAAACTCCATCTTCAACTTCTTGAGTTACATTATCTGGTATATAAAATTCTAATTCATCTAAATTTATTGTTAATATCTTTGCAAAGGATGATTCGCAATTAATTATAATAAGTAAAACTATTAATATTAATAAACTAATGCTTTTTATTAATATATTTTTCCTCTTATTAAACATAGTAATCATTCCTTTCACACAATATCTCTATATATCATTATAGCTCAAAATGCCATTTTTGTCAATTTATGTAAACATGTTCAAATCCTTGTTTTTTGCCTTTTTATTGAATTATAAAAATTCTTGTGATATATTATTAGAAAAGTTTAAAATTTAATTACCAAAATTTATGCATTTAAATATAATAATATTAGTAGTATAATAAAATTAATAGTTATTTAGGAGGTATTTACTTTATGAAAATAGAAAAATTGACAGAGGATAAAATACGAATAATTGTTAATCCTTCTGACTTAGAATTAGAAAATCTAGATATGAAATCTATAATGACAAAAGCCATTGACCGCCAAGGATTTTTTGTACATATGTTAGAAAAAGCAAAAGACGAGGTTGGTTTTAATACAGATGGATGTAAATTGTTAATTGAAGCTTTTTCTTCTTCAGATGATATTTTAGTTTTCACTATTACTAAATATTCAGAAAAAGAACCTTTAAAAAACATCGATTCAAGTAAAAAACTTACAGTAAAAAGAAAATCTTTAAATATAAAAAATAAGGAAGCTATATATAGATTTAGAAGTTTTGATGAATTTTGTGATTTTTGTGAATGTATAAACAAAGAATATAAATTCGATATAAAGAAACTTTCTAAAAATACTTATTTGTATTTATACAACAATACATATTATCTATTTGTGAAAAATATAGTAATTGAAGAAACAGCCCTAAAAAATTTCTATTCTATAGCCTCTGAATTTTTAATTCCTGTTCATTATTCAAATAACTTTGAAAACAAATTATTAGAACATGGAAAATTAATTATTAAAGGTAATTCAATAGTTACTGGAATCAAATATTTTGTAAATAAATAAACCAGACAATCATCTGGTTTATTTATTTTATATAAAATTTTAATAAACGTAGTTTTGAGGATTATATGCAACTCCATTTACTCTAACTTCTAAATGTAAATGTGGTCCTGTTGAATTTCCTGTAGAACCTACTGCAGCTATAGTTTGTCCTTGTGATACCTTTGTTCCTGTTCCAACATATAATTTACTACAATGACAATAATACGTTTGTACACCATTTCCATGACTAATTACTAACATATTTCCATATGAGCCTTTATATCCAGAAAACGTTACTGTTCCAGAAGCAGCTGCTTTTATAGGTGTTCCTGCTGATGCTGAAATATCTAGCCCTGTATGTGATGATCTTCTAATACTGCTTGATGCTCCAAATCTAGATGTTATTACTCCTGAAATTGGTCTTATTAAACTTATTCCAATATTTGCTTTTGCACTTGAAGTTGTTCCTTTTGTATTTACTGTTCCTGTTGCTACATATTTTGTAGAAGATTTACTAGTCGATGCTACTACAACTGGTTTTGGTGGCTCTACATATAGTTTTGATACAGCCTCTTCAGAAGTAATTAAGTCTTTCAATTCTGTTTCATATTTTTCTACTATTGCGACTTTTTCTAAGTTAGAACTATTTTTAGATTTTAAATCGCTTACAACTTTTTCTGCCTCTTCAAATGTTCCTACATAGACTTTTTCTTCTTGATTATCTGTTATCGCATAGTATCTATAATACGTAACTCCTGATTCTTTTATCTTACTAAATATTTCATCATCATTTGTAATTACATTTTTCTTTAATAAACATAATTTATATTCTGGCAAATTATCTACTTGAACAAAGGCTACATTTGAATTTGTTCCATCACCTTTATCAACATAATCATTTATTCTATGTTGTAAACTTGTTCTATCTTCTGTATATCCTACTTGTTCTCCATTTATAAAAACACTATATGTTGGCTTATATAAAAAAGCTATTGTTCCTATAATTAAAAAAGCTGCCATAACAAAAAGAATTGTAAATTTGATTCCTCTTCTAGTATGTATCAACACTTTTTTTAACATCAATATTCTCTCCTTTGTACATTTTTCCTATTATTCATTGTAATCATATTGTAATATTTCTCTTTTTGCAAAGGGTTTATACTTTAAATTTCCGTAAGTTTTCTCATCTTTTTTCATGTTATCTCTTTTTTATTCACTTTATCTCGTTTTTTCTTTTTTATGTGCTTTTTTGAAAATGAAATCGTGTGAAAATTCACACGATTTCATTTTTATGATTGCATCTCTGATTTTACTGTATTTATTTCAGTTATTGTAGCTTTTTGAGCTGGTATATAATATCCTTTACTTTGAGCTACTTTAAATAATTCATATTGGAAACTTTCATCATTATTCCTAATTTGTTGAAAAGTTTGTCTTAAGCCAATATTTTCGCATTCTGAAATAGCTGTTTGATATGCTGTTAAATCTGACTTAACTCCTGCTAAAATATCATTTACCATTACTTTTTCATCCATAATTTTTTCTCCTTTCTAATTGTTCTCTAAAAAGCTCATTAATTTTTGTTTTGTATTTAATGCATCTTGAGCTGATTTTGTAAACATTTGCTTAATTTGTGGATCTACTGCTTGTGAAGCATATGTGTTTAATTTTTGATATGTTGTTTCATGTGCTCCTATTAAATGTCTTAAATGTTGTAATTCCATTTGATTTAAATTTGGCATAATTATCCTTCCTTTCATTTAAAATCTAAATGTATTGTTTCCATTTTCTTTACTTTTATACAAAAAAATAAAAACAGGCTAACCTGCTTTTATTTATATTTATTATTTTAGTAAAATTTCTTCTACTTCTTTCCAACCATTTACTCTTACAAAATTATTTTCTTTTAGTTCTTCATCTGACATATCTTTATTATGATAGGCTGTAAACAATAACTTTAGTCTTGCTTTTCCTAATAATTTCTTAGGACTATCATCAATTCTAATATCTGCTTCCAACAATTCCTTATTAGAAATAAATATAAATTTATGAGGATCTATAAATGGAAAATTCTTAATTAGGAAATTATATTTATCACACAAAGTTTTTCCTGATACCCAAGGTGCATCTCTAAAAACATATGCTGTTGCTATATATAAATCATACTTTTCATTTAATTTTTCTAATGTTTCTTTTGCCCCTTCTACTATATTTGCATAATCATATACATTTTCTCTTAAGTAAAAATCTACCCATTCATCCATTCTATCTTTTGGTATTAAATCATTTATATAATAACTTTTTGCATCTTTTTCTTTATATTTTGTTCCTAAAAACTCATTTATCATTCTAATAAAACCTTTTTCTGTTATTACATCATCCATATCTACAATTAATTTTTCCATTTTATCACCTACTCTATTACTTCTAAATTTGCAAATTTAGCCATTAATCTCTTATGTCCTACTTTATCAAAAATAATATCTACTTTTAGGTCTTCTCCTTCTGGCTCTACTTTATTTATTGTCCCTTCTCCGAATTTCTTATGATATATTCTTACCCCTTCTTTATATTGTGATAAATCAACTTCTTTATTTGATTTTTTGTTTAGGTTACTTAAAAAACTCTCTGCTGTTCTAAACATAAAATTATTATTGTTGACTTTAGTTGCCGCAGCAACTGTATTTTCGGGTTCCATTTTGTAGCTTTTTACTTTTCCTGCATTTTGTGTTCCATATGTCCAACTATAATTAGAATCTTTAAATATTCTATCTTTATTTGTTATTTCACCAAATGCTTCTTCATAGCCCTCTAACAAGTCTTCAGGTATTTCTTTTAAAAATCTAGATACTTGATTATAACTTGTTGAACCAAATATAGTTCTTTGTTTACTACAAGTTAAAAATAAATGTTCTTTTGCTCTTGTTATTCCAACATAACATAAACGTCTTTCTTCTTCTAATTCTTTTGGCTCTGATATTGATTTATATCCAGGAAATATTCCTTCTTCCATTCCTACTAAGAATACCACAGGAAACTCTAATCCTTTTGCACTATGAAGCGTCATTAATGTTACATAATCTACTGTTTCATCTAAATCATCAATATCACTAGATAATGTTATTCCTTCTAAAAATTCTCTTAAGCCATTTTCTGCTTCTTCCTCTTCAAATTCTATTGCTACTGTTAAAAACTCATCTAAGTTTTCTATTCTATTTTCCGCTTCTACTGTATTTTCGTCTTTTAAAGCTTTTGTATAACCTGTTTTTCTTAGAGTCTCTTTTATCAATTCTGAAATAGACATATCATCTTTTTTTGCTTTTAATTCATCTATTGCATTTATAAATTCTCTTGAACTCATAAATACTCTATTTAAACCAAATTCATCAGCTCTTCTAATTATTTCGTACATTGGTATTTCTGTTTCATTAGAAAGTGCTTCTATTTTGTCTAAGCTAGTTTTTCCTATTCCACGTTTTGGCTCATTTATTATTCTTCTTAAACTTAGATTATCATTTGAATTTTGTATTAGTCTTAAATATGCAATAATATCTTTAATTTCTTTTCTTTCATAGAACTTTAAACCACCAATTATCTTATAAGGAATATTTTCTCTTCTTAAAATATCTTCTATTGCTCTTGATTGTGTATTCATTCTATAAAGAATAGCAAAATCTTGATATTTATAATACTCTTCTCTTTTTAAATGTTCTATCTGTTCTACAATATAACTTGCTTCATCATATTCGTTTTCTGCTTGATATACTTTTGGTAGATTTCCATCTTCGTTTTGGGTCCATAATTCTTTTTTGTACTTTACTTCATTATTTTTTATAACACTATTTGCTGCTTTTAATATATTTCCAGTACAACGATAATTTTGCTCTAATTTTATTATTTTAGTTCCTGGAAAATCTTTTTCAAAGTTTAATATATTTGAAATATCCGCACCTCTAAATGAATATATACCTTGGTCATTATCTCCTACAACTGTTATATTTTTGTATTTTGAAGCTAAAATTGTAACTAATGTAAATTGTGATTTGTTAGTATCTTGATATTCATCAACTAAAACATATCTAAATTTACTACTATAATATTCTCTTATATCTTCATTATCTTGTAATATTTTTATTGTATAATTTATTATATCATCAAAGTCTATGGCATTATTTTCCTTTAGTCTTTTTTGATATAATTCATATACAGTTGCAATCTTTTCTTTTCTAAAATCTCCATTTGCTCTTGCCAAATACTCATCTGGTTCCAACATTTCATTTTTAGCATTACTAATTTCTGATAAAACACTTCTTTCATTAAATAATTTATCATCTATATTTAAATCTTTTAGACAATTTTTTACTAATGTTTTTTGATCTGTTGTGTCAAATATAATAAAGGATGTATCAAATCCAATCCTATCAATAAATCTTCTTAAAATTCTTACACATATAGAATGAAACGTTCCCATCCAAATATCAGCTGCTTCATCTCCAACTAAATTTGAAATCCTTTCTTTCATTTCATTTGCAGCTTTATTTGTAAATGTTATTGCTAAAATCTCCCAAGGTTTTACCCCTTTTTCTTTTATTAAATAGGCAATTTTATGTGTTAACACTTTTGTTTTTCCACTTCCTGCTCCTGCTATTACTAAACATGGTCCTTCTGTATTCACTACGGCTTCATATTGTTTATCGTTTAATCCTTCTAATATTTCTGACAT
>CALXAY010000010.1 GCA_944386415.1 uncultured Clostridia bacterium | reverse complement strand
GTGAAAACTATAGTAGTAAGAAATCTGTTCTCATTTGAGTACGAAGGTTCGAATCCTTCCCTGCCCACCAATAATCGGCAAAATAGTTTTAACTATTCATTTTGTCGATTATTTTTTTATAAAGGAGAAATGAATTAATGAATTTTAAAACTAATAAAGAAAAAGGAAATTCAGGATTGGGTATGGCGATAGCATATTTTACAACTAATGGATATACTGTTTCTATTCCTTTAAATGATACACAAGATTATGATTTGGTAGTTGAAAAAGGTGGAGTTTTAAAATCAGTTAAAGTAAAAGCAACAGGTTGCAAAACTTCAAGAGGAAATTTTCAAGTTGCGTAAAAAAGTTGTGGTGGGACTAAAGGAGATACATATAAAACAATATTAGAAACGAATGTTGACTATGTTTTTATTTTTAATGAAAATAAAGAAATGTATTTAATCCCCAAAAAAGATATAAAAAATAAAAGTACATTAAATTTATGTGATAAATATAAGAAGTATATTGTAAATATATAACAAAATAAAAACTTATTCTATAATTATTTTAGGTGATTTTATGTTTAGAGGTTTTTTTGAAAATATAGATTATGATAAAATTCCCGAAAAAGAATTTCTTGAATCAGGAAAGCAAACAAAACCAAGTTCAAGTATTAAAAGAATAGCAGGGTGTATAGCGGGAAATAATAATACAACTATTCAAATAATAAGAATTATTGAATGGATAAAACAAAATTTGGATTATAAAAATGTAGGTGAAATAAAGTTCAAAAGAACAGCATCTGAAATACTAGAAAGTGGAATTTATACGGGATGCAGTGATTTTGCGCTACTTTTTGAAACTATAACAAGAGAAAAAGGAATACCTACTATACATATTCAAACAGCTAAGAAAAAATTTGTAGAAGATTTACAAAAAAGCAAAGATATTGAAGTAAGAGGGCATCATTTTTGTGAGTGTTTTGTAAATAATAGATGGATATTAGTTGATCCATCAAGAGGAAGTGTATTACAAAATTATGATAATAATGATTTTAACTTAGGACAGTATTATATATTTTCTAAAAGTACAGATATATTTGAAACTGGAATTAGTAATGTTACTGATAATAATCAAATGATAAAAAGACTATTTTCTGGTTTTGATTTAGAAAGGTTTCATCCTGCTAATAGTATAGAGCAGGAAATAAGTAGATAAATAAAAGATTACTAAATTATATTTTTAGTAATCTTTTTTATATTGTAACAATTTTTTTAGTAAAATCTAGATTATTGCAAGAATTGAAATCATAACCAATTGAATAAACATTAGTTGCAAAAATATCTTTATCAAGCATAAGTTTTAAATTTTTATTATTAGACCTATCATTGAAACGTTTAACAGAGGTAATTATTTCAAGTTTTGGATTTGCGTTAGCAATTTCTGATATCATAAATTTACCTTTATTATTTAATCCTAAAACTCTAACATATGGATTAACTTTTTTAGATAAAATCATATCTTTTTTAGTAATACCAAGTAAAGAATACAAGAGTATTCTTTGTATTCTTGTAGAAGTATATCTTTTAGATTTTATAAGTACTAAAAATTCTGAAATTGTATTACATGCATTTGCTACTTTTTTAATAGAAAATTCTAATCCTTCTGCTACATCTGGAAGTTCTGCAATTTCTGAAGTGTCCATTTTTCTTAGATTATATATAATTTGTTTTTCAAAAACAGATAAGTCTGGAATTATATGTCCTTGTTTAATATTATCCATTAAAATTTCATAACTAGGTGGAGGAAGTAAGTTTTTTACAATTTCAAAATTACCGTTTTTAATAATATTCCTAATAGCGGTGGCACTTGCTATATTTCCAGAATAATTTAAATCATTATACCCAGCTTCAAATCTAGTAATAGGAACAGGTACAATATTACTCTTACATTTCTTTAAAGCTTTTATATATTCGATGCCTAAAATATTATTAGGAGAAGAAATTATATTGGAATACTTTTTATTATTACCTAAATATGATAATAAAGCAGTTTCTCTAGCTTTAGGAAAAGAAATACCTTTTTTAAATTCATCTGATAATATATTTTTATAAATTTTAGGTTCCTTATATAGAACATCTGCAATATCAGTTAATAAAGTAAGTTCGGGATTTTCACAACCAAAGCCAAGATAATCTACAATTCTTAATGAATCTAGAATACGTATACTACCATCTGCAAAGTTTTCTGCACTGGATGTAGCATATAGTACAGGAAGCTCTATTACTAAATCAGCTCCACATTTTAAAGCTGCTTCAGTTCTGGACCATTTATCAATAATAGCTGTATTACCACGTTGAGTGAAATTACCGCTCATGATTGCTACAACATAATTAGAACCAGTTATCTTTTTAGATTGCTCTAAATGATACAAATGACCATTATGAAAAGGGTTATATTCACATATTATACCTAAAACTTTTCCCATGTTAATTCCTTCCTTGTATATTTTTTCATTTACTGTTATAATATTACCATAAAATGGATAAAAAAACAATGGAAAGGTATGAATAATATGGAAAAAGTGATAATTTATACAGATGGAGCCTGCTCTGGAAATCCAGGACCAGGAGGTTGGGCTGCTGTATTAATTTACAATGAAAATAAAAAAGAAATATCTGGAGGAAAAAAAGATACAACAAATAATATAATGGAACTAACAGCAGTTGTAGAAGCATTAAAATTATTAAAATATCCTTGCGAGGTCGAATTACATAGTGATAGTGCTTATATTGTAAATTGTTTTACTCAAGGATGGATATATAATTGGGTAAAGAATAATTGGAAAACAGCTTCAAAAGAACCAGTAAAAAATAAAGAGATATGGGAAGAATTATATAATTTAACTAAAATACATAAAGTTAATTTTATAAAAGTAAAAGGTCATAGTGATAATGAACTAAATAATAGATGTGATGAATTGGCAAGAAATGCAATAAAAGAATTATAATTTACTTAGGCTAAAATTCCTTATTAATAAAATTATATTAAAAACAAAAGCTATACAATATTATATAGTGTGGAGCTTTTGTTTTTATGTCCTATATTACAATTGTATTACATTAAATAAAAACATTGAAATATTTTGTCTATTTAAGTATAATAAAAGTGTATGATAATGAACAAAAGAAAACTTGCATAAGGAGGATTTTTATGGATACTTTTGCAGACTATATATTAGAAGAAAAAGATTTAGCTTCTAAAATGGAAATAGTATATTATTTAGCTAAAAAAAATAAAATATTCTTTGATAAATCTGTTATATTTAAAACAGAAATAACAAGGATGTTTTTAGATTATTCAAAAATTGAAGTTGATAAAAATATAGTATTAACAGCATCTTTATTATGTAATGTTAAAAAAATAGATAATCCTCAAGATATAGAAGGTATTCATACATATGCAAAAAGAGGAGCAGAATATTTATCGACATTAGGATTTAATAAAAGATTTTGTAAAATATGTGAAGAAATAAACAGATACAGTAATAGCAATCCAAGAGAAAGAGAAAGTGATATATTAGAATTAGTTGATCAATTTGGAGGAATGCTTTTAGATAGACCAGAAAGAATAGGTTTTAAACCAGATGAAGCATTAGTACTTTTAGAACATAGAAATTTAAAAAATGAATATAACCGTTATATGGAAACTTTTATAGAATTTGTAAAATTTATGGAACAAATACAAGTGAGCGAATTAGTAAATATGACAGCATTAAAGAGGTTAGTAAAAATTTATAACGAAACAAGAGAAATAATTAATTTTATAAAAGAAATTGTATATAATTATGCACCAAAAGTTGATAAATTAATAGAAAGACAGAAGGAAAAGATTTCTAAGGAAATGTTTGATAAAGTAAAAGATCCTAATAGACCATTATTTAGTGAAGAAACAGCAAAAAAAATAATGAATCATTTAGATGGCGAAATAAAACAAGAAATAGAGGAGTAAAAAATGTACGAAATATTTGCAGATTTACATGTACACATAGGAAGAAGCGAAAATGGAAAACCAATAAAAATAACAGCTGCAAAGTCACTTAATTTTGCAAACATTGCAAAGGAATGTGCAGATAAAAAAGGAATAAATGTTGTAGGAATTATAGATTGTGCATCACCATATGTAATAGAAGATATTGAAAATTTTTTAAAAACAGGAGAAGCTTACGAATTAGAGGATGGTGGAATTATATATAAAGATAAAGTATGTATAATTCTTGGAAGTGAAGTAGAAACTTCAGAAAAAGGAAGAAATGGAAAGAAGGGTGCAGCACATAATTTGTGTTATTTTCCACACCTAACTGATATAAAGAATTTTTCAAATGAGCTAAGCAATCATTTGAAAAATATTACATTAAGCACTCAGAGGACAGATTTATCAGGATATGATTTAATAGATATAGTAGAGAAATATAACGGAATATTAGTTCCAGCTCATATTTTTACACCATATAAGAGCTATTATGGAAATTGTACAGATAGATTAGGAAATGTATTTAAAGAAAAATTTGATAAAATATTTGCAGTAGAATTAGGATTAAGTTCAGATACATTTTTGGCAGATGAAATAAAAGAGTTAGAAACAAAAACATTTTTAACAAACTCAGATGCACACTCTTTACCTAAAATTGCAAGAGAATATAATAAAATGCAAGTAGAAGATATATCATTTAAGGAGATAGTAAAAGCCTTAAAAAATGAAGATGGAAGAAAGATATTATCAAATTATGGATTAGATCCAAAACTTGGAAAATACCATAGAACATATTGTGATGATTGCAATAAATCAATAGAAACAAGTAAACCAGTAGATAAATGTCCGTATTGTGGTGGGAAAAATGTTACTTTTGGAGTTTTTGATAGAATAGAATTAATAAAAGATAAAAGTAAAACCAAAAGTCCAGAAAATAGACCACCTTATATTTATCAAATCCCATTAGGTTTCATTCCAGGAGTAGGTGGAAAAACTGTTCAAAAACTATTAGATAATTTTGAAACAGAAATGAATATATTACACAAATTAACCAAAGATGATATAGAAGCAGTTGTAGGAGAAAAAATTGCAAATAATATAGAAAATGCTAGGAATGGAAATTGTATTGTTCGTTCAGGTGGAGGAGGAAACTACGGAAAAGTTTCTGTAAAAAAATAAATATAGATGTTCTAAAAATTTCTTTATCGAATACACATTATGTATAAACGATAAGGAGATTTTTTATGAAAGAAAAAGGATTAAGAATTAAAGAAACTATAGAAGGGCATATATTAAATAATAAAAAAGAATATATAATTGTAACACTATTATTTATAATAGGAATATTTTTAGGCGTTTTTTTTGTAAATAATTTAGAAGGTTCTCAAAAATCAGAAATACAAGAATATTTAAATAATTTTATAGAAAAAATGAAGCAAACAGAAAAGTTAGATAATGCTAGTTTATTAAAGACTAGTGTTGGACAAAATATGATTTTATCATTTATAATATGGTTTTTTGGGACTACAGTTATTGGAATACCTATTGTATTTGGAATAATGATTTATAGAGGTTTCTGTTTTGGATATACCATATCAGTCTGTATTTTTATTATGGGAATGTCAAAAGGATTAGTATTTACACTTATTAACCTTTTGTTACCAAGTTTATTACTTATACCAGCGATTTTAGCTTTGGCAGTAAGTGGAATTAAATTATATAAATCAATTGTAAAAAATAGAGCAAAAGAAAATATAAAGTTAGAAATTGTAAGACATACATTGTTTTCTTTAATAATGTTAATAGCTATGATATCTGCTTCAATTATTGAAGTTTTTATTTCTACTAATATTTTAAAAGTAGTTATTAAGTATTTTTAAAAAATATGTAAAAATATAAAAAATGTATTTACTTTTTTTAAATTGTTTGATATAACATATATAGTTTATGTAAATAGATTAATAAAGATTAGAGGTAGGGAGAAAAATGGAGAGACAATTAAAACTTTTTTTTGAATTTTTAGAAAAAGAAAAAAAATTATCAGACAATACATTACAATCATATAAAAGAGATTTAAAACAGTTTAGAAAATTTTTAGAGTCATATAGTCTTCACTATAATAAAGTAACCGAAGATGATATGGATTTTTATATAAAAGAATTACAAGATAAAGGAAAGAAAGCATCTAGTATATCTAGAGCTATTGCATCTATTAGATCATTTTATCAATTTGTATTAAAAAGAAAAAAAGTAAAAAAAGATCCAACAGCAAATATAAAATCACCTAAAATAGAAAAGAGAGTACCAAGTGTATTATCATCAAAAGAAGTTGAATTATTATTAGATCAACCAAAGGATGTGGATTTAAAAGGAACTCGTGATAAAGCAATGTTAGAATTTGCTTATGCAACAGGTATGAGAGTTACAGAAATAATTTCATTAGATATTGATAATGTAAACTTAGAAGAAGGATATGTAACTTGTAAAAGTGGAAACAAGCAAAGAACTATACCACTTGGAACTATGGCATTAAATGCATTAAAAGAATATATAGAAGATGCGAGAGATATATTAATTAAAGATGAAAACCAAAAAGCATTATTTGTTAATGTGAATGGCGGAAGATTAACAAGACAAGGATTCTGGAAGATTATAAAATATTATAAAGAACAAGCACATATAACAAAAGATATTACACCACATGTTTTAAGACATTCTTTTGCAACACATCTTTTACAAAATGGAGCAGATTTAAAAGCTATTCAAATGATGCTTGGACATTCTGATATTTCCTCAACACAAGTATATATGCAATTTCAAGATGGGGGACTAAAAGATATTTATAAAAAAGCTCATCCAAGAGCATAGATAAAAAGCTATTATGTATTAACATAATAGCTTTTTGTTGAAGTTTATAAAAATATGTGATATAATATAAAACATCATTGTCAGTTTGTCGTTTGCAGCATATGCTGCAGGAAGGAGGACAAATGTCCACGGCAATGCAAATTATTAAAAAGGCAATTCGAGAAGAGAAGGGAGTTGAAATACTCATTTCTGGTAGCGAAATAATGGGTGATAGACCACCGATTCTTTTTCGCTACAAGACAAACTTCAACAATGGAGTTGTTCAGGAAACTAATCATCATGGAGAAAAAGTTGTTATTGAAGCGGATTTGAGAAATCCTCTAAATAAGGTTGCATATGTTTACCACGGCAAAGAAAAACTCGAGGTAATGCTCGAGCATGTTGGAGTTACTAGCTCTGTTAAGAGTAATAGACCAGTATATGCTTTTCTTTCTAAGCATATATATACGCTTCTTGATGAGCATGGATTACCAAAGGTGGGGAAAGAGCCAACCATTCATCATACTGATGAAAATCTCCATGGGAATGAGTGGTAAAATCTAATCGAGGCTAAGCCTTTTTGCTAGGCGGATCAGTATGTGTTTTTTAAGAACATTTACTGATCTGCTTATGTTTTTATATATTTTTACTAGACATGTATGTGAAAAAAATATATAATAGAGTTATTAAAATTAAGGAGTATCTAATGAAGAAAAAAGTATTATTTATAGCAAGTACAGGAGGACATCTAAGCGAATTGCTACAATTATCTCCATTGTTTGAAAAATATGATTATCATATAATAACAGAAAAAGACAAAGCAAATGAATCTTTAAAAGAAAAGTATGGAGATAAAATAGATTTTTTACCATATGGCACAAGAAGCAAATTATTTAGTTATATATTTAAGTATTTTTATTTATGTTTAAAAACAATATATTATTATTTTAAAATAAGACCTAAGATTATAATAACAACAGGGACACATACAGCAGGCCCTATGTGTATATTAGGAAAAATACTTGGAAGTAAAATAATATATATAGAAACATTTGCAAATAAAAATAAAAAAACGGCTACAGGAAGGTTAATTTATCCAATAGCAGACTTATTTATAGTGCAATGGGAGGAAATGCTTAAAGTTTATCCTAAAGCTGTTTATGGAGGTTCAATATATCAATGATATTAGTTTTATTAGGAACGCAAAATAATAGTTTTCATAGATTATTAGAAGAAATAGATAACTTAATAGAAAAGAAAGTGATAAATGAAAAAGTGATAGTTCAAGCAGGATATACTAAATATGAATCGAAAAATATGAAGATATTTAGTTTGATTCCACAAAACGAGCTAAATAACTATCAAAAAGAAGCAAATTTAATAATAACACATGGTGGAGTGGGATCAATAATAAGTTCTTTAAAGATAGGTAAAAAAGTAATAGCGATTCCAAGATTACATGAATATGGAGAACATGTTAATGATCATCAAAAACAAATAGTAGAATCTTTTGATAAAAAGGGGTATATAATAGGAATTAATGATGTTTCACAATTAGAAAATGCAATTAAAAAAGTAGCAAATTTTATACCTAAAAAATATGAAGCAAACAATAAAAAAATGTTATCAATAATAGAACAATTTATTGATAATATAAAATGATTAAAAGGAAGAAATAATTTGGAAAATAGAAAAGTAATAAATAAGGAAAAAATAATAGAGAGTTTAAATACTTTTTTCAATTCAATAGCTTTTCCACTAGTTGTTGGGGTTTTAATTTTATTAAAAACAATAATGTTTTATGATAGTACAATAATAATTAGAGAAAGCATAGATAAAAACCTTGTTATAGGAACAACTATGTTTATAATAACCTTTTTGGGAATTATATATATGTTACCTAATAGAGCTAGGATAATATCTACAATTATACTAGATTTATTAATAAGTATTTTACTTTTTGCAGATAATCTGTATTATATATATTCAAGCTCGGTATTATCAGTTGCACAAATTGCAAATCTCCAATATGGAGAAGAGATAATGGGGACTATTCCTATGCTTATAGAAATTAAGCATATAATATATTTTGTTGATATAATTTTAATTATAATATTGTTATTAACAAAAATAATAAAAATAGAAATAAAAGACAAAGCAGATTGGAAGAGAAATACGTTAAGAATAATATCAGGAATAATTGCAATTTGTCTGCTTTTTACAATAGATGCTAAATATGTAGAAAAAGCAGGAGAGGATCCATATAATAAAGATACACAAGTAAAAAAAGGAACAATTTATGGATATCATTTATCAGATATAGAAAGCTTAATTAATATAAAGAAAAGTGCAAAATATGATAAGAAAGAGGAGTTGGTATCTGATTATAAAAAATTAAAAGAAAAATATAATGAAAAATATGAAGAAAGCAATTATAATTTAAAAGGGATTTTAAAAGGAAAAAATGTTATAATAGTACAATTAGAATCAGTGCAAGAATTTGTAATAAATAAAACAATAAATGGAAAAGAAATAACACCAAATTTGAATAAATTTATAAGTGAAAATATAGAATTTTCAAATATGTTTATGCAAAGTTATTCTACAACTGCAGATTCAGAATTTTCAGCAGTAACATCGTTATATCCTATGGAAAATGGAATGTCATATAGTAGATATTATTCAAATAAATATGATGATATATTTACTATGTTTAAAAACGAAGGATATGATACTTCATATATGCATGGAAACTATGGATATTTTTGGAATAGGGAAAATGTATATAAATCATTTAGTGTAAATCATTTAGAACTAAAAAATCAATTTGATGATATATCTGAAAATATAATGGGATATTTGTCAGATGAATTATTATATAAACAAGCAGTAGAAAAATTAAAAACATATAATATGCCATTTTTCTCATTTATAGTATCAGCGTCATCACATACAGGCTTTACATTAGATGGATTAGAAGATAGAGGAAAAATTAGTATAGATGTTGGAAAATATAAAAGTACATTCTTTGGAAATTACTTAGAGTCTGTTAATTATGCAGATTATGCTTTTGGAACATTTATAGAAGAATTGAAAAATGCAGATTTATATGATGATACAGTTATTTTAATATATGGAGACCATAATGGAATAGATATGTATAATGATGAATTATTAGATTTCTTAGAACAAGTTAATCCAAATATTAATGATGTAGATATTAAATTGAATTATATAAGAGTAGCTTGTAGTATGAAGATTCCAGGCATTGAAGGTATAACCATAGAAAAACCAGTAAGTAAATTGGATATAAAACCTACATTTGAGTATCTAATAGATGGTAAAGCAGGAGTAAGTCTTGGAACTAATATGTTTGCTAGAAAAGATTTTATTTCTTTAAATAACGAGAGAATTGTAACTAGTAGATATTACTATGATGAAAGATGGTTTAGAAGAAGTGATGGAATGGAAATAGATTTGGAAGAAATTTCAGAGGAAGAAAGAGAACTATTAGATGAATATTATAATGATATGAAAGAAGAATTAGATATATCTACTTCAATAAGTATAAATAACTTATTAAAATAAAGCTGTTTTTCAGGACGGGCTCAAAAAACAGTAATGAAAAATAAAGTAGAAAAAAATAAATGAAACGAGATAAAGGAAAACGAGTGCTGTTTTTTGAGCCCGTCCTGAAAAACAGCTTAGAAAGGAATAATGAAATGGAAGAAGAAAGAATAATAAGTCCAATGCTGGAAAATAGTACAGAAGAAAGACTTGAAAATTCATTAAGACCTAAGAATTTAGATGAATATATAGGACAAGAAAAAGTAAAAGAAAATATGAAGATATATATAGAATCAGCTAAAAAAAGAAATGAACCATTAGACCATTGTTTATTATATGGACCTCCGGGTCTTGGTAAAACAACTTTAGCAAATATTATTGCAAATGAAATGGAATCAAATTTAAAAGTGACATCAGGGCCGGCAATTGAAAAACCAGGAGATTTAGCAGCACTGCTTACAAATTTATCTGAATTTGATGTATTATTTATAGATGAAATTCATAGATTAAGTAAGAGTGTAGAAGAAATACTATATCCTGCATTAGAAGATTTTACATTAGATATTGTAATCGGAAAAGGACCAAGTAGTAAATCAATTAGACTAGATTTACCAAAATTTACTCTTATAGGAGCAACAACTAAAGCAGGATCACTTACTACTCCACTTCGTGACAGATTTGGAATTATACATAGATTAGAATTGTATTCGGTGGAGGATTTAGCAACAATAGTAAAAAGGTCAAGTAGAATATTAGATGTAAATATAGATGAAGAAGCAGCACTAGAAATTGCAAGAAGGTCAAGAGGGACACCTAGAGTAGCAAATAGATTACTAAAAAGAGTAAGAGATTATGCTGTTGTTTTAGGTGATGGACACATTAATTTAAAAATTGCAAAACATGCTTTAAATAAACTAGAAATAGATGAATTAGGTTTAGACGAGATAGATAGAAAATTGTTAGAAACAATGATTGTACAATATGGTGGAAGAGCAGTTGGAATAGAAGCGTTAGCTGCAACAGTAGGTGAAGAAATAGATACAATAGAAGATGTTTATGAACCTTATTTAATACAAATAGGATTTATTGCAAGGACATTAAGAGGAAGGAAAGTATTGCCACCAGCATATAAACATTTAGGATATGAATATTTAGGAATATGAAAGGAGAAATAAAATGAGTAGTTTTTATGATAGAGTAAAGGAAATTTGTAGTAAATATAAAAAGGTTGCAATGTTCATAGATATGGATGGAACAATTGTTGAATATAATCTTTATCCAGATGGGGTTATAACACCAGAAGCAAAAGGTTTATTTGTAAATAATAAGCCTTTGAAAATAGTTCTTGATGAATTAAGCAAAATAAATAAAATAGAAAATATAGATTTATATATTTTATCAATGTCTAGAAGTTATATAATAGCAGATGAAAAGAAAATATGGCTGAAAAAATATGCAGATTTTATAGATGAAAACAATTATATAATAATAAATAAGGAAGCAGGAGATTATACAACTGAAAATAGAAATCGTATAAAAGCAGACAAAATAATAGAAAAATTAAATCAAGGATATGATCACGCAATTTTTTTAGATGATGACCATAAGGTATTACAAGGAGCAATGAAATTACTAGGAGATAAATGTGATGAATTTCATGTATCATCAGTAATAAGTTAGAATTAGAGGGAAGTAAATGTTTTTAGAAAAGATTAAAAATAACTATAAAACATTAATGATTGTTGCAGGTATTAATGTTTTAGTTTTTGCTATAGTAAATCTCATATTTGATATAAAATATGAACAGGTTGATGACTTTATTATATATAATCTATATTCTGGATTAGATGGAACATATAATATTCACGGTGTTTATATTCATCCTGTTTTATGTTTTATATTGGGGATGTTTTTTAGAATTTTACCTATGGTAAATTGGCATACGATGTTTTTACTTGTAATGCAATTTATTTGCTTTACTATAATAGGGACTTTACTAATAAAAAAGAATAACAGTAAAATTTCTTATATATTATATATATTATTTGTAAGTGTATGTTATACGTCTATGTTACAATTAATACAATATACATCTGTAGCAGCATTATTAATATTAACAGCGTTTTTTGTAATGATGGATTATATAGAGCAAGAGAAGCAAAGAAAGAAATATATTATTTGTTATGCTATTGTTTATACATTAGGAATAATGACAAGAATGCAATCATTGATGATAATAGCACCATTTTTTGCATTATACTTTGTATATAATTTAGTTTTATTTATAAGAAAAAAAGTAGAAAAAGAAAAAATAATAAGAATAGTAAAGAACTATTTATTATTTGTAATCTTAACTGTTGCAATATATGTATCAAATTACATATTTTATAATAACGAAATTTACAAAAACTATGATGAATTTAATGAATTAAGAACTATCTTACATGATAATATCTATGTTTCATATGAAGAAAATAAGGAGATTTTTGATGAGATAGGATGGTCAAAAAATGATCATTATCTGTTCTATACATTTAATTTTGGAGATGAAAATGTTTATAGCAAAGAAAATCTTCAAAAAATTATAGATTATAAAAAGAGTCAAGGAGAACTATATAATTATGATTTTGAATTAGATAATATTGTAAATGATTTAATAGACCAAATGAGAAATGTAAATCCATATATTTCAATAATGTTTTTGGGAAGTTTCTTAGTTGCAATTTATACGAATAATAAAAATAGAGGCTATATAATATCAATATTTTTAGTAACACTTGCTGTGAATTGTATATTTATTGTAATAAATAGAAGTATGCAAAGGGTAGTAATACCTGAATATATTTTAGGAACAGCATTGTTTTTATATTTAATAAAATATAGAGAAATAGCAGATGATGAAAAATTAAATATAACAAAAGCAATTTCAGTATTTATAATTGTCATAACAGTAATTTTTGCAGGAGGAGCATATCAGTTTAATTATCATTTAGAAGATTATAGTAATTATAAAGAAGTAATAGAATATACAAATTCACATAAGGAAAATGTTTATTTATATACTGTTCCATCACTTCAATATAGATATTTAACATATTCTGTATATGAAATGCCAAAAAAAGAAGCTTTCTCAAATTTACGAGTTATGGGTGGATGGGATATGTATACAAAGAACTATTATGACTTTAAAGATAGATATGGCTTAGATGGTACATTCTTAGATTTATTGAAAGAAAATGTATATTTAATAGATGGAGATGTTAATTGGTCAGGAAACTTCTATCAATATTATATAAAAAATATAATTTTATTTATTAAAGAACATTATGATACAAAAGTGACTTATGAAAAAGTAAAGACTTTTGATAATATATATATTTATAAATTATATGAAGTAGCAGACTAAAAACTGCTATCTTTTTTGTAACAAATTTAAATATTGTACGTCTTATATATAAGAAAGGGGACAAAAGTTATGCAGGATATTAAAGAAATATATGAAGAATATTTTGAAACTGTAAATAAATATTTATTCTGTTTAACTAAAAATTATGACATAGCAGAAGAATTGACTCAAGAAACATTTTATAGAGCTGTAAAAAGAATTGGTACATATAAAGGGGATTGTAAAATATCTGTATGGTTATGTCAGATAGCAAAAAACTTATGGTATGACCAATGTAGGAAAAATAAAAAAATAGTTAATTATGATTATGACATGTCTAATTTGGAAGTAAAAGATAGTGTAGAAGAACAAATAATTTCAAATGATGAAAAAATTACATTATATAAGAAAATGCAAAAATTAGATGAAAAAACAAGAGAGGTAATATATCTTAGGATAACAGGAGAATTAAGTTTTAAAGAAATAGGAGATATTTTAAATAAATCAGAGACTTGGGCTAGAGTAACTTTTTATAGAGGTAAACAAAAAATGAAGGAGGGTGATTAAAGTGAAAGAAAAAGAAAAATGTAAAATTGTTCAAGATTTATTTCCAAATTTTATTGAAAATTTAACAAATGATGAAACAAATAAATTTATAGAAGAGCACTTAGAATCTTGCAAAGATTGCAAAAAAGTCTATGAAAACATGAAAAAAGATTTAAATGTAGATAACAAAACTAAAGAAAAGAAAAAAGTTAAGTTCTTAAAAAAATACAGAAATAAACTAAGAGTACTAGAAATCATTATATTAATTATATTTATTGTGTTTGTTATAAATACTGGAAGAAAAATATATATTATAAAAGATTTAAACAACAAAGCAGAAGAATATACAAGTTCTACAAATTATCATAGAGTAATTTATACAATAGATAAAGGAAATTATACAAAAACAGAAATTTTTAGCCTAGATGATAAGAAAAAAATAGTATCAACAACTATGTCAAGTGATGGCAAAAAGAAAGTTGTTATAATGTATGGAAGAAAAATAGAAACTGTTCCAGATACACAATATGTTAAAACAAATCCACCTATTGAAAATTATAAGCAAAACATATATATAGAAACTGAAACAGAAAAAACAGCTAGGTTAAATTTAGATGCAAGTGTATCTGTAGCCCCACAAGGAGCATTCTGGGGACTAGACAATATTGGGCAACTAATAGTATGTGCAATTACAACATCAATAAATAAAACTACATTTGACGGAGAAGAATGTTATTATGTAACAGGTTCAACAAATATTTTGTCTAATTCAACTATGTATGTAAATAAAGATACAGGACTAGTAATAAGTGTAATGGCTTCTGAATTTAAAGATGCTGACGGAAATATACTAAGAATACCAGGTGCAGAATATAGATTTGAATTTGGAACAGTAACTGAAGATGATTTCATAGAGCCAGATATTAGTGAGTATGAAATTGTAGAATAAATAAAGGAAAGAGTAGGAATATTCTTTCCTTATATATTGGCTAAAAGGTGGAAAATTTTTTTAAAATATGATATATTAATATACATAAATAATATGAAAAAGGAAGTAGAAAAAATGAAATTATTATTACATACTTGTTGTGCACCATGTAGTGTATTTTGTATTGATGAATTAAGACGTGAAAACATAGAACCAACAGTATATTGGTTTAATCCAAATATACATCCATATATGGAATATAAGGAAAGAAGAGATTGTTTAAAAGAATATACTAAAAGTATAAATGTAGAAGCAATATTTGAAGAAAACTATGGCTTAGATGATTTTTGCAAAAATGTATCAAACAAATTAGAAACAAGATGCCAAGATTATTGCTATCCAGTTCGTCTAGAACAAACTGCAAAATATGCAAAAGAACACGGTTTTGATACAATATCTACAACACTTTTAGTTAGTCCATATCAAAAACATGATATAATAAAGGATTTAGGAGAGAAATTTGCTAAAAAGTATGGAGTGGAATTTTTATATAGAGATTTTAGAGTTGGATTTAAGGAAGGACAGAAGAAAGCAAGAGAGATAGGTCTTTATATGCAAAAATATTGTGGCTGTATTTTTTCAGAGGAAGATAGGTACAGGAAGCAGATTGAAAGAGATAAGAAGAAAAATATATGATATTCCTTTCTATGTAAAACAAGGTTTTGATAAATATGAAAAGACAATTAAAAATTATTTTATAGATATGGTTGATGAAGAAATTAGAGATGGAGATTTGATTTGTGCTGATATGATGTATTATTCAAAAGATTTAAAAAAGAAAATGAAAGATAACTAGTAATTTATGGAGGAGGTAAAAGTGAAAATTGCAAAGATTATATTATCAATAGTTACAATGCTATTTGCATTACTAGGATTATTAAAAGTTATATCTTTTGATATTGCAAATCCAATAATGTTTTTAGCATTAGCTACTTTATTAGTATTGAGAAGTATTGAGTATAAGAAAAGTAGAGAAAATAGTAGTTTTATACTAACTGTTATTACAGCAGTATTTTTATATGTTGTAGTTATTTATAATGTTTTTATAGCATAATAAATTACAAGTTGTAAAGAAAATTGAATTATAATTTATACAGCAGAAGATGGACAAGTTGATATTGAAGTAAGACTTGAAGATGAAAATGTTTGGCTTATACAAAATTTAATGGAAAAACTATTTGATTCAACACCATACAATAGAATCTAAATGCAGTATTATCAATTGTTTTAAGAAATAATGTCAGAGTACACATAAATGTATAATTAAATAAAATAAGTTATATGAAAAAATCAATTAAAAATAAAGAGAAAGGTATAATTCCATATGAAGAATAATAAAAAGATTTTAATAATAATATCAATTTTAGTAATTGTAGCAATTATAATAGCTTTGCTAATTTATAATAAGAAGAATGAATATTCAAATTTTATTTTAGATTCAGATTCAAAATATATATTAACGACTAATACAAAAATTTTAACAATGCAAAATGATGGCGGGTCACATATGAATAATTATTATCAAATTGATTTTGACAATAATCAAATTATTAAATGCCAAGATAAATATGTGGGGTTCAAAGGATATGAATATAAAGGGAAAATTATTTACACAAAAAAATTAAATGAAAAAGAGAAAAGTGAAATAAAGTCATTGATAGATGAAATAATTGCAAAAAAAGATGAGGAGCAGGTTCAATCTACTTCTAACTTTAATTACTATACAATTTCAACTATAGATGATGAAGAGATTAGAATATATGATGAATTTATAATAAATAAATTTGAAAGTATATTATCATTAAATCATCAAGAAAATAATGAAGTATAAGAAAATAGAGCTATTTAAAAAGAAAAGATTACATATTTAGATTTTAATGATTTTTAAAGGAATGTAATTAGAAAAGGGGAACATTATGGAAGTGGTTATTGGAATTATTTTAATTATAGTAGTAGTAAGTATATATTTTATATTAAAATCAAGTACTAAGAAAAATAAAGAAAAGTTAAATGTGATAGAAAAAAATGTAGAAAAATCAAATCAAGAAAAAACATCATTTTTTCCAATGATTCAGATAATAGAAAATGATGAAGTGATTCCAGATGAAAAAAATTTGATTATTGATACAAAAATAAAAGAATCATTGGCAATGATAAGCAATATAGCACCTAAGACAGCTGTTATGGAAAAAAATATTGAGAATGTTAAAGAAATTACTAAAAATGGTAAAGTGTTTTTTTCAGCAAGTAAAAAAGGAACAAAGAACATGCTAGATGCAGGAAAAAATAAAGTTTATGGTGTTCAGATTAATCCAGATACTAAAAGATTTGAACATCAAACTAAATTTACAAACGAAACATTTTTAACAAAGAAAATAACAAGACAGCAAATAACAACTATAGGAATTGCAGCAGCATCTATGGTAGTTAGTCAATATTATATGAGCGAAATTAATGATAAACTTGAAAAGATAAGTAATAGTATTAAAGAAATTTCAGACTTTCAAGATTCTGAATATCAAAGCAAATTATTACATATAGTTTCTAAAATGGAAGAAATACTTGAAAATAAAAATGAAATATTAAGTAATGAAGAATCGAGAAAAAATGCTTATCATGATAATAAAGAGTTAGAAAGTAAGTGTATAGAACTTTTAGGACAAGCAAATATACAAATAAACAATGAAATAAAAGAAGAGAAAGTAGATTATAAAGAGTATACAAGCAAAGTTGAAAAAATAAAAAAATGGTTTTTTAGACAACAAGTAACTCAAGAATTATTAATGAAAATAGGTGATTTAAGGTACGTTTTAGCAAATGGAAGTGAAACATCCAAACAATGTCATAAGCAATATAATAATTTTTTAAATCAAACAAATAAGATAAACGAAAAATTAAATGATTGGCATAATAATAATATTGATAGATTTGGTATAGATATAGATAAGAAAAGAAAAAAAGGAAATTTATTTAAACTAAGAGAATATACAATAGGAAAAATAAATGATGAATGGAATTATGATAAAGTTAAAAATGACATTATTAAGGAGATAGAAATACAACTAAATCCTAAGGAATTTAAATTTCACAATGATAATAAACAAGATGAAAAAATAATGATACAGAAATATAAAGGAGAATATTATAAGTTACCAAAAAACAAAGAGGAATAACTTAAAATATAATTTAAAATAATAAAAGGAGTTTTAATGCTAGGAGCAATAATAGGAGATTTAGCAGGAACTAAATATGAATATCAAGAGTTTTTAGATTCAAAAAATGGTATTATAAATGTAGATAGAAGAAGAAAAATATTTAATCCAAATACAGAATTATTAACAGAAGAAAGCTTTATTAGTGATGATTCACTTCTAACAATAGCAATTGCAGAAGCAATAATTTATAATAGGGATTATGAAGAAGCTTTGAAAAAATATGGAAAAAAGTATGGAAATAAGCCTTTAGAAAAAGAAGGATTTTTTAAAAATGCGTTTTCTCCGTCATTTATAAAATGGGCAAATTCTGAAACTAATGAAAATGGCACAAGTCAAGGAAATGGAGCAGCTATGAGAATTTCACCTATAGCTTTTTTATTTAATGATTTAAAAACTGTAGAAGAAGAAGCAAAGAAAGCAACAATACCTTCACATAATAGTAGCAATGCAATAAAAGGGGCAAAATGTCTTGCAGGGGTTATATTTTTAGCAAGGAAAAAGGAAAGTAAAGATAATATAAGAAAATATGTTACTCAAAAATATAGATATGATTTAAATTATAATTTAGAAGAATTACAAGAATATAATACTTTTAATGGAACGTGTGAAGTAACAGTACCACAAGCAATATTTATGTTCTTACAATCAAATAATTTTGTGGATTCTATAAGAAAGGCTATATCAATTGGTGGAGATACAGATACAATTGCTTGTATGGTAGGTGGAATTTCAGAAGCATATTATGGGATACCAAAGGATTTAAGAAATAAAGCTTTAAAGTTAATACCTAAAGATTTGAGAAAAGTTCTTATAAAAGCATATGAAAGAAAAAAATTAGTAAATGAAAAAGAAGAACAAGAACGTAATTAGAGGAGAGTAAAATGGAAAAATTAAAAGAAGAAGATTTTAAAAAAGAAATGGAAAATAAGGATTATGACAGTATTTATAAAGTTATGGCAGAAAAATCAATTGAACTAGTAAAGAAAATTGCAAAGGTTAAAAAAATAGAACTACCAAAAATAGATTTATATAATGAAAGGGTATTTGATGAAATAGATGAAATATTTAAGTCAAATAGTATATATTTTGGATCGATAGAAACCTTGATGTGGACTTTTTGTAGATGGGAAGATGATTATTTAAAAGAGTCAAAAGAACAAAAAATAAAAACAAGTATAGGGTTATATAATAAAAGCTTATTAAGATTAGAAGAATATGAAAAGGAAAAACAGAAAATTGATGAAAATGGATATAAAAAAATAAAAGAAGAAGAAATAGATAAAATTATACTATTATTTAAAGAAATGATGCAATATAAAAATAAAAAGTATGATGACAACTGGGATTTTAATTCTTGGTTAGATGCCATTAGTGAAAAGTATAATTATTTCCATAGTGAAATAGTTGATATTTATGATATCTATTATTATGGACATGTAGACCGCTATATGGATGGTGAAGAGGTAATAGACGTTGATAAAGTAGAAGAGATATTATTTTATGAACAATTTTATTATTTTTTAGAGACAGATTATAAAGAACATGCTTATGATTTTATAGATATAGAACTAAAAGAAGGACAAACTTACAAAGACGTTTATGGTGAAGAAAAGGAAAAATTAGCAAAATTATTTAAAGAGATGTTGGATTTTATAAATGTTAAATATGATAATAAAACATTTGAAAGCTTAAGGATTAGAGTTTGTAAGGAATATCCATGGTATGAAGAAAAAATAAACTTTTTGTATTCATTAATGGGAATGATAGGAACGACATATATTGAACTGATAGACGATATGGAAAAACTTTATAGCTTTTTAGAAAAAGATTATAAAAATATAGAAAAAAACAAGAAAAAATATAAAGAGATAAAAATCAAATAAGAAGGAGAGTTTATATGAAAAACAAATATAAATTGCTAATTAATTTAAGTGGTGAAATGAAAAAAATATATGAAAAAAGCTATAAAGAAGAAAAATATGATTTATTAGTAAATGAAGATGGAATTATTATAGCTAAAAAAACTAATGGTGATAACATAAATATAGAGCATGAAGAATTAATAATAAGAACGTTAAGTAGTATGGCAAAGAAATACACAAAAGTAGGCTTTTTGTATATTGATTTAACAAAAGTTATTAATTCTATATTAGATAATATTGAAAATGATGAGGAAATAAGAATAGCAGATAAAAGAATAACATGGCCTATAAGACAAGAGATTACAAAGAAAATTGTAGATAAAAGTAAAAAAGCTTCATTTGACTAAGAGTGTCTTAAATGCTATAATTCAAGGCAGAAGTAAAATGAATTTTTAGGAGGTTGTTATGGAAAAATATCTTGAAATGTTAAAAAAAGAAGACCTAACTCGAAAAGAATTTATGCCAGTATGGGAAGAATTTAAAAGTGACTTAAATAAAGGAAATATAAGAGTAGCTTTAAAAACAGATGGAGAGTGGATAGTAAATAAATGGGTAAAAAAGTTTATATTACTAGGATTTAAATATGGAGAAGTAATAAAATTTGAAGATGGAACTATAGATAAAGATACTATGGGAGAAAGAAAAGTAACTATAGAAGAAAAAGCAAGAGTGGTATCTCCAACAGTATCAATAAGGGATGGTGTATTTATAGGAAAAGGTGTTACTTTTATGCCACCTTGTTATACAAATATAGGAGCTTATATTGATGAAGGTTCAATGGTAGACTCTTTAGCATTAGTTGGTTCTTGTGCACAAATAGGAAAAAATGTGCATTTAGGAGCAGGGGTAATAATAGGTGGAGTATTAGAACCAGTAGGTGCATATCCAGTAATTATCGAGGACAATGTATTTGTTGGAGCAGGTTCACAAATAACAGAAGGAACAATAGTTAGAACTGGTGCTGTAATAGGAGCAGGAGTAACAATTACAGGAAGTACACCTGTTTATGATAATGTAAATGGAAATATAATACTTCCAAATGAAAATGGTCAAATAGTAATTCCAAAAGATGCAGTTGTAATACCAGGAACTAGAGATGTTAAATCTAAAATAGATGGAGTAACTTTATCAAAATCAGTTCCAATTATCATAAAATATGGAAGTAAAGTAGTTTTAGAAGATTTGTTAAGACCATAATATTTATATCGCATAAGGCTTCTTATGCGATATTTTAAAAAGGAGAGAAAATAATGGCAAATGTAAATGAAAATTTTTTGAATTTAAAAAATGATTATCTATTTTCTACTATAACTAAGAAAAGAAATGAATATGAAAAAAATAATCCAGATAAAAAAGTTATAAGCTTAGGAATAGGAGATGTATCATTGCCACTTGTACCAGTAGTAGTAGAAGCAATGAAAAAGGCAGTAGATGAAATGTCTAAAAAGGAAACTTTTAGAGGTTATGGAATTGTTCAAGGATATGATTTTTTAATAGAAAGAATTTTAGATGTAGAATATAAGAAAAGAGGAGTTTCTTTAGATAAAGATGAAGTGTTTATTGCAGCAGGAAGTAAAGGTGATTTAGCAGGAATAGCTGAAATTTTATCAGAAGAAAATAAAGTAGCCTTAATGGACCCAGTATATCCTGCATATAGAGATACAAATATAATGCTTGGAAGAAACAATATAATTTATTTAAAAGGAACAGAAGAAAATAATTTTATACCTGAAATTCCAAAAGAGCATATTGATATAATTTATTTATGTTCACCCAATAATCCAACAGGAGCAGTACTTTCTAGAAAACAGCTAGAAAATTGGGTTAAATATGCTAAAGAAAATAAATCTATAATATTTTATGATTCTGTTTATGAAATATTTATTGAAGATGAAAATATACCACATAGTATTTATGAAATAGAAGGAGCCAAAGAAGTTGCAGTAGAATTTAGGAGCTATTCAAAACTTGCAGGTTTTACTGGAGTTAGATGCTCTTTTGTAGTTGTACCTAAAGAATTAAAGGCATACACAAAAAGTGGAGAAGAAGTGGATTTAAATAGTTTGTTTAGAAGAAGACAAAGTACTAAATTTGGAGCGGCTTCATATATTACTCAAAGAGCAGCAGAAGCGGTATATACTGAAGCACGGTCAAAAACAAATTAGAGAAAATATTAGATATTATAAAGAAAATGCAAAATACATAAAAGAAAAATTAGAAAAAGTTGGTTTTATTATATATGGAGGAGAAAGTTCACCATATATTTGGCTTAAAACACCAAATGGAATTGATTCATGGAGCTTTTTTGATAAGTTACTTAACGAAGCAGGAGTTGTTGGAACACCAGGTGTAGGTTTTGGAGACGCAGGAGAAGGATTTTTTAGATTAACTGCATTTTCTAGTAAAGAAGATACAAAAGAAGCGGTAGATAGAATAATTATGTTATTTAAATAAAATATAAAAACAGTAAATAGAAAGGAAATATTTATGAATATTGAACAAGAAGTATTAAATTTAAAAACACAGATGAAAAAAGATAAAGAATATTTATGGAATAATCCAGAAAAAGGATTATGTGAGTTTAAAACTTCTAGCTATATAAAAAGTAGATTAGAAGAGATAGGCTACCAAGATATAAATACAAATATATATCAAACAGGAATTATTGCAACATTAAAAGGAAAAGAGAAAGGTCCTTGTATATTATTTAGAAGTGATATGGATGCTGTTGTAATGGATGAAACAGGAAGAACTAAACATACATGTGGTCACGATGCACATATGACTATCTTACTTTCACTTGCTAAAATATTAATGGATAATAAAGAAAAAATAAAAGGAACTGTAAAACTTCTTTTTGAGCCAGATGAAGAAGGAAATGCAGGTGCTAAGTTTATGGTAGAAAATGGAGCATTAGAGAACCCAAAAGTTGATAAAGCTTTTGCAATACATGTGTGGAGTGAATTTAAAGAAGATGAAATAGCAATAAAAGAAGGAACTGTTATGGCTTCATCAGATCCTTATGATATTGTTGTATATGGCAAAGGTGGTCATGCAGCAATGCCTGAAAAATGTATAGATACAATTTATATTGCAAATAAAATAGGAATAGCCTTAAAAGAAATGGCAAGAATAGATGTAGAAACTGAAGAAAAAGCAATAATTGGAGCAACTGCAATCAGTGGAGGAAAAACAAACAATGTAATTCCAGATGTTGTTCATATGAAAGGTATTTGTAGAACAAATAATAATGAAGTAAGAAAAGAAATGAAAAAGAAAATTGTAGAAACAGTAGAAGGTATTGCAAAAAGTATGGGTGGAAGAGCTGAAGTTAAATTTTTAGTAGAATACCCTGTAACAGTAAATTCTAGAAAAGAAGCAGAAGATGTAGAAAAAATAGCAAAAAAAGTTGTAAATAATGTTGTAACCAATTATCAAACAACAACATCAGAAGATTTTTCATATTATTTAGAAAAAGTACCAGGTTGTATGATTTTTGTGGGTTGCAGAAAAGATAAATTTTATCCACAACATAATGAGAATTTTACAGTTGGAGAAAATCCTATATTAATAGGAACTGAAGTTTTTTTTGAAATAGCAAAGAAATATTTGATGTAAAATAAAATTGTGATAGGAGATTAATATTATGAGAAAAGTATATATAATAGTAATTTCAACAGTGGCTTTGATTTTAATAATATGTGGAATTGAATTTTTTACAAATAATAGACACGAAGAAAATATTATAACAAATGCAAATCAAAATGTGGTGATAAATCAAAATTTGATAAATAATTCTTTAAATAATACAACAAATCAAGGTGTTGTGAATAAAAAAAGTGTTGATAATGTAACAATGATAATTAAAGATGGGACTTTAACAAAAACATCTGCAACTGTGATAATAGAAGATAAAAATGAAGAAAAATATAATTATAGTAGTTGGTTCAGAATAGATAAAAAAGAAAACGAAGGTTGGAAAGAAGTTAATGTAATTGATGAAAAATATGCTTTTACTGATATAGCTTATCTTCCAGATGAAAATGGAAAAGTAGAGATGAATACTAATTGGAAAAATTTATATGGCGAGCTAGAAAAAGGAGAATATAGATTAGTAAAAGAAGTATACGATAATGGTAATAATTATATATATGTAGAGTTCACTATTGAATAGATGATAATTACTTATAATGCTAGTAGAAATATCTACTAGCACTTTTTCTAGAAAAAAAGAGTATTTATTAAGTTTTATATGAAAAGTAATAAAATTATGTTATAATATCAAAAATTTATCTTAAACTTTTAAATGGAGAAATTTATGAAAAGAATGAAGGAAAAAATAATAGAATTTATAAATTCTAAAAAAATTATTCTAATTGTTTTTATAGTATTTTCTATTTCTTTTACTATACCATCTGTACTATATTTTTTAGAAAATAAAACAATATTTAACTTTAATGATTATTTTAAATTTTGTTTAAATGATACAAATAGAATAGAACAAACGATAGTATATTTAATAATTTTAACCGGATTAACTATTTTCTATTTTTTAATTGTAAAAAATAGAAAAAAATTATTTAAAAATAATAAGCATATATATATCTATATAGCAATTATTTCTCTTATTTTTGTATTTGTTATACCATTCCTATGTTCAGATGTATTTTATTATTTAGGAATAGGAAGATTAGAAAGTACATATGGACAAAATCCATATTATGTAACAATAAAAGATTTTGTAGAAAGTGGAGATAATAGTCAATACTTAGAAAAAGATACGGTATTAGCAAAAGGATATGAAAATTTTTGGTCAAATACAAATGTAGTATATGGACCTGTGTGGACATTGATTTGTAAGATAGTAGCAGGAATTTCTTTTGGAAATATTGATGTTGCTTTACTTTTATTTAAATTATTCAATATGGCAATTCATTTAATAAATTGTTATCTTATCTATAAATTAACAGGAAAAAAATTATTTGTTTTATTGTATGGATTAAATCCATACATGTTTATAGAAGGAATTGCAAATGTACATAATGATATATATGTTGTAACATGTATATTAGTTTCTTTGTATTTCTTATTAAAAAAGAAAAATATCATTGTAAGTATCATATTTTTAGCATTGGCTACTGCCATAAAATATTTTGCAATTTTATTATTACCATTTATAATTATTTATTATTTTAGAGATAAAAAGCCTTTGAAAAGATTGAGTAAATGTTTTTTATATGGTATGCTATTTATATTTATAGTATCAATTACTTATTTACTATATGCCAAAGACATACAAATATTAAATGGGATTATGGAACAACAAAAAAAGGTTGCAAAAAATTTTTATGTTATACTAATTCAGTATTTTAATATACCAAATTTGAACGTTTATATAAATGCTGTATTTTTAGGTTTATTTATTAATATTTATTTCTTTGCTTGTTTGAGAGTATTATATAAACCTAAGATAAAATTTTCAGCAGAAATAAGAATGGTAGAATATTTTTTAATAGCATTTATATTTTTACTAATTACTAATTTTCAACCATGGTATATTATGTGGCTATTTCCATTAATGATGTGGCAAAGAAAAAAAATTTTACAATTTGTTATTCAAATATCGTTAATTAGTCAATTTGCTAATAGTGTTTTTCTAATGAATGGAGAAGGATGGAGTAATGGAACATTATTTACAATTTTCATGGTATTGGGAATTTTTCTTTGCTGGAATATTAAAAATATTTTCAAGAGAAAGAAAAAGTCTAAAATTACATTAGATAAGATATAAAGAATAACATAATTTATATAAAGATAGATGAGGTGAAAAAAATTGTTAGAAAGAGAAAAGCTTTTGTTAGAAACAGAAAATGCAATTAGATGGATAAAAGATTATGTAGAAAAAGTAGAAAAAAAAGTGGTAGTCGTGGGTAACAGTGGTGGAAAAGATTCAGCAACAGTAATTGCAATGTCAGTAAAAGCAATAGGGAAGGAAAATGTGATTTCTGTATCAATGCCTTGTCATTCAATTGATAGTGATTTTGATGATGCTAAATTTGTTGCAGATACTTTTGGAGTAAAATTTTTAAAAGTAGATTTAAGTAAAGCTTATGATAAAATGAAATAGGAGATAGAAAATTCATTAGGTGAAAAATTATCTAAAGAAGCATGTATAAATATTAAACCAAGATTAAGAATGGCTACTTTATATGGAATTGCTGGAAGTCTAGGATACCTAGTAATAGGAACAGGAAATCTTTGTGAAGCAATGGTAGGTTATACAACTAAATGGGGAGATAATAGTTCTGATTTAAATCCAATAGGAAATTTTACAGTTGATGAAGTCTTAGAAATAGGAAGTGTTTTAGGAGTACCAAGTAAAATATTAAATAAAGCACCAAATGACGGGCTAGGTGGAAAAACAGATGAAGAAAAAATGGGAATAAAGTATAAAGAAATTGCAGAGATGATAGAAACAGGGAATACAGAACAACATGCTAAAGAAGAAATTATAAAAAGATATAAAAATTCAAAACATAAAAGAGAAGTAGTTCCTATCTATAAATTTGAAAGAAAAAATTATTTGGAGGAAGAGTGTTAAAGTATGGAATATAAAATAAGAGAAATAGAAAAAAGAGATAATAAACAAGTAGAAAATGTAATAAGAACATGTTTAATAGAGTTTGGAGGAAACCATGAAGGACTAGCTTGGAGTGATCCAGATCTTGGAAGATTTTCGGAAGTATATAATAAAAAAGGATATAAATATTGGGTAGTAGTAGATGAAAATGAAAATGTTGTAGGTGGTTGTGGAATTGGTAAATTAGAAGGAACAGATGATGTTTGTGAGCTTCAAAAAATGTATTGTTTAAAAGATGCAAGAGGAACAGGCATATCACATGAGTTGATGGGCTTAGCCTTAGCTTATGCTAAAAAATATTATAAAAGATGTTATATAGAAACATTAAGTAATATGATAGAAGCAAATAAATTTTATAAAAAATATGGATTTATTAAACTTGATGGGCCATTAGTAAAAACAGAACATTATGCTTGTGATGTATGGTATGTTAGAGAGTTATAGAAAGTTTGAAAAAACAACCGTAATTCAATTGTCTTTAGACGATTTTGTAAGATTCTACGTTAATATCATATTAAATAAAAACTAGCCTTTATGTGTAAATTACTTGGAGGTTGGTTTAATTTATGTTACAACTAATTAAAATAAAGTGAAAATCTTTATAGTAAATAAGAAAAATCTATGATATAATAAAAAAGATTTTTAAGGGGGAAAACATTTTGGATAAATTTGTATTAGTAGATGGAAATAGTATAATGAATAGAGCTTTTTATGGAATAATGGGAAGTAAAATGCTTACAACAAAAGAACGGAAAATATACAAATGCAGTATATGGATTTTTAGCAATATTGTTTAAGTTATTAGAAGATGTAGAGCCTAAATATATAGCAGTAGCATTTGACTTAAAAGCACCAACAGCAAGACATAAAATGTATGAAGGATATAAAGCAAATAGAAAAGGAATGCCAGATGAACTTGCAGAGCAAATGCCAATAATTAAGGAAATTTTACGTGCAATGAATATAGATATAATAGAAATGGAAGGATACGAAGCAGATGATGTATTAGGGACACTTTCATGCTATGGAGAAAAACAAGGGTTAGATGTAGTAATTTTATCAGGGGATAGAGATACATTCCAACTTGCAACAGATAAAGTAACAATAAGAATACCTCACACAAAAGCAGGAAAGTCAGAAACAGATGAATATAATAGAGAAAAAATAAAAGAAAAATATGAATTAGAACCAAAACAATTAATAGAAGTAAAAGGTCTTCAAGGAGATACATCAGACAATATTCCGGGAGTTCCAGGAGTAGGAGAAAAAACAGCTTTAAAACTAATACAAGAATATGGTTCAATTGACAATTTATATAAAAAAATAGAAAAAGGAGAAGATAATTTAAAAGGAAAACAAAGAGAAAAAATAATAGAAAATAAAGATTTAGCAATGCTTTCTAGGATATTAGGAACGATAAATGTAAATGTGCCAATAAAAGATGATTTAGAAGATTTTAAAGTAGAAGAATGGAATAAAGAAAAAGTATTAGAAATATTTAAAGAATTGAATTTTAATCGTTATATAGACCGTTTTAATTTAAAAGAAGGAAAAGAAAAAGAGAGTAAAGAATTATATAAAATAGTAGAAAAAACAAGTGAAGAGGTTGTTGATTTTATAAAAAAATCAAAAGAAATGATATTTTACCTTTTAACTGAAAATGTGAGTGATGAAGAAAAGATAATAAAAGAAAAAATAAAAGGAATATCTGTTTATAATAAAATTGATAACGAAGTTTATTATATTGATTTAAATAGTAATTTAAATTACATAAAAGATATTCTAGAGAATAATGAAATAAAAAAAGTAAGCATAGATTTAAGTAAAGTATATATATTGTTAAAACAAAAAAAAATAAACAAAAAAGGAATAGATTATGATATATCAATTGCATCATATATTTTAAATCCAACAGACAATAAACTAAAAATAGAAGAGTTAATTACAAAATATTTAGGATTGTATCTAGAAGAAATTTTAGGAGTAGAAGAAAAAGATACAAAACAAATAAATTTATTTGATAATGTAGAGGAAAATAAAGAAGAAGAAAGAAGAAAAGAAAAAGCTTGTATTTTTTCATATTCAATAGGAAAAATAAAGGAAATTACATTAAAAAAATTAGAAGAAATAAATTGTTTAGATTTATTTTATAAAATAGATATGCCAACAGTAGAAGTGTTATCAAATATGCAATGGAATGGAATGTATGTAGACAAAGAAGAATTAGAACAATTCGGAAGAGAATTAACTAAAAAATTAGAAGCAATAACAAAAATAATCTATGAAATGGCAGGAGAAGAATTTAATATAAATTCAACAAAACAACTAGGAGAAATTTTATTTGAGAAAATGAAGCTTCCTGTAATTAAAAAGACAAAAAATGGTTATTCAACAGATGTAGATGTTTTAGAAAAGTTAAAAAAAGAAGATCCTATAATTGAACAAATATTAGAATATAGACAACTTATGAAATTAAACTCAACATATGTAGAAGGATTAAAACCATATATAAATTCTAAAACAAATAGAATACATTCATTCTTCCATCAAACAATAACAGCAACAGGTAGAATAAGTTCAACAGAACCAAACCTTCAAAATATCCCAACGAGATTTGAACTTGGAAAAAGAGTAAGAAAAGTGTTTAAACCTGAAAGCGAAAAAGTATATATAGATGCAGACTATTCACAAATTGAATTAAGAGTATTGGCATCAATTTCAGAAGATAAACATATGGTAGAAGCTTTTAAAGAAGGGCAAGATATCCATAAACAAGCAGCATCAAAAGTATTTAAAACACCAATAAACGAAGTAACAAAAGAGCAAAGAAGTAATGCAAAAGCAGTAAATTTCGGGATTGTTTATGGTATAAGTGATTTTGGATTAGCAGAGCAATTAGGTATCGGAAGAAAACAGGCCAAAAAATATATTGACGAATATTTAAGTGAATATTCAGGAATTAAGAATTTTATGGATAATATAAAAGAAGAAGCAAAAGAAAAAGGATATGTAGAGACATTATTCCATAGAAGAAGATATATACCAGAATTAAAATCTAATAATTATATGGTAAGGCAATTTGGGTTAAGGGCTGCTATGAATACACCAATTCAAGGAACAGCAGCAGATATAATGAAAATTGCCATGATAAAGGTATTTAAAGAAATTGAAAAAAGGGGATTAAAATCAAAAATAGTATTGCAAGTACATGATGAGATGATGATAGAAGCACAAATTGCAGAAAAAGAAATAATACAAGAAATTGTGAAAAATAGTATGGAAACAGCAACTAAGTTAAAAGTACCATTAATTGCTGAAATTTCAGAAGCAGATAATTGGTACGATTGTAAATAATTAATGAATATGGATGTTTTTTAGTGTATTTTTAGCTCATAAAAACGTTTTAAATGATACAATTTTATGCAATTTGTGAACACACATCTTAAAAAAGTGTAACTATAACAAAGGAGAGAAATTAAGAGTGAAAAATAAAAAGATAGTTATTGCGGTTGTAATAATTTTACTTGCTATTGTATTTGTATTTATTTTTAAAGATAAAATATTAAAAATAATGTACCCTAAAGATTATCAAGAAATAGTTTCAATATATGCTGATAAATATAATGTAGAAGAAAATTTGATTTATGCAGTTATAAAAGCTGAAAGTAATTTCGATGAAAATGCGGTATCTCATAAAAATGCAATTGGTTTAATGCAAATAATGGAAGAGACAGCAGATGATATAGCTACTACCTATGGATTTGATATAGATTATGAAAATATAAAAGAATCAGTAGCCGAAGTACAGAATAATATAAATATCGGAACAAAATATTTAGAAATATTACTTGAAAAGTATGGAAACAAAGAAGTTGCTGTTGCTGCATATAATGCAGGGATAGGAACGGTTGATAATTGGATAGAAAAAGATATAATTAAAGCAGATGGAAGTGATATTGAAAATATACCTTATAAAGAAACTAATAATTATGTAAGAAAAATTTTAAGAAATTATGAAATTTACAAAAGCATATATTAATAACTGGACAAATGATAAAAAATAAAATAAAATATAAAAGCAAAAAGTAAAAGGAGAAATTAATATGCTATTAGAACAATTATTATTTATATTTGTTTCATTTGCAATATTTGTATATATGTTTTTTAGAATGATAAAAAGGAATGATACTAGCTATGTTACTATTTTAGTATTAGAGGCAATGGGAATAGCTATTAATTTTCTTGAAGTTTTATTTAATATAAAGTTAAATGTATTTTTTATGATTCTAAAATATGTATTAGCAGTATTAGTACCAATAATTATTATTGTATTGGAAAAACAAGGAATATATCTATATGAAGCATTAAACCTATCAAAAGCTAAAATCTATATTATGCTTAAAGATAATAAGAAAGCCAAAGAGGCTTTACTTAACATATTAGATAAAAATAAGGACAGTTATAAAGCTCATAAATTACTTGCAGAAATTTACGAAAAAGAAGGTGGAATGAGAAAGGCAATTGATGAATATGTACAGGCAATTGATTTAAATAAACAAGATTATAATTCTTATTATAAAGTAGCAGAATTATTAAATGGATTAGATAAAAAAGAAGAAGCGGCTGAAATGTTATTTAATTTATTAAATAAAAAACCAGATACATATGAAGCATCTATGTTATTAGGAGATATTTTAATTGACACTGAGATGTATAAAGATGCAGTAAATGTGTATCAAGAAGCATTAAAATATAATCCATATAGTTATGATATAAATTATAATTTAGGAATTGCTTATACAATGCTTAATGATTTTCAAAATGCTAAAATTTGTTACGAAAAAGCAGCTGAAATTAATAGCATAGCATATACATTAAAGTATAGTTTAGCTGAAATTGCACTTATATATAAAGATATAGAAGAGGCTGAAAAAAAGTTTTTAGAGGCGGTTAATGAAGAGGAGCTTTCGGCAGATAGTTATTATGAATTATCTAAAATAGCATTAATTAAAAATGATAAAGATACAGCAATAAAATATATAAACACTGCAATAGATATAAATAGTAAAAAAATTGTTGTTAAAGTAAAAAAAGATCCAATATTTATACCAATTATGGCAAAAATTTCAATTCCATTTAATTTAGAAAATGAAGAACAAAACATAGAAACAAGACTAAGCAATAAAGAAATAAAAGTAAAAGAGCATTTAGAAGAAATGGCTGAAATCACAAGACATTTAAGTTATAATGATATTAATTTATTAAAACAGAATAGAAAAGAGAGAAAAGAAAACAGGGAAATTCAAAAACAAGAAGGAAAAGAAAGAAATAGAGAAAGACAAGATTAAAAAATAACTCATAAAATTCCTAAAAATCAATATAATAAATAGAAGGAGGGATTTTATGAGTACAAATTTTGCTATAATTGGTGGAGATTTAAGAATAATAAAACTTGCAAAGATGTTAGCAGATGATAAAAATATGGTATATACTTTTGGATTAGAAAAAGCAGAAGAATTGAAAGGACAAGAAAATATTATCTTCACTGAAAAATTAAGTAAAGCTATTCCAGAAAATGTAGAAGTAGTAATAGGACCAATACCTTTTTCGAGTAATGGAATAAATATAAATGCACCATTTAGTGATACAGAAATATCTATAAGAGAACTTGTTCATTATTTAAATGCAAAAATACTAATTGCTGGAAGTATTATGCCAGAAGTATATAATATGGCAAATGATGAATATGTTGAAATAATAGATATTATGAAAAGAGAAGAACTTGCTGTTTTAAACACAATTTCAACAGCAGAAGGTGCAATAGAAATTGCAATATCAAATACTAATAAAATAATACATGGGAGCAAAGTTTTAATATTAGGATTTGGTAGAATTGGAAAAGTGCTAGCAAGAAAGATGGCAGGATTATCTGCTAAAGTTACATGTGCTGCAAGAAAAGATGAAGATTTAGCTTGGATAAGGGCATATGGGCATAATGAAACTAATATAAATACTTTAGGAGAAAATCTAGGAGAATTTGATATAATAATAAATACTGTTCCGCATTTAATTTTAAATAAAGAAAGACTACAATATGTTAGAGAAGATTGCTTATTAATAGACTTAGCTTCTAATCCAGGAGGAATAGACAAAAAAGAAACAAAGACAAGAAATTTAAAATTAATATGGGCATTAGCCTTACCTCGGAAAAGTAGCACCAGTAACAACAGCAGAATTTATAAAAGATACAATATATAATATATTAAAAGAAGTATATAAAAAATAAACAAAGGAAGGAAGAAATAATATGTTATTAGAGCTTTTAAAAGCAGGTGTATTTGGAGTTATAGAAGGAATTACAGAATGGTTACCAATTAGTAGTACAGGACATTTGATTTTAGCAGAACAATTTATAAAGTTTAATGAGGTTTCGCCTGAGTTTTGGAGTATGTTCCAAGTGGTTATTCAATTTGGTGCCATTCTAGCAGTTGTTATTCTATATTTTAAGAAAATTTGGCCGTTTACTAAAAACAAAGAAAAAGCAATTAAGAAAACGGGAATTTTATCTTATTTTGATAAAGATATAATGAATTTATGGGGAAAAATATTAGTAGGATGTATTCCAGCAGCAATTATTGGATTATTGTTTGATGAAGTATTTGAAGCATTGTTTTATAACCCAGTATGTATTGCAATTGCTTTAATAGTTTTTGGTATAGCATTTATAGTAATAGAAAATTGGAATAAAAAAAGAAAAGAAAATTTAAAAGAAACAAGCGGAGAAATTACATATAAAGATGCATTTTTGATTGGAATATTTCAATTAATCGCAGCAATATTTCCAGGTACATCACGTTCAGGTGCAACTATTATTGGAGGATTATTAATAGGTCTAGCTAGACCAAATGCAGCTGAATTTACATTCTATTTAGCAATTCCTACAATGCTTGGAGCAAGTCTATTAAAATTAGCAGGGTTTGGTTTGAGATTTACAGGAATAGAAGTAGCAGTATTACTTGTTGGAATGTTGGTTTCGTTTTTGATTTCTGTTGCAATTATTAAGTTCTTAATGAATTATATTAAAAAGCATAACTTTAAAGTATTTGGATATTATAGAATAATACTTGGAATAATAGTATTAGCATATTTTCTTTTTAAATAGATAAGAGCTTAAGTTTAGAAGTTATTATTGTTTTTAAAAAATTAAGAAGGACCCTAAAATTTAGGGTCCTAATAATGTGCTTTTACTAAAAAATATTCTTCAAAAGATTTATAATTGCGTACAAACAATTAGCAAGCATCATCTATCAATCTTTTTTTCTTGCATTATCAAAAATTTCTGTATATCCTATACTAAAGGAAAAATATACAATTATGAAGAAGATAATACAAGTAATAAGATTAAAGAAGAAAATAGCTGGTGTTAATGTATGACTTATTATATAAGCAACAGTAAAAATAATAAGACATACTAAAGAAACCAGAAGAGAAAAACACATTGAATTACGTTTTGACATTTGTCAAAACCTCCTATTCAGTCCTAGATTGCTCACTTTTTTTAGAGTGAACTTCCAAAGCATTTTTATATCCAATTTTATAACCGTTTAAAAAACCTTTCTGGTACAGAATAAAACTAGTTGAAATATAAATAATACTACCAAAAATGAAAAATTGGAGTTTGCCCTTCATCATAGACCTCCTAATACATTGGTTTACAAAACGTAAATCAATTGTAACATGTTTTGTAAAAAAAGTAAAATTATTCAGGTCGTCTGTTACTTCTGATATCTTGATTAGAAGAGGTGTTACATAATTTTTCATATTCTTTGCATTTTATTTTATAATCCATTTGCATCGAAAGGTATCGATAATAATAAAATGCCTGTTCATATTGCATTATTGGATTAAACATAGGGTCTCTATATAAATCATTTATCTCGTTATTCATATTTTGATTATAATCCATAAAATTGGAATTAAAAGAATTGTTAAAATCTCTTTCCAAGAAAATCATCTCCTATATATCAAAATTAAAAAAAGGTATAGTGTTAATAAAAATATATGTATAAACTGAAGCAAGTATTCCTTGAAGTATTTTTCCATAGAGGTAAGGCTTTATTGATAAATCTGTTTTTGATGTGATACTTAAAACTTGAAGTAATACTGAAATACCACCAAAACCAAGTAAGAATGAAGTTAAAATTATATTTATTGATAGTTTTTTACAAGCAATTGATGATATAGAGTTAATTCCATTTGTAATTTCAAAAAATCCACAAATTAAAGGGTTAATAAAAGATGTATCAATATTAATAAAATTAAACAGTGGAAAAAAGCATGTTGATAAAATATTTATAAAGCCACTTGATTTTAGTATAGAAATTATACTAGAAAATATAACAACAAAACCACCGATTAATAAAATAGTTGAAATGCTACTTGTTATGCTATTTGCTAATACTTCTCCTAAGTTAGAAAAAGAAACGTAATATTTTTTATTAGCATAGTGTGAAGTGGAAGAAAGTGTGGGAGAATAATTTATCTTCCAAAATCTAAATATAATACCAACACTAATACATGCTAGAATATGAGTAATAAAAAGTAAAAGTCCTATAGTAGTACTACCAAACATTAAAATTCCAACTGTACCAATTATAAAAAGTGGTCCTGAATTATTAGTAAAGCTAAGTAATCTTTCACATTCTTCCTTAGTGCAAATATTATTTTTTCTAAAATTTGTCGCAATTTTAGCACCCATTGGATATCCACTTATTATTCCCATAATAAATGCAAAAGCACCTTCTCCACGAACATTAAATATAGGTTTCATATATTTATTTAAAATGTTTCCTAAAATCAATACAATGTTTGTATGCATTAAAAGTTCAGTAGAAACAAAAAAAGGAAAAAGCGAAGGTACAACAGAAGTAGCCCAAAGAGTTAGACCGGGATTTTACAGCTGGAAGGTTACTTTTAGAAAATATAAGTAAACACATAGTAAAAGCTAAAAAAATTAATGGTAAAATATTCCTTTTTAACTTAACAACATAAAAACTTGGTTTCATATTTCCTCCTTAATTTCTTTTTAAATGTATGAAAATATATATTAAAATATACTAAAAGGTACGTTTTATTTCCAAACTAAAAGTTGTATTGAGTACACATTTTAAATAGAAAATAGGGAATTAAATAGAAAAAATTTAGAATTTAAATAATAGTGGGAGCCTCAAATTAGTAAGATTCCTATTGTTTACCTAATGTTAGCTACGGATTTATATTTGATTTTGGAATGCAAATGTTAAAGTAGCAATAATGCCAAAAATAATTTGGTAGCAAGATAAACGAAAGATTGCTGATTCCTGCATAAAAATGTAAATAAATTTTGACTTTGGCTTGTAATTTAGGTAAAAAAATGATATAGTAAAAAAGAATTTTTAAAGAAAAATATAAAGGAAGTGTAGACTTGGAATTAAATAAAATAATTAAAGAGGCTAACTTAGAAATTCCAGAAGAAAGAATATTATTTAATGAGTCAATGAAAGAATATACATCATTTAAAATTGGTGGACCAGCAGAGTGTTTAATAAAGATTCAAACAAAAGAAGAATTAAAAGAAGTGTTGATTTTAGCAAATAAAAATAATATTCCTATAACAGTTGTAGGAAATGGAAGTAATGTTTTAGTGTTAGATGAGGGAATACCAGGGATAACTTTAATGATAAAAATAGAAGGAATAAATTTTTATACATTAGATGATAAAAAGTTTAAAGTTAAAGTAGGAGCTGGAGAAAAAATAGCAAAAGTAGGAAGAATGTTTTTAAATAACTCTCTTACAGGCTTTGAAGAAATATCAGCAATACCAGGAACTTTTGGAGGAGCTGTAAGGATGAATGCAGGTGCACATGGAAAAGAAATGAAAGATATTGTAAAAAGTATTACTTGCATGGACTATATTGGTAATGAAAAAGTATTTACAAATTCAGAGATGAAATTTGAATATAGGAGAAGTGTTTTAAAAGAAGGAAAATATATAGTAACAGAAGTAGAAATAGAATTACAAAAAGGAAATACACAAGAGATAAAAGCTAAAATGGATGAGTATGCTAAATTTAGAAAAGAAAAACAACCGTTAGAATATCCAAGTGCAGGAAGTACATTTAAAAGAGGAAAAGATTTTATAACTTCAAAGTTAATAGATGAAGCAGGATTAAAAGGATATTCTGTAGGAGATGCAGAAGTATCAACAAAGCATGCAGGATTTGTAATAAACAAAGGAAATGCTACTGCAAAAGATGTTTTAGAATTGATAGATAAAGTAAAAGAAGAAGTTTATAAAAAATTCCAAAAGAAAATAGAATTAGAAGTAGAAATAATAGGAAAGTAGATGTGTCCCTAATTGGACAAAATGTCCAAAAGGAAACGTCCCCAATTGGACATAGATAAGGAGTAATATAATGAAAGGTTTTTTTCAATGGTTTAAATCAAGTAGTAAAATGAAAAGATGGATGTTTTTAATTTTAGTAGGAATAATACTTGCATGTTATGGTTTAGCAAGAATATTAGTAATGAAAGAGATATCTTTTGCAGATGTTGGTCAAGTTGTAGCAATATTTGTTGTTGGATTTCTTGCAATTGTTATAGGTCTTGTTTTCCTAAATAAAAGAACTTTAGAGGTTTTAATTGAAGCAAGTGATGAAAGAATGGAAAATAACAAAAATGTTAATATGAAATCACTTATCTTCAATAAAACAGTTTATGATAAAGGTCCTAATATAGTAGTAATCGGTGGAGGAACAGGATTAAATACTGTGCTTTCAGGTTTAAAGAATTATACTAATAATTTAACTGCTATAGTTACAGTATCTGACTATGGTGAAGCTGCAACAAACTCTAGAAAAGAGCTACAAACATTACCACTTGATGATATAAAAGATAGTATTGTTTCTTTAGCTTCAAAAGAAGGAGAAATAGATAAATTATTCAATTATGAATTTAAAGAAGGAAAATTAAGAGGTTTAAATTTCTCTGATATTTATTTCTTAGCAATGAAGGAGGTCAATGGGAATTTTGAAGATTCAATAATTAAAAGTAATGAAGTATTAAACATGATAGGAAAAGTTATTCCTGTTACATTAGATGAAATGAAAATTGTTGCAGAGCTTGCAAATGGATATATAGTAGAGGAAAAATCAAGAATACCGCAAGTGGTATCAGATAAAATAACAAAAATAAATAGAATTACAATAAGCCCATCAAATTGTAAGCCAGCACCTGGGGTAGTAGATTTAATTAAGAAAGCAGATTGTATAGTAATAGGACCTCGGAAGTTTATATACAAATGTTATACCACCACTTTTAATTAATGGAGTTGCTAAAGCAATAAAAGAAAGCACAGCAATTAAAGTGTATGTTTGTAATATAATGACAGAACCAGGGCAAACAGATAATTATAGTGTTTCAGATCACATTAATGCAATTATAGAACATTGTGGTAGCGGTGTTATTGATTATTGTATTTATGATACAGGTGAAATTATTCCAGAGTTTATAAAAAGGTACAATTTAGAAGGGCAAGATTTAGTAGAACAAGATTTGGACAAAGTTAAAGGTATTAAATTTTTACAAAGAAACTTATCTATGATAAAAGATGATTTAATAAGACATGATCCAAGTTTAGTTGCTTCTTCAATAATAGAACTTATTTGTGACGATTTAAGGTATCAAGATAAACAAAACGATCCACAATATTTAATGCTTAGCAATAAGTTAAGAGAAGAAAAAAGAATCAATAAAATTAAAAAGAAAACGGCTAAAAAAAATAGAAAAGAAGCTAATGATGGTAAAGGAAAACATAAAAGAGAATTTAAGTCAAAAAGTAAATTTAGTAGTAAATATAGAGATAGAATAGTTTCAATAAGAGAAGCAGATAAAAAGGCCAAAATAAAATCAGAGCAAAGAGTTAAAAATAAGAAAAATAAGCAAGAGAAAACAAAGAAGTCTCCACAAGAGATAAGAGAAGAAATGTTAAAACAATTAGAACATAGTAAATTAAAAAATAATAAATAGGAGGAAATTATGGATTTTACAAAAGAAAGTTTAAACTTAGAAAACGGACTAGATAAAGAATGGCTAATTACAAATGGAATAGGAGGATACAGTTCTTCAACAATAATTGGAGCAAATACAAGAAAATATCATGGACTACTAGTTGCAAGCCTAACACCACCTGCAAGAAGGTTTTTAATACTTTCTAAGTTAGATGAAAGTATAGAAGTTAGAGGAAAAAAATATGATCTTTATACTAATATTGGAAAAGAATATATCTCAAAAGGATATGAGTATCAAGAAAGTTTTGAGAAAAATATTGTACCAACTTTTAAATATAAAATAGGAAAGATAGAAATAACTAAAACCATTTGCATGGATTATGGGAAAAATACAGTTGGAATATATTATAAAATAAAAAACGGTACTTATAAATCAAAATTGACATTGGCACCAGTAATTAATTTTAGAGATTTCCATACTGTAAATACAGATCATGTATTTGATATTAAACAAATTAACAAAGGAAATAAAGTAAGAATATCAGTTGATGGAAATTCATATACACCTATTTATATAAATTTATCAGATGGAACATATATAGCTCATGAAAATGACAGTTTTAATAATATGTTTTATATAGAAGAAGAAAAAAGAGGTTTTGTCGGCGAAGAAAATCATGCAGTACCAGGAAGATATGAAGTTAATATAAAAGCCAAAGAAGAAAAAGAAATTTCTTTTATATGTTCATTGGAAGAAAATATAGAAGAAATTGATGTAAAAGATTTAATAGAAAAAGAAGAAAAAAGAGTAAATAAAATATTTAAAAATTCTGAACTTGTAAAAGAAAAAGCTAAAACTCAAAAAGAAAAAAAAGATAATGAATTAATAAAAACATTCTTATTAGCTACAGATAACTTTGTTGTAAATCGTTACAGCTTTGGTTTGCATACATTAATTGCAGGATATCCTTGGTTTTTAGACTGGGGAAGAGATGCTTTAATCTCATTTGAAGGAGTTTTGTTAATACCTAAGAGATATGATTTAGCAAGAGAACTTCTAAAAACAATGACAAGAGATGTTAAATATGGTTTAGTTCCAAATGGATATTCAGGTTATGATAATAGACCGCTTTATAATAGTGTTGATGCTTCACTTTTACTATTTGAAGCAATACAAAAATATATTGATTATACAAAAGATTACAAATTTGTTAAAGAAGAAATGTATGAGGTAATGAAAACTATAATAGAACACTATTGTAAAGGAATCGATGTAGATGAAAATAATATATATTTAGATGTAGACGGATTAATAGTTTCAGGAACAGAAAATACACAAAATACTTGGATGGATGTAAAATTCCAAGGAATGGCAGTAACACCTAGAAATGGAAAAGCTGTGGAAGTAAATAGTTTATGGTATAACGCAAATAGAATAATGGCTGATTTAAGTATGAGATTTGGTCACCTTATAACTGCTGTGAAATATAAAGAATTAGCAGATAGATGCAAAGCATCTTTCCAAGAAAAATTTTATAATTCTAAAAATAAATGCTTATATGATGTATTAGGAGATAGTAAAATAAGACCAAATCAATTATTTGCACTAAGTTTAAGTAATCCTATAATGGATATAGATTCAGATGAAGCAAGTAATATTATAACAGTAGTTGAAAAGAAATTAGTAAATTCATATGGATTAAAAACTTTAGCAAAAGGTGAAGAAAACTATGTTGAAATTTATGAAGGTGATGAAAAAAATAGAGATACAAGTTACCATCAAGGAATAACATGGCCTTGGCTTTTAGGATTATATTATAATGCTTTGAAAAATATAAAAAATAATACTCAGAGCGAAGGAAAGAAGCAAGAATTAGAGCAAAAAATTAATAAATTGGTAGAAAAAACGAAGAAAACATTTTCTAAAGAAATATATGAAAATGGTTGTATTGGTAGTATTGCAGAACTTTATGACTCAAGTAAACCACAGCTTCCAAAAGGTACAATAGCACAATGTTGGAGTGTAGCAGAAATATTTAGAATAATACTTGGTAAGTAATAAAATAGAGGAAATGCTATGGATATATTAAAAGATAAAAATAATAATTATATTAAAGATACAAACCCTTATGAAAAATATGAGAAAATAGATGATAGTATAATTTCATTTTATATGCAATATAATCATTTGAAGAACATTTATAGACAAGGTTGGTTGAAAGTAAGGATAGGTTTAGAGCATAAAGATAAATGTGAATCTGTTGCAGACCATTCTTTCTCAATGGCCTTACTTGCACTTGCTATAATTGAAAAATACAAATTACATTATGATATATTAAAGTGTATAAAGATGTGTATAGTTCACGAACTAGGAGAAGTATATGTAGGAGACTATACACCATTTGATAAAGTAACTAAAGAAGATAAACATAATCAAGAAAGAGAAGCAATAAAGAAGATTTTAAATTCTTTGGATTTTGATAATGACTTTTTAGAATTATGGGAAGAATTTGAAGAAGCAAAAACAATTGAAGCAAAATTTGTAAAGAACTTAGATCAATTAGAATTTATCCTTCAAGCATCTGCATATGGACTAGACGCATCTTGCTTTGAGAGATGTATTAGTAAAATAACAGATGAAAATTGTAAGGAAGTTTTAAATTCATTACTAGATTTAACAAAAGGAAATAAGAAACCAAAAGTAATAGGATAGGATGTAAATGGTTAGTATTGAGAAGTTAGAACAAGAATTAAAGCAAGAAAATTTAAATAGTATATACCTTTTATATGGTGAGGAACTATTCTTGTTAGAAAATAATTTAAATAAAATAAGGAAATTGTTTGGAAAAACTATAAAAGGTATAAACTTTATTTTAATAGATGATACAAATGTAAAAGAATTGATTCAAGATATCGAAACACCAGCATTTGGTTATGAAAAAAAATTAATCATTGCAAGAAATACTCGGGTTATTTAAAAGTGAAGGGAAAAGGAAAAATAAGGAACTTAGTGATTTAAAAGATAAAATAAATGATTATATTAATGAAAATATAGATATAATAAATCAAAGTGTTATATTAGTTTTTGTAGAAGAAGATGTAGATAGCAGATTAAAGTTATTTAAAACATTAGATAAACAGGGAACTGTTTGTAAATTTGATTTCCAAAAACCTTTACAAGTAGAAAAGAGAGTTAAAGCTATTTGTAGTGTCTATGAAGTAAAAATAGATGATAGTACACTAAAGTTCTTTATAGAAATATGTGGAACAAATATGCAAGATGTGATAAATGAAATTAGAAAACTTATAGAATACGCAGGAAAAGGTGGAACTATAAAAAAAGAAGATGTGGATAGTTTAACTATAAAAAAGCTAGAAGCAGTAATATTTGATTTAACAGATAATTTAGGACAAAAGCAAACAACAAAGGCTTTAGAAGTATTAAAGAATTTAATATATAATAAAGAGCCATTACAAAGAATTTTAGTTATGCTTTATAATCATTTTAAAAAACTTTATTTCTTAAAATTGGCAACAAAATACAATAAAGATATAGTAACTTCCTTAAGCTTAAAACCTAATCAAACTTTTCTTGTAAATAAATATAAAGCACAAGCCAAGTACTTTAGTGAGAAGGAATTAAAAGAGGTTTTACAAGCTTTAAGAGATTTGGATGTTAATTATAAAAATGGTTTGATAGACTTGCAAGTTGGATTAGAAGCAATTCTTTGCAATTATTGTTCATAACTGTTTTTTAGGACGGGGTCAAAAAACAGCTATAAAGTAAAAAATAAAATAGAAAAATAACCATAAAATGCATAATAAACCACTTAAATGATAAAAATAGTAAAAAGAAATTTTATCATTTGGGTGATTTTTATGTTTAAAGGAAAATATGAAAATATAGAAAATAAAAGCTTAAAAAATAGCAAAAAAACAAATAGAACAAAAGAAAAATTTCTGTATAGAAAAAGCATAAAAGTTAGTTTAATAGTAACATTTATAATTTTATTATTGACTACTTTTATTTTTATATATTTTACTAATAACAGTGAAGTAGAAGCACTATCTAAATATGGTTCTAGAGGAGATGAAGTAAGACAAATTCAAGAAAAACTTAAAAGATGGGGATATTATAATGGTAATGTAGATGGGATTTTTGGAAGCCAAACGCAAGAAGCGGTAAGATATTTTCAAAGAAAAAATGGATTGACAGTAGATGGAATTGCAGGACCAAATACTTTAAAAGCTATGGGAATATATAATTCAAGTAATTCATCTTCTGGTTCTAGTAGTAATTCAAATGATTTAAATTTGCTTTCTAGAATAATTTATGGAGAAGCAAGAGGAGAACCATATACAGGACAAGTAGCTGTAGGAGCTGTTGTATTAAATAGAGTAAAAAGCAGTTCTTTTCCAAATACAATATCAGGAGTAATATATCAGTCTGGAGCTTTTGATGCCGTTAAGGATGGACAAATAAATTTGACACCTAATTCAACAGCAAAGAAAGCAGCACAAGATGCATTAAATGGTTGGGATCCAACATATGGAGCAATATATTATTTTAATCCGTCAACTGCTACAAATAAATGGATTTGGTCAAGACCAATGACAGTAACAATAGGTAAACATAGATTTTGTAAATAAAGACGTTTCTATCTTGTAAAAAGGAAAAGAACGTCTTTTTCCCTTGACAAAAAAGATGGGTATTGATAATATATATTTGATATATTGGCAGGAGATGAAAGAGAAGATGTTAATTTATCCAAATGAATATTTTGATAAAATAGATGAAATAACAATAGAATTTTTACAAAAAAATAAAATAAAAGCATTAATTTTAGATATGGATAATACATTAATAACTATTAATGAGCAAATGCCTCAAAATATAGAAGGTTGGGCAAAAGAATTAAAAGGACAAGGTGTAAAATTAATTATTGTATCAAATAGTAATAAAAAAAGTAAGCTAGATAATACTGCAAGCAAAATAGGAGTAAGATATGTCAAGTTTGCTAAAAAGCCGTTAAAATGTGGATTAAAAAAGGCAATGAAAATATTAGGAGAAAAACCAGAGAACATTGCAGTTGTTGGAGATCAGATATTTACAGATATAATAGGTGGAAATAGATGTAAAATGAAAACGATACTAATAGATTCATTGGAAAAAAAGGATTTTTGGTATACTGCATGGAAAAGACCAATTGAAGATAATATAAAAAGAAAGATAGCGAAGGAGAAAGAATAAAATGTATATAAATGACGTACATATTGCATATTATTTCGTTGCAGCGATTGTAGGATTATTTGTGGGAGAAGTTGTAAATTGGGCAAATAAAAGATTACCTGAATACAAAAAATTTTTTTCAAGAGAATTTTTTACAGAAAAGATATTAGAATTTAAACCAAATTATATATTAATGTTACTAACGGCACTAATATATGTAAGTTTAATCTATATCTATGGAATAAAAGATACAGTTATTGCAAATTTAGACTTAATAAAATATCTTATATTAACGCCTATGTTGTTATCGGTATTTGTTATAGATTATAGAGAACAGATAATACCTAATAGATTGAATTTGACAATTTTTGAAGTAGGAATAGTGTTTGCATTTCTTTATGGATTATCAGATGTGGCAATAACAATAAATATGATACTTGGTATGCTTGCTGGAGGTGGAATTTTTTTACTTATTACACTGGTTGGAGGAATTTTTTATGGAAAAGAAGCCATGGGATTTGGAGATGTAAAACTAATGGGAGCTCTTGGATTATATTTTGGATTATCAAATATAATTTTAATAACATTAATGTCATTTTTAATAGGAGCGATTCTTAGTATTATTCTTTTAGCAAGTAAAATAAAAAAATCAAGTGAATATATACCATTTGGGCCATTTATAGTGATAGCAACATTTATTAGTATGTATGTACCATTTGAACAAATTAAAAATGTGTTATTACAAATATTTACTTTGGGAATGTACAATTTGAAATAATATTAAATGAAATAAATTAGGGAGATGGAAATATGAATTCTAAATTACAATGGTTAAGAAATACAATGTCAAGTTTAAATCTGCAAGGATTAATAATATCAAATCCAATTAATGTAAAATATTTGACAGGAATAGATGCAGAAGGGACACTGCTTCTTACAAGGAAAGATAATATATTCATAACAGATGGAAGGTATATAGAACATGTACATAGTATTCTTACATTATATGATGAAATAATTGTATATGATATACATGATGTATCAGTAGAAGATTATGAAAATTTCTTTATGTTTTGTGAAAATGTTGGATTTGAAGAATATTATGTTACTTATGCGGATTATAAAGAATTAATCAGAAAATATAAAATTAATAATTTAGTAGAAACAGAGCATATAATAGAAAGACAAAGAATGATAAAAGATAAAGATGAAATTTCAAATATAGAAAAAGCATGTGAAATAACAGATAATTGTTTTGAGTATTTATTAACATATATAAAACCAGGAATGACAGAGAAACAAATAGCAGAAGAAATAGAGGAATATTTTAGAGAAAGAACAGATGGTTTAGCATTTGAAACAATAGTTGCATCTGGAGAAAATACATCAATGCCACATGCAGTGCCAACAAATAGAAAAATACAAGAACAAGATATAATAACAATAGATATGGGATGTATTGTAAATGGTTATTGTTCAGATATGACAAGAACATTCTTTGTTGGAAGTGTTCTTGAATATGTAAAACCTGTTTACGATTTAGTACTAAAAAATCAAGTTCAAACATTAGAGGAAATGAAAGATGGCGAAAGTACAAGATTATTAACTAAAATGGTTGAAAATGATTTTAAATTAAATGGATATGATTTGATTCATAGCTTAGGCCATGGAGTAGGAATGGAAATACATGAAGCACCATATGTTAATTATAGAACTGATACGCAATTAAAGGAAAATATGGTAGTAACAGATGAACCAGGAATTTATATACCAGGAAAATTCGGAGTAAGAATAGAAGATACAGTACAAATAACAAAATTTGGTTGTATAAGTTTAACCAAATCTGACAAAAATTATATTATAATATAAACTGTTTTTTAGGACGGAGCTAAAAAACAGTAGAATAATTATTGATTTTTATTAAAAAATATAGTAAAATAGATAAAGTTAATTGAAAAAATGAAAGGAGAAATAATTATGGCATCAGTATATTCAGCAGGAGATTTTAGAAATGGAACAACATTTGAAATGGAAGGAAATGTTTACAGAGTTGTAGAATTTCAACATGTAAAACCAGGAAAGGGGTCAGCATTTGTTAGAACAAAAATTAAAAATGTTATAACAGGAGCAACATTAGAAAAAACTTTTAACCCATCAGATAAATTCCCAGCAGCAGAAATTGAGAAAAAAGCAATGCAATATTTATATAATGATGGAGGATTATACTATTTCATGGATAATGAAACATATGATCAAATTCCATTAAATGAAGAACAATTAGGAGATTGTCTAAAATATCTAAAAGAGAATATGGAAGTAACAATGCTTTCATATAAAGGAAATGTATTTGCAGTAGAACCACCAACATTTGTGGAGTTAGAAGTTACATATACGGAACCAGGATTTAGTGGAAATACTACAACAACATCAGGAAAACCAGCAAAATTAGAAACTGGATTAGAAATACAAGTTCCATTATTCGTAAACATAGGAGATATATTAAAAATTGATACAAGAACAGGCGAATATATGGAAAGAATTTAGGAAAGGTGATTTTTTAATGGGAACAATCAAAACCGAATATAAGAGTTTTTTAGATGATATAGAGAAAAACATTAAAAATAAAGAAGACTTGGAATATATAAAAAAAAGATTTGCAAGTTTTTTAGATGTTATGTTAGACCAAATAGATAATATTATGGATTATAAAAAAGAAGAAATTGATAGATTAGAAAAAACTCAAAAACAAATAGAAGAAAAAATGTCTAAAATGCAACAAGTAATAGATAATATAGAAAAAGACATATATGACGAAGGATTTGATTTTGAAATTACTTGTCCTTATTGTAATTATGAATTTTTTATAGACGTAGATGAAAATAGAACAGAAGTTGAATGTCCAGAATGTAAAAATATGATAGAATTAGATTGGTCTGGAGATATAGACGATAATTCAGATTCAGATGTATGCAACGGTGATTGCCATGGATGTTCTGGTTGTGGAGATGAAGACGACGATATGTAATGTCACATTGAGAGCGTTTACCTTGTGTACAAAATGTCGTATTTAGAAACTCTATTAAAAGATAAGTAAATAGTAAATAATAATAAAAAAGTCGCCCGATGAACTCTACTTTTTGGGGTATAGTTCAGAAGGTGACTTTTTTAAATAATTAGCCTAAAATTTAAGCAAAATTTTGTATTATAGAATAAATTTATATAAAAATAAGAAAGATAGAAAATTATAATTCTTTATTTTAATTTAGTTGATAAGAGTTATTATATATGTTATAAAGAAAATAATTAATTATATATAAAGAGGTAAAGTTATGGAAAATTTAGAAAAAATAAGAAATAAATTTAAAAATGTTTCTGACTTAAAACTTTATAAAATAATAGATAGAAGGAGATTTTATATAAATCTTTTAGGAATAGTTTTTTTCTTTGTATTACTTTTCTTTCTTACATCATTAACAACATTAATACCAGAAAAATTTATAGTTATTACTAATATTTGCAAAGGACTAATAGTTGTTTTTTTATTTTTGGTATTAGGAATGTTAGATTGTATTTATAAAAAAATAAAATTACCTTGTGAAATAGAACAAGATTATAGGATTAATCATATAAGTAAAGATGATGTAGTAGGATATAAGAAGATTACTTTGCCAAATGGAATAATAGAATTTAAAGTAAATGAGAAATTAAAAAAAAGACAAAAATATAAAAATATTGTATCTACATTTGGAGGTAAACTCGCTGTAATATTAATTTTTATATTAATTTTAACAACTATATTGTTACCAATTTATATGTATTTAAACAAAAATTATATAATAGAAATTTTAAATTTAAAGGGAACAGAATATATAGGAGAAGTACTAATACCTATATTAGTGTTTATAGCTTTTTTTGTATTCACATTAGTTGCAATAATTTGTACATATAAACAACGCGTAAAGGTCGAGGATAATATGCTTGTTGATATTTTGAAAACAGATGGTAAATATCTAATTTATCAATACAAACCAGGTTTAAAAAAATTAACAATAGATGGATACTATCTTGATTTAATTGATTTTTCTGAAGTTAGGGCTTTTTATGACAAAAGTAATAAGCATATAATTGTACAAGGAAAAGTAGATGAAATAAAATTAACAAATAAAAAACAAATTTCTAAAGTTAAAGATTTAACTAGTTTTTCAGAATTTGTAGTTTTTATAAAAAATAAAAAAGAAAAAACAAAAGAACTTAAAAGTGAAAATATAAGTATGAAAATTTCTAATTATTTTGAGCCAGATTTAGCAAAATTTTTAGGGTTAGATAAATGATATTAATATAGATGTTATTTAAAAAAAATCTAAGGGATTTTGATATTTATTATCAATACGAATACCTAAATGTAAGTGACATCCTGTAGTAGCACCGTTTGTTGGTCTTCCAGAAGAATCAGAATATTGATTACCAGGAACACCATATACATATTTAGGTCCAACTTTACCAATTACTTGTCCTTGTTTTACTTTATCTCCAACTTCAACAATAAAGTTAGGATCGCAATGACAATAGGTAATTTTGAATTTTGAAAAAGAGAGAGTAATAGTATAGCCACCTGCTCCTAAGAACTGCCTAAATGTGATTTCACCATCAGCTACAGCTATAAATTTAGTTCCTTCAGGTGCTGGGATATCAATTCCAGAATGAGAAGAAGAAGCACCAGAAGTAGGCGATTTTCTTTTACCAAAATAAGAACTAATACGAGTATAGCCGTGGAAGAGGCCAGACAAAGCCGTTTGGATTAAAATCAATTATTTCAGAAGGGATAGAATTAGAAATATCAAAATTTCCAAAAGTAGGAATAAAAAATACACAGATAAATAAAGTAAAAAATAAAATAAAAATTATAATATTATTTAAAATTTTATTAATAATTGAACATCTCCTATCTTTTTATTTTAGAATAATAATATTGTAATGTAATAAAAATATATAAAAAAGAGGTATATTGAATGAGTAAGGGTAAAGAGTTAAATGAACTTTTTACAAAATGGAAAAGAAAACAAAAAAATGAAAAAGAATGTGAAAATACAATTCCAATTATTAAAATAAGTAAAGAGAGTTTTACATATGATGGTTTTGTATTTGAAGAAAAAGATGGAACAGTTTTATACATGTTATGTGAAAGTAATTTAGGAGTAGATATTAAAGCAAATGATGAATTTTGGTTTAAAAAAGTGTATAAAATCAGAAATAATAATTTAAAGATTCCAAAAAGGATAGAGAAAATGCAAGAATATCTTTGTGAAGAGATGTCAGATTTAAGGAAGACTGATATCTCATATATGAATATAAATAAGAGAGGTGGAGTTGGTAGCTGTAATTTAAATATTTTAAAGAATTATTATGAAAAATACGAAGAAGAAATATTAGAAGAAATAAAAATAATAAATCCTAGAATAATTGTTTTTTGTGCTAGAAGTAAATTTATTTATAATTGTTTGAGAGAAAAAACAGATAAAAAAATTATAAAAATGTGGCATCCAAGTTGTCGAAAATCAGATAATAAGTATATAGAAGAATTTAAAGAAAGATTCAAGAAAATGTAAAATTTCTAATTATAAGACTAAAAATGGGAACAAAACACTTAGTTTTATTCCCATTTTGGCAGGGGTAGAAGGATTCGAACCCTCACAGGCGGTTTTGGAGTTCTGCTTTTTATGTAAAGTAATGTTTTGTAGTGTTTAGTAACTTATTGTAACAATTGCAAAGCATTACTTTTTCATTTAGTAGCATTCTGCCATTTTTAGTAACCTTGTGCAAAGTTTGTCCCCAAAATGTCCCCCTTGATAATTTTTATTATAATAGCATATACAAAGTATAATTTCAAGTGTTTTTGTCAAATTTCACAATTTAGTCATAATTCCTTTTTTGCTCTCCCCTTTTCTCAAAATCTAATTCATTCTAGGAACGTTTATAAGACGTTTATAAAATTTTCCCTAACCCCTTTCCGCTTGAATAATTTATAATGCTGTAAGACTCGTTTAAGGCTTTATTACTTTAACCACACCAAGTGCGGTTTGCTAATAGCGTTAGTAAACCTTAAATCTAATCATAAAACCTTATAACCCAGTAATTGCAAAGGAAATAGAAAAATAAATTTTTATTATTTTTCTTGCCAAACACTTGTTTTATTATGTGAACTGTGGTAAAATAAGGTTGTGGAGAAAGGTGGTGTAATAAAGTAATGTCAACGAGTTTAGCAACTTTTTGTAATTCAAATGAAGTGTTTGAAGATTTATTCCCAAAAGTGAACAAACAAATACAATTAAATATACTACTTAGAAAATGGGAAGATAAACAAAGAAGAACTAAAAAGTATAAATATGAAAAGTTTAATCACGACGGCTTTCTTTCTAACTTTACTGACAACAATGTATTATATATAATCAATAGCAAGAAGGTATTTTTTAGATTAAACTATGAAATGCAAAAATACATAATGAAAAATAGTCCAGATAAGTATAAACATATCAACGCAAGTTATATGTTCCTAAACAAGACCAATAATAAAAGTATTGATATAAATGAGTACAGTAGAAGATATAAAAGGCTAATATTAGCAGAAATTAATATTCTTCAACCTGTACTCATTGTTGTTTTAGATAAAAGTTGTAACATAATTCGTGATATGCTTGAAGATAAAAGAAATGCAGAAATGACAAAACAAGTTCGATATACCCCCATATTGAACTTATCGCCCCTTGATATGTCAGTTGCTACAAAAAGAGAAACACTACTTTTCTTTAAATACTTATTTGATAAAGAATTTTTGGAAAGGAGGTAGAAAAATTACAATAATGCATTGGAAAAATAGAATATGCCCTAGATGTAAAAGTGTAATCGTTGGTTATCCCGCAATATCAAGAAAAGATAATAAAACTTTAATATGCAGTAATTGTGGTGTATTAGAATCAATAGAAATATTTATAAAAAGGTATGGAAAGGAAGATTTTAGATATGAAACCAGCAGAAATCAAAGAAATATATAGAGAACGTGCAGGAGAAGTTGAAATGACACAAAGATATAATGAACAACTAGAAAAGATAAAATTAATAAGGGAAAGTTTAGAAAATAAGTTATTTACTGAAACAGAGAAAACAACTTTGAGAAAATTATGTGAGGAATACTTGAAATTAAGTGAAATAGACTGTGAACAATGCTTTATATATGGGTACGCATTAGCAACTAGAATTACAAGTGAGGCATTTTTGCAAGATAAAAAGAATACTAGCGATTAGTATTCTTTATGACTTTTTTAGTATATATTCAATAATACTTATCAAAAATTCTTTATCTCCATTTGCTAGTGTAGATAAAGCATTAGTTATATATTCATCTTTGCTATCAGTATAATTTAAAACACCGTTAAATAAAGAGTTAGGCTCAATATCTAATATCTTACAAATATTTGTTAGATTAGTTATGCTAAGTCCACTACAACCACGTTCTATCATAGAAATAAATTTACTAGAAACATTTAATTGTTCTGCCATTTGTTCCTGTGTATAGCCTTTTGAAGTTCTAGCGTTTTTTAGATTTTTACCGATAGTAACTAAAATCTCTTTGTTCTCTTTCATACCTGTTGACCTCCAAATATCAGTATATAAATAATTATACAAGCTACACTTTACCTTATAAACAAAATGACAATTAACAAAGTAAAAGAATACTTTACAAGAAAAAACCTTATTACCACAAACGAGAAAGGAGAAGATAAAAATGAACAAAGTAAAAATATTATTAGTTTGCCCCAATAAACAACCAATTATTAAAGAAATCAATAATAACATATCTGAATTATATGGGTTAGTTTATTATCCATATTATGAAATAAAATTAGAAGAAAATGTGTTTTTAATATGTTCAAAAGAAGCCAAAGAAAATAATTTTCCTTTATGCAGAATATACAAGAATAGAAATATATATAGTAATTTTATAATTCTAGCAAAGAAATCAAATAAATTTATTTCATTGAAACAAGAACAAATAAACTTTTATATGCAGTTGTTCAATATATAAATAAAATTATATTTTATAAAGTAAAATAATACTTTACAAAATAAAATATTATTGTTATAATGAATAAAAAGTCTAAAGACAAAGAAAGGGGAATTTTTATGGAGAAAGAAAAGAAATCAATTATAGCAAAATTTAAAGAAATGTCTACAAAAAAGAAAATAATATATGTATGTATTGTCATTATAGCTTTATGTTTTATATTAGCTATGTTTAGTAGTGAAGAAATAACAACTAATAATTCAAAAGTAAGTAAGGAAGAAACAACAACTAATAATTCAAAAATAAGTAAGGAAGAAACTATTAATTTATTAATTCAGAAAAATGAAAATAATATGGAAAATATTATCTCATTAGCAGAATATCGACTAAGAAATGAAATAAATTACTTAGATAAAAACAAGACATATATATTTATATATGATTACAAAGTTATAGATGATACAATAAATTTTTATATTATAGCATCAGAACCAACCACTTTTGGACTTGAAAAAGGATATTATATATATGGATATAAGGCATCATATACAGTTACAGATGATACGATTAACTATATTACATCTGTTATGAATAATTCTAATAACTCAAGCAACGCAAAAATGGATGATATATTCAAGATTAACAAAGAAAAAACAATATCAAAAGTTATAGCACCTAGCAATACATATAACGAAGTGTTGCAACTTTCAGTAACACCAATGCTTTCCGATATATTAAATTTTGTACCATCAGCAAATACGGTACAAAATAATAATACAACAAATGCAAACGAAGAAAATAATACTAATATAGAAAGCAATATAAAAAATGGTGTTTATAATAAAATACTAACAAGTGAAGAAAAAGAAGATATGCTAATAGAATTAGGAGATATAAGTATAAAAATAGAAGGGAATAAAATTACTTTAACAGATATAGATATGCAATGCACATTGACTGGAACTTATGAAATAGAAAACGGAAAATTGGTAGGAGAATATACAACAGCAGAATATTATTCACACGAAGAAATGAAAGAGGTTACACAAACAATAGAAGATAGATTCGAGTTTGAAATACAAGAAAATAATAAATTATATGATACTATGGGTTATGGTCAATTTTTAGGAAAATGCTTATATAGAAATGCAACTTATGAATTAGTACAATGATAGAAAGGAGAATTGTATGAATCGTAGTAAGAGTGACTTATTTTTAACAGTAATTTTTAGTATAATATCATTTGTTGTATATTGGCTAGTTGTATATCTAGTTGGTTTCAATATATTCAATGATACAAAATTGGTAATACTTTTTATCCTAGTTTCTATAACTACTGGATATGGTTTAATGAGAAAATATAAGTATGGTGAAGATTTTAAGGAATAATAAGTATATATGAATTTAGAAGCGGTTACATTGCTAATCGCTTTTTCTTCATGCCTAGTTAAGTCTAGGAACAAAATGTAGAGGGGTTATATATTTCTTTGGAAAGTTTTCCGCTTCTAACAGCAATTTTGCTAGAAAAGAAAATAAGAGCGAATGAAACAAAACTTGCATATACAAGAAAATCATTATATAATATTACCAGAAAAGGAGGAATTTAGTATGAGTGATACAAGTAATAGTAATATGTTAGGAAAATTAACCAACATACAACAAATGATAGAAGATTACAAGGAGAAAATAAAAGAAACAGTAACACAAGAACAAATGAATAGTATAAAAGTGATACAAACAAAAATAGAAAAACTAATAAATGAACTACCAAAAGAAGTATATAAATTCAAGAAAGATGACTATATGATTTGTAGTAGCCAGTTGCAAGAAATACTTGATAGTATAGAAAATATAAAACAAGAATTAGAAGAAAGCTACACAGGTTTAGAAAGAATGAAAATAATAACTGGAATAGAAAAACTAGAACGAGAAGTAGAAATATGCAGAAACAAGGCAATGAACAAAGTGAATAAGTAACTAGATTATTATAGTAACATAAGACTAAAAGCAATAGTTTCTAACAACTAGTAACAACTCTAAGACAACAGAAGAAATAATAGTCAACTAAGTATTCCTTCTTTCTTCTCCACTTCGCTTCATAAGGCTCATAGACAGAAATTAGTTGGATTTGCAAACAACCCTTTGCTCCAACAATAGAAAATGAAACATGAGCAATATAGGACTAAGTAGGAGCAAAAGAAATGAAATAGTGAACTAGCTTGTTCCACTAATAAGGAAAAGTCTTTTGTTTCTATAATAATTAAATCACTAGAACACTAACAAAAAGCTAAAAACAAAAAATTTCAAAAAAGTATTGACAAAGATAGAAAACCATGCTAAGATATAAAACACACTAAGGAAAACTTAGTAGAAAAATGAATATTAGAGATACTTATACGGAAATCTCTTTATATAGAAAGAGTTTCATGTTGGTGACTCATATGCGAATGCAGATTTTACATTATATAGTAATAACAATAATGATGCTAGGGCTAAGGTATGAGGTGTAAGTAGTATTAACTAAAAGCAATATAATGGCTTTTAGATTTATACTCTTGCACCTCATTTTTGTATGTGCAAGATAATCTTCTAACTATTCAATAATTTAGAACAGAAAGAAGGTGAGAAAAATAGCACATGAGGAAAAAGAAAGGAAAAAGAAAATTCGCGTAGAAAAATCAACATTTATGCGACCAGATAATCATTCTCAATGTTTTGTGTATAAATGTGGAAATGTAGTTGAATTGCTGACCTCTGCTAATAGAGTAGATACTATAAAAAGGTATAGAAAAAGGAAAAATGGCGAATACATTGATTTAGAAACAGGAGAAATAAAAAAGTATTCAACTAAAAGAACAAAAAGAATAGAAAACACACAGTCCTTGCATTCAAGTTTCAAACAGCTAAGAAGAATTATAAATACAAACATTGAAGGCGGTGACTCGGAGAAATTTCTAACACTCACTTATGGATATCCAATGACAGATATAAAACAGTTAGATGATGATTGGAGAAAATTGTGGAAAGGGCTCAAATATAGATATAGCAACTTAGGTTATATAGCAGTAATAGAGCCACAAGAAAATGAAAATTGGCATTTGCACGTTTTTCTAAAAAATATGAACGGTGAAAAGTTGTATATACCTAACGATTTGTTAGATAAATTGTGGGATAAAGGGTTTTATAAAATCGAATCAATTAGTCCAGATAGTTCTGACAATATGCGGTGCATACTTTACAGCTAGGTTTACAGCAATTACTGATACTGAAAATGAAAATGGAGAGCCTACTGGCGAAGAAATTACACCAAAAGCTATAAAGAAACGGTGCAAGATTAAAATACTATCCAAAACGGTTGTCGTTTGTTTAGGTGTAGTGGAAATATAGCTAGACCTAAGGTAGAAAAAACAACATATCTATTAGCACTAAGAGAAAATGTCAAAGGTTGTAAACAAGTTTATGCGAGAACTACAAGAGTAGTAAAAGAAAATGAAGATAAAAGTCAATCAATTATACAAGCATGGACTTATGAACAGTATAATCTAAAAAGAAAGGAGAATAAAGAAAATGAATAGGTTTGAAATATCAAAATTCTTGCAGGAGAAAATAAAAGAATTACCAAAGTTGAAGTATCAGACTCTCACATTACGAGGTATATGGGACAGAAAAACAGAACAGATGAAAAAGACCAAAGAAATAAAAGAATATAAAGAAAAATGTTCTAGTGTCATAGGGAAAATGTTACAACTAGTAAGATATCTGAGTGTAGAAAATTTAACACCTAAGGCAGATAGAATAAATAAATTTCGAGTCTGTTATCTGTTGTACTGGCTGGATATAGATATAAAAGAACTAAGAGCAATTTTAGAAAATGCTAGGATAGAAGAAAATAAACTATATGATTTAGCACCTAATAAATTAGATGAGATTTACTTTGATTTAAAAACTGTTAAGAAAAGTATATTTGGAGGTGAGCAAAATGAATAATGATTTTATGTTTAAATTTGTCAAAGGACAAGTAATAGAAAAAATTGACTTAATGTTAGAAATAGTACAGGAAAGTCAAAAAATCTTTCCAAAATATATGTATGAAAGAATAGAGAATTTGCGTAAGAGTTTGGAGCAGTTAGAAAAATATGTCTCGAATAAAGTGGATAGTTGGGAAATGGTTACAAAAGATTTCTCTGAGATTAGTAGTATAATTGCTGACATTGTTATATCAGTAAATGATTTAAACAAAGAAAAAGAAATTATAAGAGTAAAATGTATAATTCCTGCTAGTATTGTTGAAGCAACATACGAAACATATAATCACATGGCAGATACATTGAAAACGATGAATTTAGAAATTAAGGGAGGGAATGTTCAATGGAACAAGATTTTAATATAAATAATAAAACAAATAAAATAGGAGAAATGTTTGAGGAGTTTAATGCTCCACTAACGAAAGAAGAAGAACAAGCAGTACAATATGAAAAAATAGCTAAAAGACTTGATGATATACAAAACGATGTATTTAAGAATCCTATTCTATCAGCTACTCAGAAAGTATCATTTAGTCAAAAAATTAGACCAGTCATTGGTCATTGTACTGGAAAAGTGAGATTTCTTCGAGGAGAGATAGATATAGAGGAAATAAAAAGGAATAAAGAAGAAAATTCAAAAATGAATAAGAATAAATAAAGTAAGGTTTTATAAGGGAAGATTAAACATCTTCCCCAGCCTTAGATATGAAACAATAAACGAAGCAATAATCCTAATTATACGAACTATTAGACGCAGTAATTATACAAAAATATGTATAATAAGGAGGGAATAAAAATGCAACAATGGAGAACAGCAAGTAAACTAATAGAAGAAATAAAGAGAGAAGATCCTAACACTTCTCTAACCTTATACGCTATAAGGAAATTATTAGATAATAGGGAGATTGAATTTATCAAGAGAGGTAGAAAATATCTAATTGACAAAAATAGTTTACTTGAATATCTTTCAACAATGGCAAAAGAGAATAAAAATAACTAATCATAAGCTACTACCTGAATTGGTGGTTAAGCGAGGTGAATAATATGGTAGAAGTGATAC
>CALXAY010000009.1 GCA_944386415.1 uncultured Clostridia bacterium | reverse complement strand
CAATTTTCAATGTACTAATTATTCAAATATTTTTATTTTTTTCATAAAATTTCTTGACTTTCACATAGTTAGTCTTCTGACTCGAAGATTTCTTCAAATACATTTAACTCTGCTACTGCATTCCTCACTCCAGCATATACAAAGAATGTACTTGAGTATCTGTTGTACGAACTAACCCATCCATCTGTAAATGAATCTTCAAAGATGTATAATTCTGGAGTATATCCCCCAGGATTACTAGTTTTAATAAAAAGCATTTGTGAAGAACTCTCATTGTACAAGCCTTTTATTGCACTTACAGTTGTCTTGTTTTTTTGTTTTTCTTCCAGGTATCCTTTAATCTCCTCTCCATCATCCTGAACAAAATACCCTTTGAGCTCTACTTTAACACCATAATTATAAGAGAGCTTACCTGAAAAACCAAACACCTTCATTTTATCTCCCTACATTTGTTACTAGAGATTTACTTGCAAACACCTAATAATATAATATCACAAATTTATATAATTTTCCAGCATTATGTAAATAAAGAGTAGCTAAAAGCTACTCTCCGAAAAAAAATTATTAAAAAGGAAATAAGTAAATCTGTAAGCCGGGTTCTGTCTTTTAAAATAGTCATTTATCTAGGATAAGTATTGCTACTTATCTCAAGCCACACAAGTTAAGAAGACGCCGAGCAAGCTTAATCTTCTTATTTAGGTGTTGCTCCAGATGGGGTTTACACTGACCCATTATGTCACCATAATGGCGGTTGAGCTCTTACCTCACCTTTTCACCCTTACCAAATTTTGGCGGTTATTTTCTGTTGCACTTTCCTTAAGGTCACCCTCACTAGACGTTATCTAGCATCTTTGCTCTATGGAGCCCGGACTTTCCTCTCGTAATTCCTTTCGGAATTTACCAGCGACTATTCAACTTACTTATAAAATTAATTTTAACATTTATAAAGCAAAAAGTAAAGTCTTTAAGCTTGTTTTTTTCTTCAAAATAGTATATAATATATTTATTAACCATTTTTATACCTTTGAAAAATAGGACCTTCAGAGGTATATCCTCTGATATAAGTATAAAAAGAGGAGGTTTTAATGTTTGGGACAGCAGTATTAGGTCTTATAGCATTTGTATATGTTATTTTGGCATATATGACTTGCAAGCAAGGCTCTAACGCAGTTAGCGGGGTATGTGTTGTTATCGCAGTTGTGTGCATAACAATAGCACTTTGCTTACTGTTCGTGTAAGTCTTACAAGTACTCTGTTTATAGTTGCAAATGAGGAACACCATCTTGTTTGCAACTATATTTTTATAAGTTATTCATTTCTTCTAATATATTTTTGTATTTAATTAAAAATATAGATTCATCTTGCACATTTACTGCATTTTGTAATTCATTTAACATAATATAAATTTTATTTATCACATATTGTTTATCAGAGTCTTTATTTGTATTTATAAGCTGATTAGAATATGTGTCGATTGCTTGTTTCAAGTCATTAGAGATTTCATCCCAATTTTTAGAATCTAACTTACTATATGCTTTAAATAAATTATTTTTAGTTTCAATTACAGCTCTATATGTTGTGTTATCTGTTAGCATCTTTGCAAATCTTGGTATATATTCGTATAATTTAGATAAATTTTCCAAAGTCTTTTCTTTATTTTCTTCTTTAACAACCATCGTTAGATTATCTAATTCTTGATTAAAACCTAATATATCATCTCTTGATATCTCTACACTATATAAATCTAAAGTTATAGTCGGAACTGGTAAATATAAATTTTCAACTTCTGTTTTTAAATTTTCCCAATCTATATTGTTTACATTTGCTAAAATCCCTGTTTCTTTTAAGGTATATTCTTCATTTTCCTCATCTTCACCACTTGATGTATTACTATTTCTAGCTGAATCTTCTCCTTGTTCTTGACTATTTTGATTTCTTTTATCTTGACTTTCTTCTTCACCATTACTTTTGCTTTCTTTTTCTTGTGTATCTTGTTCACTTTGAGAACTATCTTCTTTAGATATTTCACTTACAGATAAATTATAATTTCTACTTTCTATATTATTTAATTCATTCAATAAAGTAACTATTTTCTTTTCTAAATACTCTACTTCTGCTAAAGTCTTTTCTTTTTCATCCTGACTATTTCCTTTACCTAGAGTTGTATATAAAAAAGCACTTAAAGTAGTAATTACAATAATCAAAAAAAGAAATAAAAACTTTTTATACTTTTTCAATTTTTTTATCCTCCAATTTTTCTTTTTTCTAGTATTTACATTTTCAAATTACTTTATTCTTAGTATAAAATTTTGTCTAATTTTAATACTAATATTAAGAATAATTTTAGGAGTTAAAAATGCAAGCAACAGTTAATTTATATAGCAACCAAAAAGGCGAATTAAATAATTTTTTAAGTCGTTTTTATAATACTAATCTAGAAATTTATGATAATTTAAAATGGGAAAAAAAATATGCTAACCCATTAGAGTTAGCTGAAATAATTGGTATCTTTATTGATAATTCAGATGATTATAATATTACTATGTGGATTTCATTGGATAGAAATATATTTATCTATATTTCAAAAGACAATGCAAATGATATTATTAAATATTTATTTGAAAGATATCCTTATTAAACATTGTTATTTTTCTATTATGATAGTTACAGGTCCATCATTTACTAAGTTTACTTCCATATCTGCTCCAAAAATCCCTTTTTCTACTTCTATTCCATATTTTTCTTTACATTCTTTACAAAAATAATTATATAATTTTTCTGCTTGTTCAGGTATAGCTGCTTCTATAAATGATGGCCTATTTCCATCGCTACAATTAGCATAAAGTGTAAATTGTGAAACTATTAAAAGTTTTCCTCCTATATCTTTTAAGCTTAAATTCATTTTATTATTTTCATCTTTAAATACTCTTAATTTACAAAGCTTTTTCACAAGATAATCTGCTTGCTCTTTGGTATCATTATGAGTAACTCCTAGCAATACCAAAAAGCCCTTCTCTATTTTTCCTACTGTTTTCCCATCCACATCTACTTTTGCATTTTTTACTCTTTGAACTACAATTTTCATATTTACTCCTTGTCATTATCTTCATCATTGATTTCATCACTATTTTCTACGTTTGATTCAATTTTTACGGTTTTTTCTAAATTATTATCCTTTTCTTCTGTATGCTCTTCTTTATTATCGTCTTCTTCAACCTCTTCATAGCTTTCATCTTTGATAGTCTCATTATCATCTTGTTTTGCTCCACAATTTGGACAATATTTATATTCTTTATCCATTTCAACATAACAAACTTTACACTGTTTCTTATCTCTTAATTCTAAACATTGTCTTAGAAGATCTTCTATTTCATCACTTAAAACATCTATTTTAATACATAATTCTTCCAATTCTTGTTTTATATCTCTTTTTGCATCTTCATCTTCTCTTAAATGTTCTTCATATACTTTCTTTCCTATTTCTTCATACAAATCACTTACTTTAGTTCTTAACTGACTCATTCTCAACTTCAATTTAGTTTCTTTTGCAATTTTTCCTGTTTTATCTGCTGTTATTTTATATGCCTCTGTAGCTTTTTTCCCTAACTTATCAAAAAATTCCATTATTTTTCTTCCTTTCCTTTTTTAATAATAGTATAACCAAAAATTATATATTAATCCCATTCACATTTTTTTTCTTTTGTCATTAATTGTATAACAGCCTCTTCTGGTTTTAAACCATTATATATAACGTCATAAACCGTATTTGTTATTGGCATATAAATATTATTTATCTCTCCTAACTTTTGTGCTACATCTATATTATCTATACTTTCTATTACCATTCCAACTTCTTTTTTTGCTTCTTCCAATGTTTTTCCTTGTCCTATTAATACTCCTGCTCTTCTATTTCTACTATGTTCACTAAGACATGTAACAATTAAGTCTCCTAATCCACTTAATCCATAGAAGGTTTCTCTTCTTCCTCCAAGTTTTGTTCCAAGTCTTGATATCTCTCCTAATCCTCTTGTTACTAGTGCTGCAAAACTATTATCTCCAAGTCCTATACCTGCTGCAACACCTGCACAAAATGCTATTATGTTTTTTAAAGCTCCCCCTAGTTCTACTCCTTTTACATCATCAGATGTATATACTCTCATTTTTTCTGACATAAATGTGTCTTGTATAAGATTTAATATTTCACTATCATGTGATGCAATTACCAATACTGTTGGTACTGCTATTGCTACTTCTTCTGCATGGCTTGGACCTGTTAATGCACCTATTCTTACAGTTGGCAATTCATCTATCATTACTTCATCTAAAGTTTTTAAACTTTCTTTTTCAAATCCTTTAGAACATATTATAACCGGTTTGTTACCAACATATTCTTTATATTTAACAAATGTTTCTCTTGTAAATTTTGACGGAGTAACATGTAAAATAAAATCTACTCCATCAACAACCGTTTTTATATCTGTATAACATTCTACTTTAGCAGGAATCACTACTCCTGGTAAGAATTTACATCTTCTTTCATTATTTATAAGATTCTTTTCTTCTTCATTAAAAGACCACATTTTTACATTATGTCCATTGCTTGCCAAATGTGTAGCTAGAGCTGTTCCCCAACTGCCACTTCCTATAATTGCTACGTTTTTCATTCTATTCTTTCTCCTTTTGTTTATTATATGCTATTATTGTTACTACTATTAATGCAATAAGTATAACTATAAGTAATATTATTATAAATTGAGAAATTTCTGTTCCTTCTTGTTTTACTGACGCTTCCATATAATCATATTCTACTTTACAAATGCCATTTTTTACCTCAAAATTATCAATATGAATAATATAATCTTTAGTCGTATTTTTTACTCTGAATTTCATATCCATGTCTGGATAATCTGCAAGTATATCAAATTCATATTTATCTTGTGAATTTTCTTTTAAATGAATTTGAGTATATTCTATTCCATTTTCTTCATATAATTTATCCTCTATATCATTCTTATTCACACTAATGCTTGGTATATTATTATTTTTTAAAGTATCTGCTCCAGTATACTCTATATTTAAACCATCTTCTTGTATTGCAAATAATATATATTCTTTTGGAAGTAATACATATAAATCAAAACTCTCATTTGCATTAGAAACTTCAAAATCTAATGTATAAGTTTCTCCACTAGCATAACTATAATTTAATAATATCATTCCTAACATCATTACCAAAACAATAAATATCTTTGTTAATCTTTTCATTCGTTATACATCTCCTTTTTTATTTTTTAAAATTTACTTTATTTTCTGTTCCATTTAATATCCTTTTTATATTACTTCTATGATTAAATAGTACAATTACTGCTAGAATTACACTATATATAAAATATACACTTCCAGTTTTACCTTCTGTCAGAACTGTATAATGTTCATTTATAAATAATGTAAGTACTGGAAACAATACTGCTGCTGCACAAGACCCTACTGATACCATCCTTGTTAGTATCATTAATACTAAAGCAAACACTAAACAAATTAATCCTATTTGCCAATTGCTTAATAAAAGCACTCCAAGTGATGTTGCAACTCCTTTTCCACCTTTAAATCCGAAAAATATTGGGAACGTGTGTCCTAATATTACTGAAACTCCTGCTATTTGTACTAATAATTCTTTATTTAGATCTGGTATATTTCCAAGGAGTATTGATATTCCTATTGAAACAACACCTTTTAATATATCACATATAAGTGTTATAACTGCTGCTTTCTTTCCTACAGAACGTAACATATTAGTTGTTCCTGCATTTCCACTTCCTTTTTCCCTGACATCAAATCCTGCAAATCTTTTACTAAATATTATTGAAAAATTTACACTTCCAATTAAATATGCAATTATTGCCATAATTATATATACTATCATTTTATTAAAATCCCTCCTTTTTAGCTTCTTTGTCTGACTTTTCTCTTGCTATTATTCTTATTGGTGTTCCTATTAAGCCAAATTCTTTTCTTATTTGATTTACTAAAAATCTTTCATAAGAAAAATGAAATAATTGCTTATTATTTACAAATATAACAAATGTAGGTGGCTTTGTTGTTACTTGTGTTCCATAATATATTCTTAGTCTTCTTCCTTTATCTGACGGAGGTTGCACTATTGCAATTGCTTCATTTATTACTTGATTTAATACAGATGTTTTTATTCTCATACTATTTTGCATAGCTACATTATTTATTAAATCAAATAATTTATTTACTCTTTGTCCGAGTTTTTGCTGATATAAATATAATTGGTGCATATGATAAATATTTTAATTTTTGATATATGTCTTTTTTATACTCTTCTAATGTTCCTGTCTCTTTTTCTACAGCATCCCATTTATTAACGACAATTATTACACCTTTTCCTGATTCATGTGCTTCACCTGCAATTTTTGCATCTTGATCTGTCACTCCGGCATTTAGCATCTATCATCATCAAACAAACATCTGCTCTTTCTATTGCTAAAAGGGTTCTCATTATACTATATTTTTCTACTGATTCTTTTATTTTACTCTTTTTTCTTACTCCTGCCGTATCTATTAAAATATATTGTCCTTTTTCATTTTCAAATTCAGAATCTATCGCATCTCTTGTTGTTCCTGCAATATCACTAACTATTGCTCGATTTTCTCCTAAAATTTTATTTACTAGAGAAGACTTACCAACATTTGGTTTTCCAATTACTGCAACTTTTATTTTATTATCATCAGTGTTTTCCTTCTCGTCTTTAGGAAATTTTTCGTATATTGCATCTAATACATCTCCTATTGCTAGTCCATTTGTTGCTGAAATTGGATAAGGTTCTCCTATTCCCAAATTATAAAATTCATAAATTTCATCTTTATCTTTTTCTATGTTATCCGCCTTATTACATACAAGTACAATTGGTTTTCCAGATTTTTTTAACATTAAAGCAATTTCTCTATCAGCTGCTGTTACTCCTTGTCTTATATCTGTTAAAAATATTATTACATCTGCCATCGATATTGCTAAGTTTGCTTGTTCTCTCATTTGAGAAAGTATTATATCATCAGAATCCGGTTCTATTCCTCCTGTGTCTATTAAAGTAAAGTCTCTTCCTCTCCAGTTTGTTTCTGCATAAATTCTATCTCTTGTTACTCCTGGACTATCTTCTACTATTGAAATTCTTGAACCTACTAAATAATTAAAAAGTGTTGATTTTCCGACATTTGGCTTTCCTATTATTGCTACTATTGGTTTTGACATTATTTTTTTCCTTTCTCTTTATATATATGTATAGTATATCAAAAATCAAATTAAATAACAAGAAAAAAGTAAAATTTTGAAATATCAAAATTTTACTTTTTATATTCATTTATTTTTTATATGTTTTATTAATTATATTTTTACACATCCACCAATAACTTTTCCTTTATTTTGCTTTGGCAAAGCTGATGCTCCTCCAGATAATACAATCATATCTCCTGTTTCTAATAATCCTCTTTCTTTTAAATTTTCAATTCCTAAATTTATTGTATCATCAATTGAACCTGCTCCTTCTATTAATACTGGTAATGTACCAAATATTAAAGATAATTGATTATATGTTTTTTTGTCATCTGTTATTGCAAATATTGGGCAAGCTGGTGCTAGAGCTGCCAATTTTAGTATTGAATCACCTTTATGTGTATATGCAACTATCCCATTTGCTTGAATTTGCTCTGCTGTTATACATGTTGTATAAGCTAAAGCATTTTCTACATCTTTTTTTGTATGATCGAAACTTCTCTTATAAAATCTTTTCCAATAATTTATTGATTTTTCTACTTCTTTTGATATTTTAGACATTGCTCTTATACATTCTATTGGATATTTTCCCATTGCACATTCACCTGAAAGCATGATATCACTTGTAACATCATATACAGCATTTGCAACATCACTTACCTCTGCTCTTGTTGGTCTTGGGTTTTGTGTCATTGATTCTAGCATTTGTGTTGCTGTAACTACTGGCTTTCCTGCTTTATTACATTTTTTTATCATTTGCTTTTGATACACTGGTACTTCTTCCATAGGTACTTCTACACCTAAATCTCCACGAGCCACCATTATTCCATCTGAAACTTCTAATATTTCATCAAAATTATCTATTCCTTCCTGACATTCTATTTTAGAAATGATTTTTATTCTATTTCCACCATTATCATCTAATAATTTTCTCATCTCTAATACATCTTCTGCTCTTCTTACAAATGATGCTGCAATATAATCAAAATCAGCTTTTATTCCTGATAATAAATCATTTCTATCTTTTTCAGATATAAATGGTAACTCTAAACTTACTCCTGGCATATTTACAGTTTTTCTGCTTCCTAATCTTCCCGTATTTAGAGCTTTACAAATTATATCCTTACCTTTTATTTCTGTTACTTCAAATTCAATTGCTCCATCATCTACTAATATTTTAGAACCAACTTTTACATCTTTGTATGCATCTTTATAAGTAAGTGTTGTTTTTGTGTTATTACCAATTATATCCTCATTATAAAAAGTAAATGTTTGTCCTTCATTAACTACTACTTTTTCATCTCTAGACTCTAAGACACCTGTTCTTATTTCTGGTCCTTTTGTATCTAACATTAATGCTACTGGTCTATTAAATTTTTCTCTTACTTGCTTTATCGTTTCTATCTTTTCTTTATTTTCTTCATATCCTCCATGAGAAAAATTAATTCTTGTTACATTTAATCCTGTATTCATTAAATGCTCTAGTGTTACTCCTGCTTCACTTGCTGGACCTATTGTTCCAATAATTTTTGTTTTTCTAAAAACCACTTTCATTTTTTGCTTCCTCCCTATAACTTTTTTACACCACGTGATATTATATCATAGATTCGACAAATTTCAAGGTTTTTTTACATTTTTTAAAATATATTTCTAATATATTATATTCTCAAAAATTTATTTTGCTTTCTTTTTAATTATTTCCATTTGTCAAAAATATATTCATTAAAAAAGTCTTAATCTTTTAACAATTAAGACTTTTAAACCTTTACATAATTTTAATTTTCCTTTAATTTATAAAAAAATCTATATCTTCTGTCATTTTACTATATATATCCATTTTTCCACTTTTTAATAATTCGTTTATTTTTAATATAACAATATCTTTTTGTTTTTCTAATAAATTTATTATTTCATCTGTATATTGTTCTTTTAAATATTCAATTTCATAATCTTCTATATAATTCAATAAATAATCCATTTTTTATACTTCCTTATACTTGTAATTCTTTATTTTCTTCCTTCTCTTCTATTCCATGGCTTTGTACTTCTTCTACTTCTTCCTTAGTAATTTCATCTCTCAAAGCTACTTCAAGCATTGATTTCATTTTTGCAGGCTCTTTTCCATATGTTGCCTGTAATTTCCTACCATCTATACCATATTTTTTCTCAAATTTGCTTGCTCCTATAAATATATCCGGATTAAACCTTTGCTCTCCATCTTCACTTATCTTTTTTGTAGGTATATTTTTTTCTTTTAAAAAATTAATTCTTGCTAATGTTAATCTATATGAACAACCATATAATGCAGTCGGTCTATTTTTTAGTGCTTCTATTAAATCTTCTCTTTCATATAATCTTATCAAATTTTCCAAATTTTTTGTCCTTGTCCTCAATATATTTGGATTATTTTCTAACATATTTAATAAATCATGTCTTTGCAATATCAAATAAACTTCTCTTATATTTTCTGCACTTGTTGTTACTAATATCCCGGCAAATTTGCTTTCTATTTCTTCCTTCTCTAGCCCAATATCTTTTAAGGCTTTAATTGTTTTTCTCATTCTCTTTGGCTCTGCTTGAGCTAAAATAGTTCCATGTCCGGTTTAAAATTTCTAAGCCTATATCTTCATCTTTTAAAACATTAATGATTTCTTCTATTCTTTTAGGATCACCTGCACTTAAAATACTTGCATTAGTTCTTAAAATTTCTGTTCCTATTTCAGTTTTTCTTAATACTTCTATTATTTTTCTAACCTTATTAGGTTTTCCCTCTAATATAGTTATACTTGTATTTAAAATATCTGTTCCTATTTTTTCTTCTTTTAAAATATTTATTATATCTCTTATGTCGTCTGGATTTCCCACACTTAATAAATTTGCAGTAACTGATTTTAAATTAATATTTTCACTATTTAAAATGTCTAGAATCTCTAATATTTTATCAGGATTACCTATAGCCAATATTGTTCCATTATATTTTAATATGTCTGTTCCTATTTTCTTATCTCTTAAAATTTGTATTATCCTTTTAATTTTAATTGGATTTCCCTTTGCTAATATATCTCCTGTTGTTTTTAAGATATTTATACCTATATTTTCTTCTTTCAATATTTGAATTATTTCCTTAATCTTTTCTGGTGTTCCCTGTGCTAAAATACCTCCATTTGTTTTTAATATTTGTGTTCCTATTCCACTTTTCTCTAATATCCTTATTATTTCTATAATTCTTTTAGGATTTCCAAACGCTAATATGTTTCCATTTGTTTTTAATATATCTAATCCAATACCTGTTTTTTTCAATATTTCTATTACTTCTTTTATATTATTAGCCTTTCCATAAGACAATATAGTACCATTAATTCTTGCTAATTCTCCTAATCCTTCTGCTTCTAATATTTTTATTATTTCTTTTATTTCGTTCGGATTGCCATGAGATATTATACTTGCATTAGTCTCTAGTATATCTCTTCCTATTCCAGCTTCTTTTAATGCGTTTAATATTCCTTCTATATCATCTGTATTTGTTGCAATTAATATATCTCCGTTTTTTTCTAATATTTTTCTATCAATTCCATTTTTGTCCAATACTTCTACTATTTTTTCTATTTTAGAAACAGGGGCCCTTGCAAGAATTGAAGGAGTATTAAGTAATATCTTTCTATCTAATCCTAATTTTTCAAAAATTTCTAAAATTTGCTTTATCTTTTCTTCTGATACTCTTCTTAATGTTTTATCAGATAGTCTATTTAATTTCCTTGCAATATCTTTTCCTACTAATTCTACTAATCTATCGTATTCTATCATTTTTTAACTCTTTCTTTTTATAAATATTAACTTTATTTTATTTATAAGCTTCTTTAACCAATTTGTATTTTCTATTTTAATTGGGAAATCATGAATTTCACTATATTCGTCATATTTTCTATTTTGATTTTTTTTACTTATTATAGTAATTTCATTAGTTTTCGTCTTTATTTTCTTCTTACTATTAAGTTCTAGAATTTCATTTATAATCTTTTTTTCTTTTTCATTTGCTATATAATCTAGATACAACCTAATAATTATTATATTTGCTTGTTTTGACATTTTAGGGCTTTTAACATCATACTTATAGTTATAATCTTTATCCTTATTTTCTTCCATAAAAGCTATTGTTTTATAAGGGATTTTATGATATTCGTCTAATGGTATATACTTTAGTGCTTCCAATACTTCCGTACATGCTTTTTTATAAACTTTGTTCATATAATTTATTCCTTTCTTTAGTAAAATATTTTAGTTTATATTAATATAACTCTATTATTGCATGTAAATGTTTTCCATCATCACTTTGTATTACTATAATATTTTTATTATCCTCTTTAGTATATTTACAATCTACAGTTTCTCCTAATTTTATTTCTTTTTTATACATAATTCTAAGATTATCAAAAGGTCTTTTTTCATACACTTCTTCTGGTAAAGCTTCATAAGCTAAATCTAAAAAATATAAATTGTGCATATGCTTATTAATATCAATGTCTTTTCTAATTACAGTATATTTTATATTAGAAATAAATTCATTAGGAATTTGTAATCTATCTAGCTTTTCTCCCTTAAAAACTTCTTTTTCTTCTACTTTATAGCAATCTAATACTTCATCATTTATTTTAGTCATTCTTTTTTCTTTCATGTTAATTAAAGTCCATTTCGATGTTGCTATTGCACAAAGAGTTTTATTTTCGTCATAAATTTCAAAATCACGATATGTAAAAAATCTATTTCCTTCTCTAGCCCAAGTATCAACTTCTAATGTTTGTCCATATTTTGGTCTATTTAAAACTTTAAACTTCCAATCTAATAAAATCCAAGTTACTTTTTTTACATAAGTATCGTTAGCTCCATATCCTGCAACATCTGAGTGATAAGATCCAATATTTTCCAGCATTTTTAATATAGCAATATTTTTTATTTTATTATCTTTTCCTATATCTGTTAATCCCATTTTAAATTTTTCTTTAAAAATCATTTTGCTTCCTCTTTTCTTATAGATGTGTCCCCGAATGGACAAATTGTCCAATAGGGACGTTTCTTTTTGGACATTTTGTCCTTTTAGGGACATATCATAATTAAAGAAGTGTCCCCCATTGGACATTAATATCCTGGTTTTTTTAATAGTTTAAACATATTTTTTTTATATTCTTCTACTCCTGGTTGATCAAATGGATTTATTCCCAATATGCTTCCTGACATAGCACATGCCTTTTCAAAAAAGTATAATATTTCTCCTAGATTTTCTTCATCTAATTTGTTCATCTTAATTGCAATATTAGGTACATCTCCCGATACATGTGCTTTTATGGTTCCTTCCATTGCTTTTTTATTTACAAAATCTAATGTTTTTCCTGCTAAATAATTTAATCCATCTAAATTATCATCATCTGGATTTATTGTAATATCTGATTTTGGATTTTCTACATATACAACTGTTTCAAATAAATTTCTTCTTCCTTGTTGTATATATTGCCCCATGGAATGTAAATCTGTTGTGTTATCTACTCCTGAAGGAAATATTCCTTTATTATCTTTTCCTTCACTTTCTCCAAACAATTGCTTCCACCATTCTGTAAAGTAGTGCATTTTTGGTTCATAATTTACCAATATCTCTGTATTTTTTTCTTGTTTATATAATATGTTTCTAGCTACTGCATATTGATAACATTCATTATATTTTAAATTTGAATCATTATATCTTTCTTGTGCAACTCTTGCACCTTCCATTAGTTTTGTTATATCAATTCCTGCTACTGCTATTGGAAGTAATCCTACTGCTGTTAGTACTGAATATCTTCCACCAACATTATCTGGAACTACAAATTTCTCATATCCTTCTTTATCAGCAAGTGTTTTTAATGCTCCTCTTTCTTTATCTGTTGTTGCATAAATTCTACTTCTTGCTTCATCTATTCCATATTTATTTTCTAGTATTTCTCTAAATATTCTAAATGCAACTGCAGGCTCTGTTGTTGTGCCTGATTTTGATATTACATTTATAGAAAAATCTTTATTTGCTACATATTCTATTAATTCGTTCATATAATTTGGACTTAGATTATTTCCTACATATAATATTTGTGGATATTTTCTCTGTCTTGCTGGAAGTAAATTATTAAATGAACTTGTTAATGCTTCAATCACAGCTCTTGCTCCTAAATATGATCCACCTATTCCTATTACTAATAATACATCAGATTCTTTTTTTATTTTCTTTGCTGCTTTTTTTATTCTTTTAAACTCTTCTTTATCATAATTTGTTGGAAGTTCAAGCCATCCTACAAAATCTTTTTTATCATTTGCCCTTCTATGTAAATCTTTATGAATATTTTCTACTTGTTTCTTATATTCCATTATATTTTTCATTGTTATTCCACTATTTTTTAAGTTTAAACTAATTTCTGCCATATAACTTACACCTCTACTTTCTCTAAATTTTCCAGTTACATTATATACAAGTAATTTTTATAATTCAAGGTTTTAATAAAACTTAATTAAAGTTTTTTGAAACAAAGGAAGGACTGTTATTTTTTACCTAAAATTTATATTTTATTCCAAAATGAGACAAAAATCCTCCGTCCCTATTGTATCACTTCGTGCATTACTTCTGCTAAATATTTCATACTCACAAGGCATTGGTCCAAAGTATTACCAGTAGCTCCAACCTCTATAATACTTGCATATTTTCCTGTATGTTGATTATATCTTGATTTTGTAAGCATCATTGTTTTAAAAAGACCTGGATACATTTCTTCTGCTTTTTGCTGTATTTTTATTGCGAATTTTAAATTCTCTTTCCAATTAGGATGCCATAACCCTCCTGCATCTGTTCCTATTACAAACATTAATTGAGCTGCTTCTTCATTTCCTATTCTTACTGTTGGTGCATAATCACTTCTAGATCCTATTGCATCTCTATGTACATCTATTATTATATCACTTTGTGTTGTTTGCAAAATATTTTCTACTGTTTTTAATGAACGTGTATATGAACCATTATATGCTGGATAATCATGATAATCCTTATTATGTACTACATTATAATTATATTGTTTTAAATATGTTTCCAATTCAGTTCCTACTCTTGTTACTGTAAAGTTTAAATCTGTTGTTCTAAAATTTCCTGTTGGTGTATATGGATATTTTTCACTTGATGTATAACTTTCGCAACTATGAGTATGAAATAATATTACATTTTTATTATCTATTACTAAATCATTTGTATCAAACATATCTTGTGTTATTTGATAATCTGTTTCATTCTTTATTTTCACATTTCCTATTTGCGTATTACTTCCATCTTTTATTGGATTTTGTGTTATTATCTCTGTTGTTTCTGCATTTGCTACAGTTTGATTTTCTGTACCATTTCCATTTACTTTTTCCTCTTCTTGATTTTCTATACTTTCTTTTTTAGATTTTTCTAGTTCTTCACTTTTTTCTATTTTTTCCATTGCTTTTATACTACTTATTTGTGTTCCAAGCATTATTTGTAACATATCTTGACTATTATCTATATCATCTTCTTTTGCTATATTTTTATATTCTTCATTTACATTAGATATTACTGGAATTGTCTTATCTAGTGCAAATAACATATTGTTTTTTGATATAAGAGTAAATTCTTTTCCTAATTTTTCTATTATATTATTTTCTTTTAAACTTTTACTAACAAAAATTATTATTAATAAAATTAATATAATTCCTATAAAATATTTCAAAATATCTTTTAATTTTAATATTGCGACATTAAACATATTTTTCTCCTTATCTTATGTTATTATATTTATATATATTCAAGTAGAAGATTAAATATGTTTAATAGAAAAAAACCTCAAATTTTGAGGTTTTTTATTTACTTTTTTACATTTGACTTTCATTCATTATATTTACATATTCTTCATATAGTTTATTTAGTTCGGAACTTTTTGTAATAATCGTGGACAAAAACCTTATCATACTGAAATTTTATTAAAAATTCATATTTACTGTTTCTTTAATGGTATTCAATCTTCTAGAAAACAAGAACGTGAGTGCTCTAGAAACATTGAACTTATTTGGCTTACTGGTAATCTTAAACCCGACCACTCTACTCTTGCTAACTTCTGCAAAGATAACTCTAAGGCCCTTAAAAACGTCTTTAAACAATTTTCTAACCTTTGCCGTAAACTTGATTTATTTGGTTTTAAAATCTTTGCTTTTGATGGTACTAAAATTAAAGCTAATTGCTCTAAAAAACGTGCTTATACTATTGATAAATTAGATGAACTTTTAGCTAATATTGATAAAAAAATTGAAGAATATATTTCTGAAATTGATTATGATTCTTCTCAAATTGATGCTTCTAAAAAAGCTGAATTTCAAAAAAAGCTTGACCTTATTAAGGCTCGTAAAGTTAAATATTCTGCTCTAAAAGATGATATGATTAAAAATGATGTTAAGGAATTTTGTGCTACTGACCCTGCTTCTAAAGTTATGAAAAACCACTCTAATATTGAACCTTGTTACAATGTTCAATCTGTTGTCGACTCTAAAAACAAATTAATTATTGATTATGATGTTACTAACCAAGCTAATGATGTTGGGCTTCTTAAACCTATGTCTGATAAACTTTTTGATGATTACAATTTAAACGATTTCTTAAAAGAAAATCCTGAACATTCTATTACTCAACTTGCCGATACTGGTTACTACAAATCTTCTGATTTACTCGCTCTTAACAAGGACAACATCTCTACTCTTGTTCCTAAACCTAAAAATCATTCTGCTTCTAACTTTGACGACTTCTCTAAATCTGCTTTCACTTACTCTCCTTCTGATGATACTTACATTTGCCCTAACAATCAAAAACTTTCTTTTTCTAGAAAATCTACTGAAACTAGAAACAATGTTACCAACCATTACAAAATTTACACATCTTCTTCTTGCATTAATTGTCCATATTTAGATAAATGTACTAAGTCTATCAACGGTCGTTCTATTAAAAGAAATATTAAAGAAGATGAACTTAACAAAATCAACGAAAACTACAAAAAAGATTCCTCTTTTTACAAACTTAGAAAATCTCTCGTTGAGCATCCCTTTGGTACCATTAAGCGTTCCTTAGGTTTTACTCATGTTTTCGTTAAAGGTTTAGATAGGGTTTCCTCTTGGACATCCTCTGTTTTTCTTGCCTATAACTTTAAAAGAGTTCTAAATATCATAGGAGTTAAAAAATTAATAGAGGAATTAGCTACCAATTAAGGGTAGTATTCCTCTATTTTTATATCTTTTTTTCTAATTTTTATTTTTTATCTTTTTTAGTATCGTTTTTTTCTAATTTTTCTTCGTTCTTTAATTTTTTTCATTCAACAATCTGGTGTGTGTGTGTATTACAGCCTCAAGGCTTTCAAGGATTTTAGTTTTCATCTTTAATTTTTTCCTTTTAACTATTTTTTATATGTTATTATAAAATCATAATAACATATATTATTACTTTTTTCAATATTTTTCTTTTTTTGTAATAAATCTGTAATATTATTTTTTAACAAAAATAAAAAGTTCGATTTTATTATCGAACTTTAACTATACTTTTCTCCAAAACCAATCTAAGCTATTATCTAAACTTTTCTTTCCATATAATCTCGTTTCTATGTCATCCACCCATAAATATGAGAAAAATGAGATGAAAACAAATACAAAGTCTATAATTATACATCTTGATAGAGTTGAAAGCAAATATCTATTTTCCTCAGATAAAGTCGCTATTTGAACTACATGCATAATTAATATTATAAGATAAACAAATAATAAAACTGCTCCTATCATGCTCTTTTTTACCTCTTGGGCTAAGAAGATTAGTAATACTGTTGCTGCTAACATTAATAATAATGTTAATGGGTCTGATATATTAAATAAAAACATTTTCTCCCCTCCGTTTTCTTTAGTTTACTTAATAATAACATTTAAAATCTCAATAATCAATATTTTTTTATTACTTTTATATTACATTTTAATTACAAATTTATATATTATTTTAATTTTTTCTCTATTAAATCTGCTATTTCTTGTGCTTTTTTAGTTATATATTTTTGGTCTTCTCCTTCTATCATAACCCTTACTAGTGGCTCTGTTCCTGATGCTCTTATTAATACTCTTCCATTTCCAGCAAATTCTTTTTCTAACTTATCTATTGCTTCTTTTATCTCTTCGTCTTTATCATAATCATATTTTTTATTTGTATTTACTTTTGCATTTATTAATACTTGTGGGTATAACTTAACAATACTTGATAGTTCTGAAGCACTTTTTCCTTCTTCTAGTATTGATTTTATTAACATTAGAGAAGTTAATATTCCATCTCCTGTTGGATTATAATCAAGTAAAATTACATGTCCTGATTGCTCTCCACCTAGATTAAATCCATCTTTTAACATTTCTTCTAGAACATATCTGTCTCCAACCTTTGTTTGTAATAATTCTAATCCATTATCTCTTGCATATTTATTTAATCCTAAATTACTCATTACTGTTGCAACTATTGTATCTTTATTTAATTTTCCTTTTTTTCTTAAACTTTGAGATATTATTGCAAGTAGTCTATCTCCATCAATTTCATTTCCTTTTTCATCAACTGCTAAGCATCTATCTCCATCACCATCATATGCAACACCCAAAGATAAACCATTTTCAACTACATATTTCTTTAATCCATCTAAATGTGTTGAACCACAATTATCATTAATATTTACACCGTTTGGATGATTATTTATTATTTTATATTTTATACCAAGCACTTTAAATACTTTTTCTGCAACAACTGATGTTGCTCCATTTGCTGTATCTAAAGCTACAACAAAATCATCTTTGTTATATTTTGCAATATCATCATCAAATTTTTTTCTAAAGAAATATACATATTCATCAATCAAATCTAAAGCATATTCTGATACACCTATTTTATCATTAACAGCTGTTAATTTTTCTAACTCTCCAGATTCCATTACCTCTTCTATTTCTTCTTCTAAGTTATCTGGTATCTTCATTCCTTTATTACTAAAAAATTTGATTCCATTAAATTCATATGTATTATGTGATGCCGAAATAACAACACTTGCGTCTGCATTTAATTTTCTTGTTAAATATGCAACTGCTGGTGTTGGAATTACTCCTAATAATTTAACATTTGCTCCATAACTTAAGAATCCTGCAACCATAGCACTTTCTATTAATGTTCCAGAAATACGTGTATCTCTACCAATTAAAATTACTGGTGTATGATCCGAATGTTTTGATAACACATATGCTCCTGCTTTTGCTACACTATAAACTAACTCTGGTGTTAACTCTGTATTTGCTATTCTTCTAATGCCATCTGTTCCAAAATATTTTCTCATAAGATTACTTCCTTTCTATAGATGCTATTTTCTTTTACTTTTTAATACTTTTTTTACTTTTCCAAAAGCTTCATCTTTTGCTATCATCATTTTCTCTTTAAAATTTAATTTCATCATATGTGGCATCTCTATATCTATTCTTTTGTTCTGTATTACAAGTCTTGGATTTATCTCTGTCAATTCCTTTAATTTTTCCTCACCAATTAATTCATTTAACTCTGACATTATTTGTGGTATTTTAGGATATATAGTATTTTGTCTATGTACATCTGTTCCTAGTAAATGTATCATATTTCCTTCAAAGAATTTTTTAACTATCATTTGTGCCTTTTTTCCGTATTGTCCTATTATACTCCCATAATTTGCTTGCATTAGTACGCCTTTTTCCACTAAGTCATATATTAGTTCTGGTTCTCTTTGCACAAAGCTATATCTTTCTGGATGTGCTAAAATTGGTACTAACTTATATTGTTGTAATTCATATATTGTATCATATAAATTAAGTGGCTCTACATTTAGTGGTAATTCAAATAATACATAACTTGTATCATTTATTGTTGATGCTTTTCTATCTTCTAGTAATTTTATTATATTGTCTGACATATATATTTCATTTCCTAAGAATAAATTTATATCTATATTTTTTGCTTGTAAATTTTCATGTATTGCTTTTACCCATACTTCTCTTTCTGGTACATTAGTTTCATAATATCCTTCCATATAATGTGAAGTTGAAACAATTACATCAAATCCTACATTCTTTGCTTCTTTTATCATATTAAATGTTTCTTCAATGCTTCTTGCTCCATCATCTATATTAGGTAATATATGTGAATGTATGTCTATCATTTTTTTCTCCTTTTGTTTATTGCTCCTTTAATTTTTTCTTTTCTTCATCCAAATATTGATTTATTTGATTTAATATTTCAGCTGTTTTATTTAGAGGTATTTCTTCTTTTTCTTTATTTATTTTTATATTATTGCTTAATGTTGTCTCTGATTCTTTAGAAAATTCTTTTAATTCTTCTTTTTTATCCGTACTATTTTGTGTCTCGGTTTTATTTTTGATAGTTTCTAATTCTATTATTTTATTATCGATATCTTCTACTTTTTCTTCTTTAATATTTTCTTCTATTTCTTCAACTATTTCTTCCTTAGGCTCTTCTTTCTTTTCTATTATATTTGATGCTCTGTTATACATTTCTTTACTTGAACGTTTTGCAGCTCTAGATTTTGGCTTTGTATTACTAATTGAAGTTGAACCATAGTAATATGATTGCTCATATTTTTTTGGATCTATTGGAACTTTGTTTAGTACTATTCCTGCTACTTTTCCACCTACATTTTTTATATTTTTTACTACTCTTTTCAAATCTTCTTTTTTAGTCTCTTTACTTGCTGTTACAACTATTGTTGAATCTACTATTCTTGTTAATATTAAAGAATCTGTTACTAGTTGACTTGGTGTTCCATCAAATATTATTATATCATATATTTCTTTTAATTTTTCCATTAATTCTGTCATCTGATCTGAAATCAATAACTCTGATGGATTTGGAGGAACATTTCCAGCAGCTATTACATATAAGTTTTCTATATCGGTTTCTTGTAAATAATCATTCAAATCATTTGAAGCTTCTCCTTCATCCCAGTCCACTCCTGATAAATAATTAGATAATCCTGGTTTTGGTGATACTCCAAATATTGAATATACTCTTCCCTTTCTCATATCTGCATCTATTATAACTACCTTTTTTCCTGCTTGTGCAAATGTTACTGCTAGATTTGAAGCAGTCCATGATTTTCCTTCTCCTGGCAATGTTGATGTTACTAATATACTTCTTAATTTTCCTTTTGTATTCATAAATTGGATATTTGTTCTTAATGTTCTAAAAACTTCTGAAATAGGAGATTTTGGATCTAATTGTGCTACTAATTCTCTTTTCATTCTCTTTTTCCTCCTCTTCTCTTTTGTATAGCATTTTCATATACAGGTATTGATGCAAGAACTGGTACTTTAAATTCTTTTTCTATATCTTCTGCTGTTTTTACAGTTGTATCTAACATATTTGCAATTAACACATATATTACAGAAACAACTAATCCTATGAATGCAAATATTATTACATCTCTTTCATGATTAATATTTGATGGTGCATTTTCTACTTCTGCTTCATCTACTACATGAACATTATTTATATTATAAATCTCTGAAACTTTTTCTGAGAAAACTTTTGCTGTTTCGTTTGCAATTTTTGCTGAATCTGCTGCATCTGTTGTCGTAATTGATATTTCTATAACCTCGGTATCTTCAACTGTACTTACTGATACATTATTTTTTAAATCTTCCCACGAAATATCCATCCCAAGATTTGATATAACTTGATTTAATACGTCTTTACTTCTAACTAACACACTATAAGTTGAAACTAATTTTGAATTTAATGTTACATCTGTTGTCGTAATTGAATTTGTAGTTTCTCCTGCTGGGCTTTCTGAACCAGCAAGTAATAATGTTGTTGATGAAGTATATTTTGGTGTTGTAAAACCTATTGTATATATTACTCCTAAAGTTATAAATATTAGTACAATCAATATTATACTTACTTTTTTATTCCAGAAAATACTGAATAATTCTTTTAAATCTAATTCTTCCATTTTTCCTCCCCATCATTTGTATATTATTTATATATTCATACTCTTATAGTATACATTTAAGTTTATTTTTTTGCAATATTTTTAAGAAAAAAGTCAAGATATTATTTAATAATATCTTGATTTTAAATTAATTTCACACAATCAATGCTAATTTTAATATTTTATATCTCTTGATTTTATTTTAAATATTACCATAAGAATAGTTATTATTACTACAGCTATTATTAATACATTTCTTAGTCCTGCTGCTGGAAGTTGTTTTGTTGAAGCTGTTGTTTTATCTGTATTGCTTCCTTGTATACTTGAACTATTAGTGCTTACATTTGAATTTGTTTCTTTATTTGATTCACTTTCTTCATTAGTCTCTTCAGGTGGATTAGTTTCTTCATTTTCTTGATTTTGATTATTATTTTCTTCACTAGTATTATTTTCAACTGTTACAGTTACTTCTTTATTAAATGTAAAGTCGTTTGTTCCATCTGTTAACAATATGTTACTAAAACTTACTTTTCCACTTGTTCCATTAGCTATTCCATCTTTTATTGTCAAAGTTATCTTTGCAATTTGCGTGTTTTCTTTAGCTACATCTATTTCTCCCATAAATACTTTTGTACTATTTTCATAATTTACTGTCCAACCATTTAACCCTTCAACTGTTATACCACTAAATAAATTTTCATCATATGTAAGTGTTCCTTGATATCCTAATGGTATTCCTTCTTCTATTTCTGTAAAACTACCTAATGATAAAATTAATTCAACTGTCTTTTCTATTTCTTTTACTGTTGTTTGTCCTTGTATATCCATTTCTATATTTCCCGCTGCAAAACTATTTATTGTTCCTAATGAAATTACTATACTTATTACTACTAATGCTATTAATATCTTTGTTTTCATCTTTATTTCCTTCCTTTATACTTACATTATTATTTATAATTTTACCATTATCTATTTTTTTCTACAATAATATTAATTTTAATTTTTTATTACATTATTGTTTCTAAAATATTACAAAAGAATAAGTAAGCATTTTGCCAACTTATTCCTTTAAATTTATTATTCTATTCCTAATATTATTCTTCTTATTCGTACTAAATCTTTAATGTTTATTACTTCATCAGAAAACATGTCTGCTGCTTTTAATTGCAATTCATCAAATTCTTCTAATCCTAATATTTTTCTTCTTATCCAAACTAAATCTTTTATATTAGTTATTCCATCTTTTGTTATATCACCTTTTACGATTATATAAAATGTTTTTCCATATTCAGTTACTAAAGTATCTCCTGTTGCTACTATATCTTCTTTTTGTAATACTTCCTCATTTCTATATATTGCATATCCGACATTACCATTTAATATTTCAATAAATTTTTCTAATGTAGTATTATTTCTTACTCCAAGTATATATTGTCCATCTATTCTATATTCTTCGCTTTCTGGCTCTAATTTATATTTTATTTCAAATCCTACTCTTGTCTCATTATTAGCCTTATCTCTTGCTATTAATTCATATATACCTTCTTCTCTTATTTCATTCCCGCTAGCAAATCCTTCCACTACTTGTCCATTTAATTTTAATTGTACTTCTTCTAAGTGTTCATCACTTACTTGTGGTATAACACTATTAGAATATGTTATCCCATTTTCTACTCCAGAAACAACTGGTGGAGTTTTGTCAATTGAAACATTAATAGCATCTTTTTCATATTCTCCTACTGTATTTTGATAAATTATCTCTATTTTATAATTTCCTTCTTGCTCTAGTATCTTTTCTGTTTCTATAAGTTCTTCATTATCAACTTTAACAGTTGTTTTTATGCCTTCTATTTCTTTTTTGTTTATTTTAACATCTTGATTTGTTATTATTCCATCTGTAATTTTCTCTCCTACTTCATTTGTTATTTCTACTTCTTCCTTATCTGATAAAGGTATACTTAAATTAATTCCTAATTCATCTAAACCATCATAAAATTTGTTATAAAATAGTTTTATCTTTTTACCTGATTCTGTCTGATAATTATTTATGGTTATATTGTTTGGCAAATTATATGCATTTGTGATATCACCATTTTCTGTGCCTGTTTTATTACTTACATTATTAAAAATATAATATTCACTTGAATTATTTGTATTATTTTCATCTTCTATTTTAAAATTATTTATATTTATATTCGGTAAGTGTAAGTCATAACCAAAATCATGTACTTCATTATTATCATAAGTTACCTCGAAATTAATTAATTGATTTGAATTTGTCGGTTTATATATGCAATTCTCGATATTTATATTGCCATCCCATGTACTTCCATAGTCTGACCTTAAATTAATAAATGCACTATCTCCTAATCGTGTTATGTTTTTTAAGTTCAATTCTCCGCTTCCAACCAAAGAAAGACCTTTTACTCCAACAGTACAATTCTCAATTGTTAGGTTATGTACTCCACAGTGTGCATCTATTCTATTTAATGTACAATTTCTATATGTAATATCCTTAGTATAATTTGTTCCTGTAATCCCCCATCTATGTGTGTCTTCAATATCATTAGATATTACATTATCTATTGTAACATTAGTTGAATGTTCCAAAATCAAATCATAATTTGATTTTGTACTATATTTATGACTATATAAACTAGAATCTTTTAATATAACATCAGTAACATAAGATATTTTTAAAAAGCCATAATACGGTCCTGCAACAATCTCACTATTACTTACATTATGCGTTATATTTTTTAATTCTGTATTACTTCTATTACACATAATATTTCTACTAAAATATCCACTATCTTGTTCATAATTATTTTCAGGTAAGACTGTTGTAAATTTTACATTTTCAACTGTTAGAGTTTCTTCGGGTATCTTTATTAATCTTATTGATGTAATTTTTTCAAAATCCCACTGTATATCACCTAAGACATTTCCTTCATTATCTATTTTAAATAAATCTTCTTGAGTTGTCCCTGAATTTTTGTTTTGACCGCTTCTTATATATTGCTTTTTATCCTCATTATATACTATACATAAACAATTTCCATATCCAGATAATTCATCTATCTTTTTTGTTTGTTTATTAACAACTATATTATTCAAAATTGTACTATCTCTAATAGTTATATAATTTGTATCAGATTCTATCTTAAAAATTGAATAATTCTTTGTATCTCTATCCTTAATATCCTCATCATGTATTACAATATTCGCATTGTTCCAATTTGTATTTGTTTGAATATGAATAATTCCTGTATCATTCAATCTATAAATATGATAAGTTTTATCTTTTTCTGCTCTTACTTCGTATTTATTTTTATTAGCAAAATCATGAGTCTCTTTTATGACATTATAATCATCATATCCTTCTTGTGCTTTTGCCCCAAAATCCTCATATGTTACGTACTTTACTCCAGTACTTTCATCTATATGTGGCTCTATAGTTACATTTTGCTCTGCATCTGCTATTTTTTTAGCATTTACAACTACATTACTTTGTACCACATTTAAATCATCGACTATATTTCCTTCTTTTTGAGTATTATTATTTAATAGAATTACTAATATCCCTATGATAATTACTATTAAAAAACAAAAATGTCTTTTTATTTTTTTCATATTTTATCTTTCCTTATTTATTGTTCTTCTTCCTATTGAATCATATATTATACTTGTTTTTTTCATTTCTTCTAAATTATAACAATTTCTTCCGTCAATAACAATTGGTTTTCTCATTAATTTTTCATATTTTTTAATATCAAAATTTTTCACAAAATCCCATTCTGTAAATATAAAACATAAATTTGCATCTTCTAAAGTTTCTTCTACACTTTTACAATATGTTATTTCATTTGGATATATTTTTTTAAAGTTTTTTTCTCCAATTGGATCATATGCTTTTATATTTGCACCTTCATCTAATAATATTGGAATATTTGTAAGTGATGGTGCTTCTCTTAAATCATCAGTATTTGGTTTAAATGTAAGTCCTAATATTGCAATATTAAGTCCTTCAAAACTCTCATAATATTTTCTTGCTTTTTTTATTAATTTCAATTTTTGATTTTCATTAACTTCTATTGCTGCTTTTATTGTTTTTATTTCATAATCATTAAAGTTAGCAAGCCAACTTAATGCTTTTGTGTCTTTTGGAAAGCATGAACCACCATATCCAATACCTGCTTGTAAAAATTTATTTCCGATTCTTGAATCCATTCCCATTCCTTTTGCAACATCTTGTATATTAGCACAAACTATTTCACATAAATTTGCAATTTCATTTATATATGATATTTTTAATGCTAAAAAGTCATTTGAAGCATATTTTATCATTTCAGCACTTTCTCTATCTGTTATTACATATGGCAATCCAAAAGCATCATAAACTTCTCTCATAATCTTTTCTGCATGTTTATTTTGAACTCCAATAACAATTCTTTGTGCATGTAATGTATCTCTTACAGCTGTTCCTTGTGATAAAAATTCTGGATTAGATACAATATCCACTTTAACATTATTTTTTAAATTTTCTTTTATGTATTTCTCTATTTTTTTATTTGTTCCAATTGGTACTGTTGATTTTACAACAATAACACAATCCTTTTGTATACTTTCTGCTATTTCTTTAGCTACATCATATACATATTTTAAATTTGCACTTCCATCTTTCTTTTCTGGTGTTCCAACTCCTATAAATATTACATCTGCATCTTTATATGCACTCTTTGCATCTAACGTGTATGTTAATAAAGATTTATTTTTTGTCATCAATTCTTCTAATCCCGGTTCAAATATTGGACTTTTTCCTTTATTTAACATGTCTATTTTTTCCTTAACTACATCTACACAAGTAACTGTATGTCCAGCCTCTGACATACATACCGCTGTTACTAATCCTACATATCCTGTTCCTGCTACTACTATTTTCATTCTTGATAACCTCCGTCTTTTTTATGCATTTACATATATTTCATACAACTTATTTCCATAATCAATTGGATTATGATTTTTACTTATATATTCATAAGCATCTAATCCCTTTTTCTTTATTATATCAGTATCTTCTAATATTTCTCTAACAATTCTTTCTAATTCTTTTTCTAAAATTTCTTTAGTTTCATTTAAAGAGTCTTCTTTGCTATATAGAGCTTCTCCAAATTTATTTATTGGAATCTTACAAATCCAACCAGCATTATTTATTTCTGGCATAGCTCTCACATTAGTTGTTATAACTGGCATTCCCGCAGCTTGCATTTCTAAAACACTATATCCATATGTATCTGCAAACGTAGGTAATAATCCCACATCACATTCTTTTGCTATTTCTAACACTTTATCATTTTCAAGATTTTGGTACCATTGTATATGTTCTTCATTATCATTTATAAATTTTATTACTCTTTCTTTAGCTTTTCCATCATTTATTCTTGTGAACTCCAAATCAGGTGTAATATTACTTATGATTATCAATTTTATCTTGCTTTTATATTTCTTTATTAATTTATTGAAAACATTTATTATTTGCTCTCCACCTTTTCTAAAAAACTGATTTCCTATAAACAAAAACTTTATTTCATTTTTTGTATTTGCAAATTTTCTAATTAATTCTTCTTTAGTTAATAATAATTTTTGTGGTGGTTTAATAACGATTATTTTTCTTTTTATCTTCTCTTGTATTTCTTTATCAAATTTTTTTAAAAACTCATCTTGTATTTTTCTATTACATTCAGATAATGCGATTATCTTTTTACAATTATCAGAAGCTATTAATAATATATCCTTCTTTACATTTTCAGTTATTTTATACTCACTAATTTCATGATGAAAATGGAGTATTTCTTCTCTTCTGGGCAATATTGTTTCAAAAGTTGAAATCCAAGGCATACTTGTTTCACATACATAGTTAAAACTATGAATAATATCTACATTTTTAACCTTGCTTTTGAAATTATATTCGCGAGGATTATTTTTCTTTAATTTCAATTTTCTTAATACTCGATAAATTTCTCTTATTTTATCTTCATTTTTAATCTTAGTATAAACAACGTTCTTATCAATTTTATTTATAATACATCTTCTATCTGGATAATAATCCCTAATATATCCTATTTTAATCAACATTAATCCCTTTCTTTTCATATATTTTTTCTTCAAATTCTCGTTTTTTTCCCCTTTTCTCTCCTAAATATGGTACTTGCCATATTCTATGAGAAGGCCAAGAAGCATTTCCTTCGATTACTATAGGTCCATTATCAGTTATAGCTATATCCCAACCAATATAGTTAATTCCTGGTATTTTATTATATATTTCATTAACCAATTTTATTACTTCATTCCAATATGGTACTTGAAACCCTTTTATTGGTTCACCACTTAATGGGTGTGTAATATAGAAATTTCTATTAATATCTACTGCATCAGTCTCAACTACACCAGTTTCTAAATTAACACAAGCTGTTAATCCTCCTCCTGTTGCTTCACAATTAACTATGTTTCCATTTGCTATCATAAAAACACATTCTAAAATTTTGCATTCACCATCTTTATTTAAAGTTAAAACTCTAAATGTTGATAACCCCGAATCACATATTTTATTAATATCTTTATGTGCAATTATATGCTCCTCTATAATCCCCTTGTCCAACTCTTTTACATAATTATATAATTCTCTTGTGTTATTATATTTTTTTACATTGATTTTCTTTGCACCTATTCCTCTACTTCCATCTAATTTTTTATAAAATATAAATTCTTGTCTTTTAACAAAGTTTTCAAATTCTTTATATGTAATATTTTCAGTTGCAATCCACTTTCTTCCTAAATAATCATTAAAAATAGTATCGAATAATTCTTTATTATTAAATATATATTTTTTTGATTTATCATTACATTCATCTATAAATTTATCATTCATATGATAAGTAAAAAATGTCGCCACTTCTTCTTCTTTCATATTATAGAACTGAAAAGATAAATAATCTTCTAAATTAATTTCGTATTTTTTCATATATTTAAGAATTTCTTTTATAGTTTTGATTTTTCCTTTTGTTCTCTTCCTTAAAATTTCTTTTAATATTTTTATATCATTACATATTATTTTAAATGCTTTCTTTACCATTTTGCATATTTTCTCCCTCTTATTTTACTTAATACTGGTATATATTGTATATTTTCCCATATAAATTTGCAATTTAATATAAAATATATCAAAACCCCTATAATAATTTGCATCATTATTAATATATATCTATTATTTATAAATCCTTGTAAATTTGAAATTATAATATACATTATAATACCACTTACTAAGAATTTAGCAAAACACATTAAATATTTCTTGATATCTAATTCCTTTGCTACTGCAATTGTCTGTACCAACATAACTGAAAATTCTGCAAAAACTGTTCCTATAGCTGCTCCAATGGCTTCATATTTTGGAATTAAGATAATATTAATTCCAAAATTAACAATTGCTCCAACAGTTACTGAAACTATATAAGATTTATCTTTTTCGTTAGGTATTAAATACTGTGTTCTAATTACATTTGCCCATGATGAAAATATAAGTACTATTGATAATAATTGTGTAATCTTACCTGTTATAACGTATTCATCCCCCAAATATATTGGAACAAATTCTGGTGAAATAACAATTATTCCTAAACACATAGCCACTGATAAAAACAATACAAATTGCATTGATTTATCAATATAAAATTTCACTTTATCTTTCTCTCCTCTAGCTACTAAATTTGAAACTCTAGGAAGCATTACCGTTCCTAACGCTGTTATTACACTTAAAGGTATATTTGTAATTCTATCCGCAAATTCAAAATACCCAACCATTTCTACTGTTGACATATTTCCTAACATTATTTTATCCATTACTTTATATATACTAATCGCTATTACTGGTACAAACAAAATTAAATTAGGTTTTACATGTTTTGTAATATCCTTTATTTTTGGTTTTACAAATTTTATTTCTTTTTTCAAAAAAGGCCATAAAGATAATTGACTAATTAATGTAGAAGTTGTCATAATAATTGCATATATTATTAAATCATTTCTATCTTTAACAAATACAAAAATAGCAATTGCGGATAATATTTTTATTATCATATTTCTAGTTATGGTTAGTTTGAATTTTTCCAAACCAAAAAAAAGCCAATTTATATCAAAACATGCTGAAAGTAAATATATCAATTGTATTAATGCATTTATAAAATACTTATTATCAAATATTAGAACATATGCTATATACAATATTATTGCTATACTACTTGTAATCAATTGCATTACGTATATAGATGAAAATTCTTTTGATAACTTTTCTTTATCATCTTTACTTTTTGCTATTACTCTATTCCCATAATTATTTAAGCCTAGCATTGCAAATAAAACAAAGTAATTAGCTATTGAATATGTATATGAATATATTCCACTCCCTTCTGCTCCAACTGTTCTAGAAACATATGGCGTTGTTATTAATGGTAAAATTAGTACCAATATTTGATAAATTATATTATATGAAAAATTCTTTTTAATACTGCTCATCTTTATCTCCTATTAATGCTTTTTCATCTATTAATGCCCATATTATAAATAACCAAAATCCCATTTCTGATTGAAAATATGAAGAAAAAAACAGTTTTGGAAACCACATAGAAAAAAACATTATTCCTATGAGTCTATTTTTTCCTGTTACTTTCGCTATTTTTAAAATTCCCTTTAATAACACTACAGCTAATATAGCAAATATAATAATTCCATATTCTATTAATAAATCAAAAATCAAATTATGTGAATACACTCCATTATTTGTGGCTCTATAATATCCAGCACCATTTCCAAATACTATATTTTCTCCTAATTCTTCTTCGGCATTTTCCCAAATTTTTTCTCTTCCTGATAATCCAGAACTAGTTCCTTTTATTACTTGATATAATGTTTTTATTGAATATGAATCAATATCATTTTTATTAGCAAATTCATAAATTTTTTCTACTATTGTTGTAAAACTTAGTACTATTATTACTCCAACTAATATTAAGAAAAACTTTTTCATAGCACTTTTTTTAATTAATAGCTCATATAATAAAGTAAATAATGCCACTGATAAAATAGATCCTTTATTTGCAAATATTATAAGTTCTATTAACACTAATACACATAAAATTGTTAAACATACTGATTTTTTTTGTCTTATTCTTGTGTATAACCCTATATATGCCAGCATCATTATACTATAACCAAAGACCATATAATCACTACTATATTTATATTCTTGCAAAGGATCAAGTAAATACAGCAATGCAGTTATCGCCGCAAAAAATGAAAAACTATTAATAAATGAATCTATTTTCTCTATCCTCATATATAAAAATATAGGTACAATAGCAAAAATTATCATATAAGTATATATTTCAGATGTAAACTCATTACTTCTAAAATTGTAATCTATCAGAGTATATAAAATAATAATAAAATATATTATTAGCTCTTTCATAGAAAAATTTATTTTAAATTTATTATATAACAAACTTACTATCAAAACCAGCATTAAATTCGCAGTTAAAACTAATGTTGATAGTTCAGTATAATTTGGTATTATTCTTTTTAATATCACATAACTAAAAATATAATATGCTAGTAGTATTTCATTCAAATTTTCTTTAATTTTTATCATTTGCTAATCTCCACTTCACATGTAAAATTAATCTTCTACATACAGATTTTAAAAAATATCTAGTAAAAGTAATTGGATAAGTAGAATACATATCTTTTAATAGCAATTTCAAAAATTTATAATTTTTATTTTTTAAATGACTTAGTGCTACTCCTACATAGTTAGAGCAAATTATTTTTCTTTTTGTTCCCTTCTTTTTTTTATCTAGTTCATCTATAATAGGCATAAACTTTGTTAGAAATTGCTTTTTAAGTTCATTTAATTCTTCTCCTTTTAAGATATTTTCTCCTTTATTTACTCCCATTATTATTAACGGTTCTTTTATATAACCGAATTTATTTTCTTGTAAATATCTTACCATAAGTTCCACATCTTGATGTCTTCTATAATTTTCATCAAAACCATTTATACTTTTTATAGCTTTTTCTCTAAATAATAATGTAGAAGTGATTGGAGAAACTTTCATACTTAAAATATCTTCAATCATTTTTTTTTGATTTATATTCTGTCTTACTATACTACCTCTTTTATATATTTGACAGCCTACACAATTAATCTCATGATTTTTTTCTAGAAATGTTACTTGTTTTTCTATTTTATTTTCTAAGAACTCGTCGTCATCATCTAAAAAGGCTATATATTTCCCTCTTGATGCAAATATACCTGTATTTCTTGCAGCAGCACCATTTTTGTTTTTGTCATGCTTTATATATATTACTTTATTATTTTCTTTATACTTTTTCATCATTTCTTCATTATTACTTCTATATTCCGTATCTGGATTATTATCATCTACTACAATTATTTCTATATTGTCATATGTTTGCCTTAATACTGAATTTATTGCTTTTTCTAAATTTTCACATCTTTTATATGTAGGTATTATAACACTGACCAATTCTCCCATCATTCTATACCTCTTTAATTTTATAAATTTTCTTTCCCTCAATCATGTATTTTATAGCACTATTTAAGTTTGTTTCTTTTTTATATCTCTTATATTTTCTAAAAGCATATTGTAAAACAAGTAACGGATATAATATTTTTGAAATTCTATAAAAAGTTGCTCCTTTTGCTTGAAAATATTGTTTTCCACGCCCATTTTTTAGCCAACTTGAATCATTACTCATTATCGTAGCAATTTTCTTTGGTATATAATATATTTTTAATCCTTTTTTTATACAATCTGCTAAAAACACATTTTCTTCTCCAGAATAAAGCCATGTTCCAGCTCCTATTTTTTCGTCAAACCTAATATTCTTTTTTAGAATAGATTTTTTTCTAAATGTCATCTGTACAGATTGGATTTTCATACTTGTAAATAAATTCTGTTTTCCTTCTTTTCTTTTTTTCTTTTCCATCTTTTTATTTACATTTTGAACATGAAATGCAATTACATCTGCATCAGGATATTTATTATATCCTTCTTCTATAATCTTTTCATAATTATCCTCATATCTTAGATCATCATCTGCAATAACACATATTTCCGAATTACTATGTTCTATAGCCTTATTACGGCTTTTACTCAATCCTTTTTCCTCGTATGAATATAATCTATTTTCGCCATTTTCAATATTTTCGAGCTTCTTTTCTTTAACTTGATTTATAATTAAATTCTTTTTTATATTCATTTTATTAATCAATTTTTCTTGGTTTTGTAAATTCATTGTAGAAACTAAAACTTCTATGTCCATGTAATGCTATACTCCTTATATTTTTTGTCCTAATTCTAAATTACCTTTTTTGTTATAAATCTTATTGCAACAACAAGCTGGAGTAAAGGTTAACTCTCCAAATATTACATCCTTATCTTGGTCATATAAATCTACCCTTACAAATTTAAAATCTTTAGATAATATTTCTGCATATTTTACCATATCTTCTAAATGTTTTGGTTTTGATATTTTACTTTTATTCCTATATTTATCTTTTATATATATTAATTCATTCCAATTAATATCAAAGAAATTCCTTCTTAACTTTTTTTCTCTTTCACTACAAACTAATATTCCTACTACTTTTCCATCTATACAATAAAATTTATAATCTATTGGCATTTTTCCATCTTTATCACATAAATACTTTTCACATATTATTCTTGGCTTTATATTTAAATAATGTAATTCTCCGTGTAGCTAGTCCATACTTTTCTTTCATGTATTTTTTTAACTTTTTTATTGTTTCTTCTTTGTCTAATTTACTTTTGTCATCACAAATAACATTGTATGCACAACCATGTGTGCATTTTAATGCAAATTGATTAGGTAATTCATCAAAATTAATATTTTCTGCATTGTCATATATATAATATAACTTATTTAAAAGATAACCTAATCCCTTACTTTCTACATATTTTCTTACTTCATACTTATCTGAACATTTTGATATTAATTCATTATTTGCATAACTTAGTTTTAACACTGTAGTTTTTTCATTAAAGTTTTGTGGATTTTTCAAATTTGGAATTTCTTTTGTTCTCAATATATATAGAATAATTGTACTAAATTTAGGAGACATTTTCGTCAATATCTCGAAAAATTTCTTTCCAACTTTCTTTATCATTTATACTCTCCTCTTTACCGCATTTAAACAATAACAACAAAAATTATATAGAGATGTAAAAAACGATAATTTTTCTACATTTCTATATAAATTCCAAGTTCTTTTTAACGCTTTTATTTTATTAGAAGATAAGGTGTTATTGCTTCTTCTATATAAGGATAAACTCTCATTTAATCCATAAGCTATGACTCCTGTTTTTAAAACCTTCCACCAAGTAGCTGTATCTTGACCTCTTCTTACATTTGGCATATCAATTAATTCTTTTCCTAATTCTTCTACATCAAAAATAACCGTTGATGTCCATATAGTAGTATTTTTTAAAGCCTGTTTATAATTTATCTTTTCTGGAACTTTAACTACTTTTCCATTTCCTATTCCTTTTTCGTCTGCAAATTCATATCCAGTAAAAGTAAATTCATAATTATTTTCTTCCATAAAATTTACTTGCTTTTCTAATTTTTCTTTTTCCCATAAATCATCTGCATCTAAAAAAGCTATATATTTTCCTTTTGCTTCATCTATTCCTTTGTTTCTTGCTACTGCTGCTCCTGAATTTTTATCTAAATTTATTAATTTTATTCTTTTATCTCTTTTTTCATATTTTCTTATAAGTTCCTCACTGTTATCTGTTGAACAATCATTAATTAATAATAATTCCCAATTTTTATATGTTTGATTTATTACTGTTCCGTATTGTTTCTTCTATATATCTTTCACTATTATACACAGGTACTATAATACTTACTAGTTCTTCTTTTTTCATTTTTACTCCTATCCTGCTTTACTAATTAATTCTTCACTACTTTCTTTTAATTCTCTAATTTCTTCTTTTATACCATTTTCTGTTATCTCTGCATTTGTTTTAGAAAATACTGTTAAAACAGTTTCAAACAATATTTTTATATCTTGTTTAAAACTAATATTATTAACATATTGTAAATCATAATCTAATTTTTGAAAAATATCTATTCCATTTCTTCCTTTTACTTGAGCAAGTCCAGAAATGCCAGGTAATACATCTGTTCTTCTTTTTTGTTCATCATTAAACCACACATAATATTCTGGTATCCATGGTCTTGGACCAATGAAACTCATTTCACCTTTTAAAATATTAAATAATTGTGGTAATTCATCTAAACTTGTCCTTCTTATAAATTTTCCTACTTTTGTAACCATCTCTTCATGAGATAATTGACTATGTAATTCTTGTCTTTGAGTTTTCATAGATCTAAATTTATATGTATTAAACTCTTTTAATTTCTTACCCATTCGTCTTGACTTGTATATAATTGGTCCTCCATCTTCAAGCTTAATACAAATAGAAATAACTACCATCGGAATTGCAAAAATAGTTAATAAAATAATAGCTAAAATTAAATCAATTAATCTTTTGAATTTTGTATACATTTTTTCCCCTCTATTCTTTAGTTAATTTTACATTTTAATTATACTTTTTTAAAAATAATTTTTCAATAATTTATCTATGACATATTTTGACAATTTTACTACATTATTTTCTTTTTCATTTTAGCATTAGATTTTTTTATTTTCAATATTTTTTTACAAATTTAGCCACATTTTTTATAAAAAACTTCACCTTCTATCCTATTTAATTTAGGAAGAATGTGAAGTATTTTTATATTTATTTATTATAATTAATTATTTTTCTTTGTTATCTTTTTCTTCTCAAATATTTTTATAACAAATATCAAAAGTAATATACCAAATAAAACTCCTATACTATCTATGATTACGTCCGTAACTTGTGGTCCTCTTCCTGGTATGAAACATTGGTGTATCTCGTCAGATATTGCATAAATTGTACCTAAAATTAAGCTATATGAAATACTATTTATTTCTTTTAATTTATATGTTTTAAATAATGCCATAAGTAAAGCCCCTACTACTGCATAAATTGAAAAATGAGCAATTTTTCTTATAATATGTTCTATTCTAGAAATTATTTTTTCTTTTTCATCCTTTGGTTTTTCTTGTATTGATTTTATACCTTTAGTTATTGTCTCAGTTACTTTTCTGCTAACACCACTTGATTCTTTAGCATCTTGGCTAGAAAAACCAAATATAAGACCAAAAGTTCCTATTAATAAAACTATAAGTATCATTCTTAATATGTTAATTTTAATGTTGTTTTTCATTTCTTACTTTATCCTGTCTATTTATGTTGTTTCATCATCTTCATCGATGTTTTTTTCTTTTCTTTTATTTAAATATGTTTGTATTCCATTCCCTATTAGAATCATTGCTATACCTATAATAAGTAAAATCACACCTTGATTTTTAACTGTATCTAATATGTTGTTTAATACATTTTTAATAACTTCTGAGATAGCATCATTTAAAATAACTATATTTGATATTTTTATTTTCATATTAATAAAAACATATGTAATAATTCCAAAAATTCCAGAAGATAATAAGCTTGTCCCTAAATGAGCTAAAGCTTTTACTATTTTTTTACAATCAGATATTATAATAAATAATGCTGATACTACAATTGCAATTATACTTACTTTATTTGCTAAATCAAGATATCCATTAGCTTTATTTAAAACACTATGTATTTCATTTTCATAACTTGTATGAACCATAACTTTTAAATATTGATCACAAATTGTATCTACGTATTGGTCAACCATTTTTTCTTGAGTTGCAGATAATTCTTCATCTAAAGATTTTTGAATATTATTTCTTAAATTTTGTTCTATTTCTTCTGTAGATATTTCTTGTGAAGTTCCATCATAAATATTACTTAATATTATTCCAGTATCTTCTTTTATTTTTTCCTCTGTTACAATATTTTGCATTACTTCTTCGTCAAGTCCTGATTGTCCAATATAATTTTCAAAATTACTTTCTATCTCCTCTTTAACATCCTTATAATAAAAAGTTTCATCTAATTTTCCTAATATGTATTGTTTACTTAGAATAGTAGAACCAGCTAGATTTACAAATACTAAAGAAACAATTGAAACTGTTAATATCATTATTAATATAAATCTAATTACTTTAATAAATATTTTCATAAACTCTCCTCCTATTCTACTAATTCCGCATATACTACATATCTTTGTGTTGCGTATCCTATATTGTTAAATGGATAACATGTATAAACCATAAGAATTTCTTTTTCTTCTTGAATTGGTAATTTATCTGTCTCTGTTTCTTTTATTAATTGCATATCATAAATTTTATAATTAAATTCTCCATAACTAGTAGTTACTTTTATTGAATCTCCAATTTTTAATTCTGAAAATCTTCTAAATACTTTTTTAGAATTATGTCCCATGTAAATTATAGAACCTCCTTCTCCTGGAAAATAACTTCCACTAGAATGTCCTACACCGTTTTTTAAAATCTCTAAAGTATCTCCATAATATACTGGTAAATCAACGTCTATAGCTGGTATTTGTATTTTTGCATATTGTGTACCATATTCTGGATAATTTTCTAATCTATTATCTTCACTTATTTTCATTTCTTCTTGTTTAGAACTGTTCTCTACTTTTATAGCAACTTGATTAATTAATGTAATGCTTTCTTCTATAGTCTGCCCTAATAACATATAGATAGAAAAAATAATTAAAATTATAATTAAGAAAGCAACTATTACATCAAGAATAGTTGCTTTTATAAACTTCTTCATTTTCTATGCTCCAACTGTCATTCTCTTTTTAGCAACAAATGTTGCAACTAGGGCAATGGCAACTACTGAAGTAATAACGAAAGCTACATTTACACTATTTCCTGTGTAAACTAATTTGTCACTATTACTTAATGTTGCTGTTTCGATTAGTTCTCCATCTTTGTAGACTTCTACTATTCCGCCTACTTTAAATGTTAAAGTTAAACCAATTGTAGAAGCAGCTTCTTGTGCAATAGACTTAATCTTATTTTTTGCTTCTTTTGAAAGCTCTTTAATGTCTTTTGTTCCTTCAGCATCCATTACAGCAATTGCTTCATCTGCTTTTGCTAGTATTGCACTAGCTTGTTCGTCAGTTACTGGATTATCAGCTAAGTATCTTTCTACTTTAACTTTTTCTGCTGATGTCATTCCATATGCTGATAATTTTGAATATAAGCTATCAGCTAAACTATCAGATGTAGCAGCGTTTACAAATGGTGCAATTAACATTACTAGCATTACCATTAGTAATACACTTGTTAATATTTTTTTCATCTTCAGTCCTCCTTTTTCAATTTGAATTTATTATATCATTTAGTTTTTTTGTTTGCAATAGTTTTTTATAAAAATTTAAAACGCTAATTTTTATTGATAAATCAACAAAAATTAGCATTCTCTATATTTTTTCTTTTAAATTTTAATTAGAATTAAATTCCACAATAATTTCTGAAAGCATAAACATATATGGATTAGTGTCTCCTATATTATTTATATGTTCAACACCTTCTAAAGACTCTACTGTATTTTTTATCTTTTCTCCATTTTCTATCTCAGTATCTACAACAAAATATGCAGGTAACGGGTTATTATCTTTATTATATCCACTAAGTAATTCTTCTCTATCTTTAAATTTTTCTTTCATTTGATTTAGCGAATCCTCTTTTGAATAGTATTTAATTTCGGCCTCTCCATCTATATTAGTTACAGAATTTTCTATGTTTTCTTTTTGTTCTTCTGTTATGTTATCACTTAAGTAAATTTTGACCTTTCCTGCTTCACTATAATAATAAGTAAATATAAAAATATTAAATAAAATAATTATTCCAAGAATTATCCCTATTATAATAATCCATTTATTTTTCTTATTTATTTTTTTCTTTACTTTTTTTAAATAATCTATTTCCTCTTCTTGTTCCTTTTTATTATCTATTTTGTCTTTTTTCATTTCATTAAACAACTTTTTGCATTGTTCACAAGAAATTAGATGATTTTCAACTAACTCCTTAGATGCATTATGTAATGTTCCATCTTGATAACCAAATAATAAATCCTCAACTATTTCACATTCCTTCTTCATTTTCCTTCTCCTCCTTTAATTTCTGTTTTCCTCGAAAAAAAGTAACTCTTGCCCAAGTTGGAGTTCTTCCCATTATCTCTCCTATATCCTTATAATCCAAATTACCAAGCATTCTTAAATACATAACGTTTTTTGTTTGTTCGTCTAACTTTTGAATCTTTTTAAAAAACTCTATTTTTTCTTGCTTTTCTAAAATTTGTTCTTCTAAAATTGTATTTGATATTATTACATTTTCTAGTTCTTCAAAAGATACATTTTGTACTTTCTTTTCTTTTTTTAAATTTTTATACCATATATATTTAGCAATTTGGCAAAGCCATGTTGATATTTTAGATTCTCCTTTAAACTTATCAATATTTTTTATTGCCACTTCAAATGTTTCTTGGACAATCTCTTCTGACACTTCTTTATTTCCGGCTAAGGCAGAATATATATTTATATACAGTTTTTGCATATTCTTGATAAATTTTTTCTATACTCTGCATAACATTTCCTCCTTCTAAAATTTAAGTGTCTTAGAAATGTGATTTTGTTACAAAAAATTTTATATTTTTTTCAATTTGGCTACAAAAAATCCTTCATATTCTTCAGTTGGCATTACACATAAAGTTCCATTAATATTAGTAGGAAGCAGTGGTAATTCTTCTATTCCAGGAAAAGCGATTTTTTCTATTTCTACTTTTCCTGTCTTTAATACACTTTCTATTACTTTTTCATTTTCTTCTTCTAATATTGAACAAGTAGAATATACCATATTGCTTCCTTTTTTTAGTATATTGATCGCTTTATTTAATAAAGCAATTTGAGTTTTAACCGATTTTTTTATAAGTTCTTTTGTGAATATTTTTTCTAATTTAGGATTATTTACATCTATTATTCCGCTTCCTGAACAAGGTGCATCTAATAGAATTTTATCAAATGAAAAAAAGTTATCTATTTTTCTTGCATCTTGTTCTAGCACATATACAGAACTTGCTCCTTGTTTTTCTAAATTGTATTTTAATTTTTCAGCTCTTATTTTATTCATTTCAATTGCTGTTATCCTTGCTTTATTTTGAACTATTGCTGCAATTTCAGTTGTTTTTCCTCCTGGTGCTGCTGTCATATCTAATATATCTATATTTTCTTTAGGATTTAAAATAATTGGTGGAAGCATTGATGATAAGCTTTGCATGTAAATTTCACCATTTTTATAAATGTCTAAATTGCGAATTTCATTTTCTCTTACATTTTCTATTATAAAAGCATCTGAATAAAATGGAACTTTCTTATATTCTATTTTGCTTTTCTCTAATATCTTTGCTACATCGTTGCTATTAGCTTTTAAAGTATTTACTCTAAATGTCACTTTCCTTTTTACTTTATATCCTTCTATTATGTTTTTAGTTAATTCTTCTCCATATTTTATTTCTAACATTTTCATTAAAAATTCTGGTACCATATTTCCTCCTAATTTTTAGCTAGTTCTTTCATCTTGTTATATACTTCATAAGTTATCTCTACATCTTTTAATCCTCTATGGGCATTTCTATAATCCACATCAAAGTAATCTGCTAAAGTTGCTAATTTATAATTTCTAATATTTGGAAGAACATGTTTTGCAATTCTCATTGTGTCTACAAAATCATTACTTAAATAATAATCTAAATAAGACTCACATTTATCATAAATAAAATTAATATCAAAATTAACATTATGTCCCATTATTATTTCATTCCCTGCAAATTCTATAAATTCTTCCAATGCTTCTTCTTGCTTTGCACCTTCTTCTAACATCTTGTTTGTTATTCCTGTTAAATTTGTAATAAATGGGCTTAAATACTCATCTATTTTAAGAAGTGTATCAAATGTATCCACTATTTTATTATCTTTTACTTTTATTGCTCCTATTTCTATTATTTCATCTGTTCTTGGAGATAAACCTGTTGTTTCTATATCTACTAATACATAATTATCTACCCATTTTAATAAACTTTTTCCTTTATATTCTCTATTACTATATTTACTTCTTCCATACACAAAATTATTTCCGCATAATAAGCTCCTTTTTTATTTTAAGTATTAACATTATACTACTTTTTAGAACTTTCTACAATTCTTTACTTGCACATTTTATTGTTTTTATATATAATACTAAAAGAATTTAAGCAAAGGAGAAAATTATGGAGCACTGGAGCATAGAAGATTATAAAAATTTTACAGATAATAAAATGAAGAAAAAAAGTAAATATAGAGCAAATAAGGTTTCTGTTGATGGTCATACATTTGATAGTCAAAAAGAAGCTGATTTTTATTGTGAATTAAAACTAAAATTACAAGCAAAAGAAATTAGCGGTTTTTGTTTACAACCTATTTTTATATTAGCACCTGGTTTAAAATATAAACCTGACTTTATTATTTTTAATAAAGATGGTTCAACTGAAGTTATTGATGTTAAAGGGTTTAAGACTAAGGAATATATTGCAAAGAAAAAAGTTTTCGAAGATAAATTCAATCTAAAAATAATAGAAATTTAAAAGCTGTTTTTTGAGCCCGTCCCAAAAAACAGCTTTTTCTAGTTTTCTAATATATTTTTTATTTCTTCTTGTCTTTTTACTTTCTTTGTTGTTGTTTTTATCAATTCTTTATCTGTTAGTATCATATTTTTTATGTATTTATATGGTGGAAATGTTTTATTAATTTTCTTTACTTTTTCCCATATAATATTTTTTAATTCTTCTGATGTTATATCTCCATATTTTTCTTTTACATATTCTTTATTATAGACTATTTTTACTGATAATTTTATATCATTCTTATCATTTTTATCTGGCATTCCAAATACTATTGATTCTTCTACTTCATCTAATCTATTTATTAAAATTTCTAATTCATCTGGAAATACTTTTTTACCATTTTTTAGTACTATCATATCTTTTTTTCTTCCTGTTATAAATAGAAAACCATCTTTATCTATATAGCCTAAATCACCTGTATAAAGCCATCCATCCTTTAATACATTTTTTGTTGCTTCTTCATTTTCGTAATAACCGAAGCATTACATTTGGTCCTTTTACTTTTAATTCTCCTATTCCATTTTCATCTTTGTTTTCAAATTCTACTTCTACGTTATCCATAGGTATTCCTATTGAACCATATCTTACTTTTTTATAATTTTCTGCTGAAATTACTGGTGATGTTTCTGTTAGTCCATATCCCTGAACAAGTGTTAATCCTAATTCATTAAATCCTTTTGCAACTTTTTTATCTAAAGGTGCTCCTCCTGATACTATAAACCTTAAATGTCCACCTAATTCATCTATTATTTCTTTAAATATTTTTCTTCTTATATCTATATTAAACTTAAGCAAGAAATTACTTAACTTTTTAGCAAAATTAACAAGTTTAGTCTTTCCTTTTTTTTCTATTCCTTGCTCTACTTTTTTATAAATTGCTTCTACTAATAATGGGACTCCTACAAACACAGATACTTTATATTCTTTTAAGTTATCTTGAACATAACGAAGCCCATCTGGAAATGCTGTTGCTATTCCACATGCTAGCATTACTATCATAGCTGTTGATCCAAATATATGGTGAAATGGTAAAAATGCTAAATTTACATCTGTTGGTAAAAAATTTTCTACTAGTTGCATAGCATACACGTTTGATGCTATGTTATTTTGTGATAGCATTACTGCTTTTGATTTTGATGTTGTTCCTGATGTAAATAATAATATACTCATTTTATATGAATCTATTTTTACATCTATATAATCTTTGTTTCCTGATTTTAATAATTCTTTTCCTTCTTCTTTTAATGTTTCTAAATCTTTATATCCTTCTTTTTTTGTCATGCAAATATAATCTTCTAAAAAAGTTTTATTTCTTCTTTTTATTTCTTCTATATTTTCTATATATTTTTCATCAAATACTACTATATTTGCTTTACTTCTTTTTAATGAACTTTCTAATTCATCTATTTGTAATTCTTTATCTAGTGGAACTGATACTATTCCACCGAAGCATATTTGTTAAATGTGTAATGGCCCATCCATAACTATTTCTTCCTACTATTGCTATTCTTTTGTCTTTATAGCCTAAATCGAAAAATTTAGTTCCTAAATTATTTATCTCTTCTAATAATTTTTCATATGTTATATTTTCATATTCTACATTTTTTCCGTTCTTATGTTTTAAGATAAAAGCTCTATTTTTCCCATATTTTTTAGCTGAATTATAAATAATCTCCTTTATATTTTCAAATTCTGTAGCTTCAAAATATCTTTCCCTCATATCAATATCTCCTTTATCTAGTATTGATGTCTAGGTTATCACATATTAAATATCTTGTCAAGTAGTTGACTATTCCTACTAAAAATGCTATAATCCTTGAAATAGAGGTGATTTGATGGATAAAGATATAAAAAACTTAGACGAAGAAATAGAAAAATTTCATTTACCTAGATGGAATGAAATTCCTGAAATTGATTTATATATTGACCAAGTAGTTTCTTTGCTTGAAAATTATTTATCTGATTATATAAAAAGTGATAATGAAAAAGAAAATAAAGTTATTACAAAAACAATGATTAATAACTATGTAAAACATGGAGTAGTTAATGCTCCAATTAATAAAAAATATAACAAAGAACACATAGCATATCTTTTTGTTATTTTTATTTTAAAACAAATATATAGTATTGACGAAATAAGCAAATTAATTGCTCTTGCAATAAAAACTTCTCCTGTTGACCAAGCATATAATCGTTTTTGTTCTGAGCTCGAAAAAGCAATTAAAATGACTTTTACTGGAGAGAGTTATATTAATAATGATAAATTATCTAAAGAACAATATTTACTTCGTAACGTCGTTCAATCTTTTGCTAATAAATTATATGTTCAAAAAACTTATTTAAAAATTAACTAGAACCCATGTACAAAAACTTGGGTTCTAGTTTTGTGCTTAGTAAACTATATATTTAGAACAATTATTCTTGCTCCATTGACATAAGTTTACTTTTGTCAATTACCACGACAATGACGGACTTTTTCTTGTTGAGCTTTGGAAACCAAACTTTGCGAATCTCCGAATGTACAATTCTTTCATCCTCTTCTTGATTGTCAACAACCATAATCAGAGGAATTTCAGTTGCACGATCTTCATACTTCATTAGTTCCTCAGTCATCTTTTCATATTCACCGCCATTATAAAAAGCTTCAAGAAGTTCTCTTAATTTGTGCAACTGTGAATATGACTGAAGAAGGTCTTGAAATGCACTCATAATATAAACCCTTTGTGGTTTATCTGCCAGCCAAGCCAGAAAACTTTGACGCTCAGTTTGAGTTCTTTTCTCTTCTTCACTTTCTGGCTCTTTTGTAATAATTCCACTGTAGATTTTCTCTACATCATTTAATTGCCACGGATATTGCTGGCTAATTAGTCGTTCTACTTCATCTTGTTTCGCAAGTCCTAGCTCTTCAGGTAACGCACTTGCTACCTTTTCAAATAAAGTTTCACTGTCAATGATAATTTCATCGTTCTGCTCCAATTTTGCCTCCTTTTTTCATTGATTGCAGAACAGCACTTTTTACGAGGCTATCAAAAAAAAGATACATCCTTTCTATAAAACACCTCTTCCTACAATAAGTGCTCATTTTATTATACCATTTTTTTGATTTCTACGTCAAACAAAAGACTTAAAGGAAAACCTTTAAGTCTTTTGCACAAAATCAATTAGATTTCGTTAATTGCCAGCACAATGCAGCTATCATGCTTAGCATATTTGGTAATTAGTGGGTAGACCGTATCATTTTCCAACTCTTTTGCTCGTATAACAACCCAAATTGGCTTATCAGATTCATACTCTCCTTGAAGAATCATCCTCCTAAACTTAGGATAGTTATCCTCATAAAAAGCATTCATCTGCTGTACGATGGGCTCCTTAAGCAAAATGTCAGACATGAACCTTCCCCAGGTCCAACCACCAAGAATATGATGCGGATACATTGCTACTCTTTCAAGAGAAATGTATTCAACAGCAGTCTTTTCATCCTCCCTAAACAAGTTCATGATGTTTTTAGCATCACTGCTACGCCAACCATACATATGGTTGAGTTCTTTTACTGCATACTGTCTAGCAACTTCGTTCTGCTTCATTTAGACCTCCAATATTGCCTTTGCAGAATCGTTTTTGAGGTTTAGATAAATATTATCTGTCACCTCTTTCTACAAATATGTAGACTTTAATTATAACACTTATTTTCTCAAATGTCAATATTTTACATCTTTATGATTTTTTCCCATGGCATATTATTTTTTCCAAAATGTCCATAATTTGTTGTTTTTTCATATATAGGTCTTTTTAAATCTAGATATTTAATAATACCATCTGGAGTCAAATCAAAGCTTTCTCTTACTAAATTTACTAGCTCTTCTTCGGATTTTGTACCTGTTCCAAATGTATTTATATATATTGATAAAGGTTCCTTCATCCCTATTGCATAGGCTATTTGGATTTCACATTTTTTACAATAACCATTTGCTACAAGATTTTTAGCAATGTGACGAAGCATGTATGCAGAGCTTCTATCTACTTTACTTGGATCTTTTCCTGAAAAACAGCCTCCACCGTGCCTACTGTATCCCCCATATGTATCTACTATTATTTTTCTACCAGTAAGCCCTGTATCTCCTAGAGGTCCTCCTATTACAAACCTTCCTGTTGGATTAACATATATTTTAGTATTATTATCTATCATATTTTCTGGAACCACTTTTCTTATAACTTCTTTTTCTATATCCTGTTTTATTTTCTCCTGACTTATACCATCTAAATGCTGAGTAGAAATTAATATTGTTTCTATTCTTTTAGGAATATCATCTTCATATTCTACAGTTACTTGTGTTTTTCCATCTGGTCTTAAATAATTTATAATATTTTCTTTTCTAACTTCTGTTAGTCTTTTTGCTAATTTGTGTGCCATACTAATTGCATATGGCATATATTCTTCTGTGTCTTTACACGCATAACCAAACATTATTCCTTGGTCTCCTGCTCCACCTATATCTACTCCTAATGCTATATCTGGACTTTGTCTTGTTATATCTATATCTATTTTACAAGTTCTGTAATCCATATCAGTTTCTTCATTATCAAAACCTATTTCTTTTACTTTTTGTCTTACTAATTCTTCTATATCAACTTCTCCATTTGCCGAAATTTGCCCTGCTATTGTTATTCTATTTCCAGAAGCAAATGTTTCTACTGCTACCCTTGCATTTTTATCTTTTTCTAAATACGCGTCTAATATACTATCAGAAATATAATCACATAATTTATCTGGATGTCCTTCTGTTACACTTTCTGATGTAAAATAATATTTCTTCATACAATAATTCCTTCTTTCTAAAATATTTATAACATTATATATTATGCCATTTTTTGCCTATTTTGTCAAATTTTTAATCCACAAGACTCTTTCTTCATGTAACTTTTTTCCCAGTTCTATTCCTGGTTTTAAATTATGTTTTTTAGCTACTTCTTCTGCTGTAATAGTTTCTAAACACCTCTTACCAACAGATGAAAAATCTAAATTTTCTTCTGTTCTTCCACCTTTATCACAGTTTACCACTATTTGTAATCCATCTAATCCTAAATAAGATTTATCAACTCTTTCTATAAATTCCACTTTTTTAGAAGGCTTCATCTTATTAAATATTCCACCTCTCATATGTTCTCTTGCTGCTACTATACCACATTTTTTCCAAGCATTTGGTACTCCTAAATCATAAGAAAATTTCTTAACTATTTCTACTCCTCTTTCTTCATGACCAAAGTGGTGTGGATATTCTTGCTTTGGTGTTTCACCTTTACCTAAATCGTGAACTAATACACTAAAACGTATTTTTAAATCATTTGTATACTCACATGATTTATCTAAGCAAATCATTGTATGATTATAGCTATCACCCTCTGGATGATATTTTTCTGGTTGCAATGCTCCTATTAATTTATATATTGGTTTAAAATGTACATCGAGCACATCTGCTTTTCTTAGTACATCAAAAAAAATAGAAGGTTTGTTTGAGCTTAAAGCTTTTTTAAACTCTTCAAATACTCTTTCTTTAGATAAATACAAAAGTTCAGATTTTAATTTTTTCATCATATCTATAGTTTTATCATCCACATCAAATCCTAAAACAGCACTAAATCTAGCCACTCTATATACTCTTAATGGATCTTCTGCAAAATGTGAGCTTACTGCTTTTATTACTCCTTTTCTTAAATCTTCTTTACCTCCAAAGTAATCAAATAGTTCTCCTGAAAGTACATCTTCTGCCATCGCATTTATTGTTATATCTCTTCTTTCTAAATCTTCTTTTAAGCTTATTTCCTTACCATATATAATTTCAAACTCTTTATGTCCTAGACCTACTTTTTTCTCTTTTCTAGCAATAGCAAATTCTTTTTCCTCTAATCTAAATACTGGAAATGATTTTCCTTGAATTTTAGCTAATGGAAATAATTTAATAAATTCATTACCACTTAATCCTGTTACACAATAATCTTCATCATAATTCTTTCTTCCTAATATTTTATCTCTAACTGCTCCACCAACTAAGTAAAGCCTTCCTCCTGCTTCTTCTATTTTTTTAGCAATTTCTATTATATCCATAATGTTTATCACCTACTTTCATATAGATTTTATTATATTAAACACTTTTTTTAATATATAAAAAAGAACCATCCTTATTAAACTTCTTGTCAAATAATTTAGGCTCTTTTTTATTTTCTTACTCTTAATAAATCTTTTCAAATAATTTCTCTACATTTTTTTGTATGTATTTTCTAACAGCTACTGTTAAAAGTAAATATATTATTGCAATCATTATTATAAATATATAACTATTTATAAATTTTCCTAAGCTTATTGCTAAAATTATCATTATTGTGATATTTAACATTCCTAATAGTACAGGCCAAATTAAGTTCATATTTTGTTTTACTACAGCATATTCAGAACTCCACTCTAATTTTGGTTTTTTTAGGTCTACTATTATTGAAACATAACTCTGAAGTATCCCCATAGCAATACCTGCTATTGTAATTAAAAATAGATATATAATTGGTAATTTAAATAAATATTGTACAATTATAATAGTAATAATATTCATAAATGTTGTCATTACTATATTTGGTATCACTTTAAAATCTATTTGTTTCATTAAAGGTACTGGTATATATTTCATAAACACTGCATTTTGTCCATCTCTAGATATTGCTGTTACTGAAATATATATAAACATTAAGAAAAACTGTATGGCACATAATATTCCTATTGCTAAATACAATGATGTTTTATTTGTTACCATTTCTGCAATATCTGTAGGTACACCATTTTGCTCACCTTTTATTCCTACAAATAAAAGTCCTATTATTAATATTGGAAATAATATTGCAGGTAGTACACATTGCATAAAAAATATTGGATTTTTAATCAATGTTTTAAATTCTTTTCCTATATAAGTTCTAGCAATCAAACTTTTCTTAAATGCTTTTCTTTCGTTTAATTTTCTATTAGTTTTCTTTCCACTAGCTAAACTTCCTACTGCTCCTTTTAGATAAAGCTTTTGACCAATTGCTATATAAATAATATATATTATTGTTGTTATAATAACTAGCAAGAACAAATTAAATATCTGGCTTCCAATACTTTCATTTGCTAAACCATCAATAGCCATTCCCAATGTTGGAAAAGAACCTTTTAGTGTTTCTACTAATCCATTTGCTTTAGTTACCATCTCTATTAACTGTTCAGGAGTAGTACTTGTATCACTCATTGTAAAAGATACTACAAATACAACTATTAATATAAATATAGTTGCAATTAGTTGGAATCTATTTTTATTTTTAGCAAATTTTGCAAAACTCATAACAATTAATACAAGTAAACTTGATATTAATACTGGTATAATTGGAAATGCTACTAATACAATTAGCATCGCAATATAATATAAAATATTTGCAGATGTTAGTATTCCATATATAGTAAATGGTATTAATCCAATTATTGCTACTATAAAATATTCTGTAAGTAATAATACATTTGTCTTACTAGCTACAATCTGGCTTGGTTTTATTGGTAATGGTAAAATATATTCATTATCTTTTGAATAATATAATATGTTTATTGCTGAAAAAATACTTTGTATTAAAACAAAACCTGCTATTACAAGTAAATTTAATCCCAAAAACATTTGCTCTTGATTTATTTCTATTAATTCTTTTATTAACCCATTACTAAATACACCTATTATTCCTGCTAAATATAGAAATACAAAAATATATAAAATAATAACACCTATTGATTTCTTATTTTTATTTTCATTTATAGATTTAGCAGATTCCATATTTTGAAAAGAATTTTTTAAAATTACTTTTGTTAAAGATATTACTTTACTCTTCATTTTCTGTTATCTCCAAGAATAAATCTTCCAAAGATTTATTTTCTTTGAATTTATTTTTCATTTCTTCGTGTGTTCCAACAAATACCAGCTTACCCTTATTTATGATTCCTACTCTATCGCAAAGCTTTTCTGCCACTTCTAATACATGTGTTGAAAAAAATACTGTATTTCCATTTTTACTATGCTCTTTCATCATTTCTTTTAAATCATGTGATGATTTTGGATCTAATCCTGTCATTGGCTCGTCAAGTATCCAATTTCTTGGATTATTTAATAATGCTCCGCAAATAACTACTTTTTGTCTCATACCATGAGAATAACTTTGTATTTCACTATTCAAATTGTCATATATTTCAAATTTTTTTGTTAATCCTTCTATTCTTTCTTTTCTTATTTCATTTGGTATTTCATATATATCTGCTAAAAAGTTTAAGTATTCAATTCCTTTTAGCTTTAAAAACATGTCTGGACTATCTGGAACAAATCCAAATTCTCTTTTTGCCTCTAAAGATTCTTTTGTTATACTTTTACCATCAATAAAAATGTCTCCTTCATCTGGATTTAATATTCCTGTTATCATTTTTATTGTTGTTGTTTTTCCAGCTCCATTTGGACCTAAGAATCCAAAAATTTCTCCATCTTTTATTTCCAAATTCAAATTATCAATTGATTTTTGCCCTTTAACATATGATTTAGATACATTTTCTATTTTTATCATATCTCAACAATCTCCTTATTTTTTAAATAATTTGCCAAATAATCCTATTTCTTGTTTTCCTTCTTTTCTTTTTTTACCTTTTCTACTATTTTTTATTATTTGATCTATTTTTTCTTCTGTTATTTCATCATCATCTATTATCATTTTTTCTTCATCATCTTCATCGTCTTCGTCTTCATCATCATAGTCAAAATAATCTTCATCTTCGTCATCATCATAAGAATATTTATATGGTTCTAAATCATCCTCATATTTTTCATCCTTATAACCTTGTTCAGCTTCTTCTTCCTCTTCATCAAATACTACATCTTGATATTCACTATCATCGTTCTCATCATCATCATTATCATCATAATCATCATTATCATAAAAGTCACTTTCATCACTATTATCTTGTTTATCATTATCTTTATAATAATCATCCTCATTATAGTTGTTAACTACATCTTCTAGTTTTAATGTTTTTATTTTTGATTTTCCAGTTTCTTTTTTTTCTTCTACTACATCATTTATTTCTTCAATACGATATTCTGATAAATCTTTATCAAATTTCTCGCTAACTTCTTCTTGAAATGTATTATACACATTTTTAATTCCTTCAATTCTCCAATAGTTAGAATTAATTAGCGTTCCCATATTTATTTTTATATTTGTAGCTTCTTCTTCAAAATCTTTTTCTTTTTCTTCAATTTCTTTTAAATATGTTTTATTATACAATTCTTTATATGCTTTCTTTGTTGCTTTTCCCATTGTTTCTTTTTTTACTAATTCATATAAATTATCAATTTGTTTTATATCTAATATAAAATTTTTACAAGCATCATCCATCAATCTACTATGTGCTTTTTTTCCATTCATAGCAGACATTCTCTCATTATCTAAAAATACCACTATATATTCTTTTTTTGCTTGTAAGAAAGCTAATTTTACACTTACATCTCTTAAAACTTTTTCTGATTTAGCCAATTTTACTGTTCCACTACTATTTACTTCTGCAAGTAATCTCTTCATTCTTTCATATATACTAATATATAACTCTGTCTCTTCTTTAGCAATTTTACTTCTTTCCTCAACTGCTATTTTTATTACTTCCTCATCAAATGGAACTCTTTCATTTCTTCCATTTTTTAGCATTATTTCTATTAATTCATCATTATATATTTTGTAATTATCAATAAATTTTTTAGCATTTTGAATTTGTTTTGTATCAAACTTTTCAAAAGAAATATTGACTTGTTTTAATAAACTTAAATAACTTGTTTCAGATGTTCTGTGCATACGTGCATATTTATTTCTTTCTCTTTGTCTTTCTATAAATATAATTAATGCTTTTACATATTTTTCTCTTAATTCTTTTAAATTTTCATTATTTCTATCGATTGTTTCTTCTATTTTTTGTAATTTTTGATCTATTGAACTAGTATTTTCACTTAAATCATTGAAAAGCTCGTTTCTTTCTTCTTCTACTTTAACATTTATTTCATGAATCTTCTTTTCCTTATTTTGTATTCCTTCTATTTCAGAAGCTGATTCATCAAACTTTTCTATTACACTTTCTTCTTCTCCTATGATTCTTTGGTATTCTTTTATTTCGTCTATCATTCGATTGTAATTATCATAATTATTTTTCAAGTTGTTTTCTTTGTTTAGACCTAATATTTTTCCAAAGTAATTTTCTAAAACAATCGCACTTCTTTCATACATTTTGAAGACCTCCGAATTTTCATTTCTTAATTATTATACATAAAATAAAAACAAAAGTCTAGACTTTACTAGACTTTTATTAAAATTAATTATTTATTATTGTAAAGTTTATCTTTATTTTTTTATCTATTCATTTTTCTTTAGTTATATTACTCAAATACTTTAAATTCTTTTATTTTATTTCCTCTTAAGAAATCAGAAGTTGGCATTTTCTTTGCATTTTCACCTTGTATTTCTATAACTTTTATTACTCCATCTTTAGCCTTTATAAGTAATCCGTCTTTAGGATTTGACACTAAAACAGTTCCATTGTTTAATTTTTCTTCTTTAACATCTAATTTATCTATATTTATAACGTCCACTTTCCAAAATTTTATTTTCTTTCCTTCTAAAAATGTATAAGCTCCCATAATAGGATTTAACCCTCTAACTAAATTTTTGATTTCTTTTGCAGTCTTTTTTTCCCAATCTATCTTAGCCATTTTCTTATCTATCATTGGAGCTAAAGAAAATTCATCTCCTTGTTTTATTCTTGGAGCATTTCCTTTTTCTATCTCATTTAGAGTTCTCACTAAAAGATTTCCTCCAACTTTTGATAGTCTATCCCATAATTCACCTGTTGTCTCATCTTCACCAATTTCTACCTTTTCTTTTAAAATCATATCTCCAGTATCCATTCCTTCATCCATATACATAGTAGTAATTCCTGTTTCTTTATCCCCATTTAGTACTGCCCATTGTATTGGTGCAGCACCTCTATATTTTGGAAGCAGTGAGCCATGTACATTAACACATCCATACCTTGGAATTTCTAATATTTCTTTTGGTAAAATTTTCCCATAAGCTACAACACATATTACATCAGGATTTATTTTTTTTATTTCATTAATAAACTCTTCATTTTTTCTTACCTTTTCAGGTTGCATTATATTTAAGTCCTTTTCTAAAGCAAATTCTTTAACAGGAGATGGTTTTAATTTCATACCTCTTCCTTGTTTCTTATCTGGATTTGTTACAACTGTTAATATTTCATGTCCAGCATTATAAACTGCTTCTAAACTCTCCTTTGCAAAATCCGGAGTTCCCATAAAAATTATCTTCATACATTTCTTCCTTTCACGTTTTATTATTCTTTAGAATCTTCTGGCTCTATATATTCTAATGTTCCAGGCAATATTTTATCTATAAAAAGTTCTCCATTTAAATGATCTACCTCATGAGCTATTGCTTGTGCTAATAACTCTTTTGCATGAACTCTCATTTTCTTTCCATTTCTATCTATATATTCTGCAACAACTTCAGCAGGTCTTATTACTTTTGCAAATTGATTTGGAAAACTTAAGCATCCTTCTTCTACTTCTTGTTCTCCTTTTGTTTTTATTATAATAGGATTTATAAGAACAATTGGTCCTTTATCATCATATAAATCTATTACTATCAATCTTTTTAGTACTCCCACTTGTACTGCTGCTAATCCTACCCCATTAAATTTGTGCATTGTTTCTATCATATCTTCTATTAGAGTTTGTATTTTTTCGGTAGAAATATCTTCTTCTAGAACTTCTCTTGATCTCTTTTTTAATATCTCGTCTCCTTCATATCTTAAATTTCTTATTGCCATCCTATATTTTCTCTCCTTTCTTCACTATTGTTTTTTAGGACGGGCTCAAAAAACAGCTATGATTAATTTTACTTATCTTTTATTTTTTATCATTTTATTTATTTCTAAAGCTGTTTTTTGAGCCCGTCCTAAAAACAGCTATGCCATATTATTCGGATTTACATCAATAGATATTCTTACATCTTTTAAATCTTTCTGATAAACCTTTTTTAAATAATTATTTAAAACATCATTTGCTTTTTTATTCATAACACCTTTTATAATTATCCTATAACGATATCTATTTTGTATTTTATCAATAGGCGCTGGCATTGGTTTAAAAATTTTAAATTCTTTATTTTCTTCTCCATTACCTAAATGTTCTTTTAAATAACTATAAGTTTTATTACCTATATCTATTAATTCTTTTTCATTTAATCCATTAAATCCAATTACTATTATATCGCAAAATGGTGGATATTTCAACTGTTTACGTATTAAGATTTCTGTATCATAAAACATTTTATAATCTTGTTTCTTGCTACATAATATACTAAAGTTATCCGGATTATAAGTTTGTATTATAACTTTCCCGAGGCTTGTCTTTTTCTCTTCCTGCTCTTCCTGCTACTTGTGTTAGAATCTCAAATGTTCTTTCATTTGCTCTATAATCATCTATATTTAAAGAACTGTCTGCTGCAATTACCCCAACTAATGTTACATTTGGGAAATGATGTCCTTTTACTACCATTTGTGTTCCTATTAATATGTCTATATTTTCATCTCTAAATTTTTTTAAAATTTCTTCATGTGAATTTTTCTTTGTTACTGTATCTATATCCATCCTTATTGTACTTGCTTTTGGAAACTTCCTATGTATTTCTTCTTCTAACTTTTGTGTTCCTGTCCCAAAATAACGTATTTTGTTACTACCACATTCTGGGCAAACTGTAGCTAATGGTTCTTCATATCCACAATAATGGCATTTTAATTTTTTCTCATAACTATGATATGTAAGACTTATATTACAATTCTTACATTTAATAGTATAACCACAATTTCTACACATTACAAAAGTTGAATATCCTCTTCTATTTAAAAATAGTATTGTTTGTTTTTTCTCTTTTAGATTTTCTTCAATAGAACTATATAATTCTCGACTAAGCATTGAACGATTTCCATTTGCAAGTTCTTGTTTTAAATCTATTATTGTAACTTTTGGAAGACTTGATTTATTTGCTCTTTTTGTTAATTCTAATAAAGTTATTTTATTTAATTCTTTTGCCCTATAAAAGTCACCTAAGTCTGGTGTTGCACTTCCTAAAAGTAATGGACAACTATTTTGTTTTGCTATATATTTTGCAACCTGTCTTGCGTCATACTTTGGATTTGACTCTGACTTATAAGAACTATCATGTTCCTCATCTATTATAATAATTCCTAAATTATCCACAGGTGCAAATATAGCAGACCTTGCTCCTATTATTATTTTTGCTTTTTTTTCTCTTATTCTATTCCATTCATCATATCTTTCACCTAAAGATAATTTACTATGTATTATTGCTATTTTTTGTTTTCCAAATCTAGATATAAATCTATCTAACATTTGAGGTGTTAATGATATTTCTGGAACTAGTACTATTGCTGTTCTTTTTTGTTTTATAACATCTTCAATTAATTGTAAATACACTTCTGTTTTTCCGTGAACCTGTTACACCATATAATAAAAATCTTTTATAAATATTATTATCAATTGCTTCTTTTACTTTCTTAAATGCTACTGTTTGTTCTTCTGTTAATTTTAAAAAATTTGTTTTTTCTATATTTTTATTTTTCAAAGGATCTCTTTCTATCTTTTTATCAAGTAATTCTAAATATCCATTTTTTACTAATGTTTTAACAATTGCTCTTGAACAATCTGTTATAATCTCTATTTCTGGTATAGTTACACCTTCATTGTCTTTTACAAAATTAATTATTCTTTTTTGTTTTTCTGATTTTATCTTTCCTAATTCTATATCAAGTTCTATTTCTTCTATATCTTTTTTTAAGTAAACTGATTGTATTGTTTTATCTTGAATCTTTTTTTCTTTGGTTCTTGTTCCAGGAGCCTGCATTAATTTTATACAATCTGATACATTACAAAAGTATCTTTTTGCCATCCATCTTGCAAGTTCTATTTGTTTACTATTTAGATTATCTTCTAACTTCTTTATGTTTTTTACTTCATATTCTGTTTTTTCTTTTAAATTTACTACAAAAGCTTCTTCTAATTTCTCTCCTTTACCAAATGGAACTAAGACCTTACTTCCAATTGTTATAAGGTCTTCTAATTCTTGTGGCACTCCATAATCAAAAGTTCTATTTAATTTTTTTGCTGTTCTGTTTATTATTACTTCTGCTATCATTTAAAACTCCTTTGAAAAAAAGTGAGCTTTTATTTATTTTAAAATCTCACTTTACTAATTTTATAGTAAATTATTGTTCTAACCACTTTTTATATTCTTCTTCTATAACATCTGCAACTTGATCTGGTGTTAAATTTGTTGTATCTAATACTAAATCATAATTAGATTCATCTTCTTTTCTGACACCATATAACTCTAAGTACCTTTCATTTTCTAATTTATATCTTTTTTCTATATCCTTTTTTTGTTCTTCTATTGTAGCAAATTTTCTCTCAGTAGTTCTTCTTGTTTCATCTTCAAATACTCTTTTTGCCGCAACATTAATATCAACCTTTAAATACACTTTAAAAGATTGTGGTACAGCATACCATCCGAAGCCTTGCATCTATTATAAAATTATCATGTTCTTTTGCATACTCTGATGCACTATTTTCTATTTGTCTATCTATTTCAGGATGTTCTTTTACATATTCATTAAAAGTAGTAACATCCATTCCACTTTCCTTAGCTAATTTTCTAAAATAGTCTCCGTTTCTATATACTGTATAATTTAATCTTTCCATTAAGATTTTTGACACTGTACCTTTTCCACTTGCTAATTCTCCTCCTAATGAAATAATATGCTTTTTTTCCATTATTTTCTCCATTTCATTTTTATTCTTTACTTTCTAATATTTCTTCTTCTCCGTTTTCTTGTTCATCTTCTTTATTCTCTTCTTCTACTATTGTTACTTTTCCTTCTGCAATTTCATTTGCAGCTAAAGTTACTGGAGAAGTTTCCTTAACTTCTGTTTTTGTTTTATCTCCTGCTGCAATTTGTCTTGCTCTTCTTGCTGTCGCAATAACTAACTCATATCTGTTATCTGCTTTTGTTAATAATTCTGCTACTGTTGGTTTTACCATCATTTTTAATCAACTCCTTTTAAATTATCTTTCATACTTTCTGCTAATTGTTTTCCAAGTTCTTCTGGAGATATAGTCTTGTCTATTCTTCCACCTACCGTTTCTGGTTGAACAGCTGAAAGTATAATATGACCTGAATCCATAATTAATACAGCTCTTGTTCTTCTTCCATATGTAGCATCTATTGCTGTCTTGTTATCTTTCGCTTCTTGTATAAGCCTTTTTATTGGTGCTGATTCTGGGCTTACTATTGCTACAATCCTTTGTGCCGAAACAATATTTCCGAATCCTATGTTTACTAATTGCATAAAATCAATCCTTTCTATTCTATATTTTGTACTTGTTCTCTTAAATTTTCTATTTCTGTTTTCATATCAATCACACCATTAGTAATTTCTAGGCTATTTGACTTTGAGCCTATTGTATTAGTCTCTCTATTCATCTCTTGTATTATAAAGTCTAATTTTTTCCCGAACCGCGTCGTTTGAATTTAACAACTCATTAAATTGTTCTATATGACTATTTAATCTCGTTATTTCTTCTTCTATAGAACATTTATCTGCGTAAATTACAACTTCCTCAGCTAATCTTGACTTGTCTATTTCTTGGTCTTTTAGAATCTGTTTTATTCTTTCTTCTAATTTTACTACATATTCTTCAATAAGTCCAGTAGAAAATTTAGATACTTCATTTACTTTTTTTTGTATCTCATCTAGTCTGTTCTTTAAATCCTTTGCAATTTTTTCTCCTTCTACTTTTCTCATATTTACTAAGCTTTCTGTTGCATTTTTTATTACTTCTATCATTTCAAGTTTAATTATTTCATCATCTTGACTATCTTGTATTGTTAATACATCTGGATATCTTGCTATATCATTTACTTGCAAATCAGATAACAAATTTTCTTCTTCTGCTAGTTTTCTTAGATTTTTAATATATCCTTTTGCTAAGCCGTGTATTTATTTTGATTTCTCTTCCTTCCATAGAATTATTTTGAAACGTTATAAATATATCAATCTTTCCTCTTTTTACACATTTAGATATTTCTTTTTTTATCGTTTCTTCTAGATAACTTAATGCTCTTGGCATTTTTACTGCTATATCTAAATATCTATGATTTACACTTTTTATTTCTATTTGATATTTTCTTAAGTTCTTTTCTAGGCTTGCTTTTCCATAACCTGTCATACTTTTAATCATTATTTGATACCTCTTTTTTTAATTATTACTTTTCTTTTTATTATCTTTTTTCTTTTCTTCTTTTTTCTCTACTTTATTTTTTACAATCTTTTTTTCTTTTCTTGATTTTTCAATATTATTGTCTTTTTTGTTTTCATTTATTTGTTTCTTATTTTCTTGTTTTTTATCTTCTGTCTTTGCTTCTTTTTTGTTTTTTGAGGTACTTTCTTTTATTTCTTCTTTTTGTTTTACACTTTTTACTTTTCTTCTCTTTTTAGCTTCTTTTTTTATTGGCTCTTCTTTTACTATTTCTGATATATCACTTAAATTCTTTAGATATTGTCTTTTTTCTTTTGTATATATAATTATTGATTTTAATACATAATAAATTGCAAATACGTAAGAAGAGGAAAGTAAATAAAACCTAAAGTCATATTGGTAAAAAGTAATTACATGATTAATTGATAATGAATGCACAGATAAGCATAAAAGTTCTATACCACTTAAAGCCATATTACCACTATCTTTTTTATATGCTCTTTCTAACATTAATAAACCTACCACTAGAAATATTCCAGCAAACACCTCTATATCATTCATTAACCTATCTGTATTCATTCTTGTATAAGCAAAATTTAGTACAATAAAATATATCATTACTCCTATTGCTTTTAACAGATTCTTGAATATTGTATTCATTATTTCCTCCTAACCGTCTAACTCATACATTATAATACTTAATATATTTAATGCTACTGTTTCTGTTCTTAATATTCTTTTTCCAAGTGTAACAGTAACTACATTATCATTTTCTTTTATCATTTCTACTTCTTTAAGGCTTATTCCACCTTCTGGTCCTATTATAACAGCTATTTTTATTTCATTTTCTCC
>CALXAY010000008.1 GCA_944386415.1 uncultured Clostridia bacterium | reverse complement strand
AGGAATAAATATGAAATATTTTAAAAAATTAATAGGAGAACATGTATACTTATCACCAATAAGTGTAGAAGATGTGGAAAGGTATACAGAATGGATGAATGATTTTAGAACAACAGATTATTTAGGAAGAAGTAGTCAAATATATACAGTAGAAAATGAGAAAAAATGGTTAGAAGGTAGCATAGAGGATAAATTAAATCAAATATTTGGAATAGTATCTTTAGAAAATGATAAACTTATAGGAAATTGTGGGATTCACAAAATAAATTCAAAAAATAGAATTGCAACACTTGGAATATTTATAGGAGATAAAAAAGAACGAAATAAGGGGTATGGGCTAGATACAATAAAACTATTATTAGATTACGGATTTAACTATTTAAACTTGCATGAAATACAATTACATGTAATGTCTTTTAACAAAAGAGCAATTAGATGTTATGAAAAGGCCGGTTTTAAACAATATGGAAGAAGAAGAGAATGTGAATATATAAACGGTAAATATTATGATGTAATAAGTATGGATATTTTAAAATCAGAATTTAAAGATAGTTATATAAAGAATAAAAACATATAAGGAAGCAAAATTGCTTCTTTATATGTTTTGTTGCTTTATAAATAAGAAAAAACTTTTCCTAAAGATTCATTAATAACAAGGTTTGCCATATTATCAAATGGAGTAATAGATTTATTAATTAATATCAAATTTTTTCCGTTAAAATATCTTACTAATCCACTTGCAGGATAAACAGTAAGTGAAGTACCACCAATAATTAAAGTATCACAAGATGAAATAGCTTTTATTGAATTTGTGTAAATTTCTTCATCTAGAGGCTCTTCATATAAGACAACATCAGGTTTAACAATTCCACCACATTCACAGTGAGGAACACCTTTAGAATTAAAGACAAAGTTAGCATCGTAAAATTTATGACATTTCACACAATAATTACGCATAACGCTTCCATGTAACTCATAAACTGTTTTAGATCCAGCTTTTTGATGGAGTCCATCAATATTTTGAGTAACAATTGCTTTAAGCTTACCTTCTTTTTCTAATCTAGCTAACTTTAAATGTGTGATATTTGGCTTGAATTTTAAAGAGTTCATTTTATCTTTATAAAACTTAAAAAATTCTTCAGTATTGGTATAAAAGAAATGATGACTTAAAATTTCTTCAGGTGGAAATTTATATTTTTGATTATATAATCCGTCTTTGCTACGAAAATCAGGAATACCGCTTTCAGTAGAAACTCCAGCACCTCCGAAAAAGACTATATTATTACTTTTATATATTATTTCTTTAAATTTTTCTATTTTTTCATTCATAAAATCACCCAAAAGTATTATATAACAATAAAAGTAATATTTAAATAAAAAAGAAAAAATATATTGACAAAACCAAACAAAAATTCTATAATAAAATCGGTGATAATATGAAAAAACAAATATTACACGTGGATGTTAATAATGCTTTTTTAAGTTGGACAGCTGTTGAAATGTTGAAGAATGGAGAAAATATTGATATAAGAGAAATTCCAGCAATTATTGGTGGTGATGAAACCAAAAGATCTGGTATAGTTTTAGCTAAAAGTATGAAAGCAAAAGAATGTGGTGTGAAAACAGCAGATACTATTTATCAAGCAAAAATAAAATGTCCAGGAATAAAAATATACCCTTCTAATTTTAAAGTATATAGGAAATATTCAGATAGTTTATTTAAATTGTTATCTGAGTATACCGATAAAATAGAAAGATTTAGTATAGATGAATGTTTTTTAGATATGACTGATTATTTAATGGGAGATACTTTATTAAATAAGGCAAAAGAGATAAATAGAAGAGTAAAGGAAGAACTAGGTTTTACTGTAAATGTTGGAGTAGCACATAATAAACTTTTAGCAAAAATGGCATCTGATTTTACTAAACCAGATAGAGTACATACACTATTTGAAGAAGAGATACAAACTAAAATGTGGCCACTTCCAGTATCAGAATTATTCATGTTAGGAAAGAAAACAGTACCAAAACTTTTAAATATGCAAATAAGGACAATTGGAGACCTAGCAAAAGCAAATAAAGAATTATTACATAAAAAATTTGGAAAACATGGAATAATGATGTGGGAATATGCAAATGGAATAGATAATTCTAGTGTGCATTTTGAAAAGGAAAAGCCAAAGGGAATAGGAAATTCTATTACACTTCCAGATAATATAACAGAGATAGAAAAATTAGAAGAGATTGTACTTGCTTTGGCAGAACAGGTCTCTTTTAGATTAAGAAAATATGATATGCTTGCTAGAACTGTTAATGTACAGTTAAGGACAAAAAATTTTGAAGATACATCGCACCAAAAAAAATTACCAGAAGCAACTGCATCAACAAAGGAAATAGCAAGAATAGCAAAGGAATTAGTAAACGAAATGTTTCATAAACCAATGGCTATAAGATTAGTCGGTGTTAGAGTTGATAATTTAATAGAAAAAGAGCAAATGCAGTTATCTTTATTTAACAATAGTGATAATGAAAAACAAGAAAAAATAGATAAAGTAATAGATGACTTGAAAAATAAATATGGATATAATAAAATAACAAGAGCAGGGAAAATGAATGCTGGGCATTATTTAAATTTAAAAGATATAAAAAAATAAGAGGAAGATTTTATGATAGAAATACAATATGAAGGTAGAACTATACCATATATATTACAAAGATCAAGAATAAAGAATTTATATATTTATATAAAAAATGGAGAAGTTATTGTAAAAGCTCCACAAAGACTTGCTAATAAGTACATAGAAGAATTTTTGAATAAAAAAGCAAAATGGATATATGAAAGTTTAGAAAAAAGTAAAAATAAGGTAAAAAAGGAAAAAGAGGAAAAAGTAGAAAAAGAAGATGTAGAAAAATTACAAAAAATAGTAAAGGAAACTATTTATAAGTATTCTAAGATATTAGGAAAAGGACCTAAGAAAGTTAGAATAAGAGATTTAAAATATGCTTGGGGAAGCTGTTCAAGTAATCAGAATATATCAATAAATCTAAAACTTGCAACAAAGGACGAAAAAGCGATAGAATATGTTGTTTTACATGAAATGTGCCATTTAATTTATATGAATCATTCTAAAAGTTTCTGGAATCTAGTAGAAAAAAATATGCCTAAATATAAGGAATATAAAAAATTACTTGCTTAAGAATTAGAGTTAGTTTATAATAAAATAAACTTTTAAGTTTAGGAGAATTTATAATGTGGAAAAGAAAAGAGCTTAAGATAAAAGCAAAAAATGTTATTAAGAAAAATTATTGGACAGCTATAATAGTTTGTTTTATAATTGCATTGTTAACTGGAGAATTTAGAAATTCTACTATAGGAATATGGCAAGAAGGAGATTCTATTGATCCAAATTATGTAATGAAACAAGAAAATTTAGTAGCCGATAATGAAGTAGTCCAAGAAAATATAGAAGATGAAAACAAAAATGAAGAAAAATTAGATACTAAGAAATCGGAATTAAGTGATACACAATTAAAAATATTAGAAATGGCAAAGGCAAATATTAACAATATGACTAAGCAACAAAAATATTTGTTTAGAATCTGGGATTCAATAGAGTTATTTAAGATAAAAGAGACAGGATTAGGAGTAGGTTTTATTTTAATTGCACTTATTGCTATAGCATACATAATTATACTTGCTGAGCCATTAATTGTATCAAGTAAGAAATACTTTTTAGAAGCAAGGAAAAAAGAAAATACTAAAATGGGGGTCATGAAGGAAATATTCAAAAGAGGAAATTGGAAAAATGTCGCTAAAATAATGTTTCTAAAAGATATATATAATCTGTTATGGTATTTAACAATTATAGGAGGATTTATTAAATCATATGAATATAGAATGATACCATATATATTAGCAGATAATCCTAAGATAGAAAAAAAAGAAGCATTTAGGATATCAAAAGAAATGATGAGACATAATAAATGGAAAACTTTTATTTTAGATTTATCATTTTTATTGTGGGATTTATTATCTTTATTTACTTTTGGAATACTAAATATTTTATATGTAAATCCATATAAAGCTGCAACTGTAACAGAATTATATGTTACATTAAAAAATAAAGATATAGAAAAACAACAAGAAAATGAAGTGAAAAATATAGATAAAGTATAAAAGAAAGTAGTAGTAATATAGAAATTACTACTATTTTTGATTAACAGAAATTTTTAGAATAATAAACAAGAAGAATGAAATTGTAATTTATTATATTATAACATTTAAAAGATAAAAAAAACATCGAAACTTGTAAAAACTTGCGATGAAAAGTTCTTGCAAACTAGGTTTTTTAATAGTATTATTAAAAGGTGCTACACAAAAGAGGAGGGGTGAATTTGAATATTTTTTTTGGAGGTACTTTCATTAAAAAAGAAGAGTTACAAGAAGCAAAAATAAATTATCCTATAAAATTAGAATATTATAAAGTAATTAATGAAGATGAATTTGTTAAAAATAATAATGCAAAATATGGAATAAAAATAGTTAAAACAGAGTATATTGAAACTAATACAAATGTAGAAGATGAAACAATAAAATATTTATCTGATAATGAGCAAAAAATTGATGAATTATTAAATGTTTTGAAAAATAATGAAGTAACACCTATCTGTGTTCAAGATGTTATTTCAGATTTTTTAAAAAGTTCATTCTATATATAGCAAAACAAAAATTCTTATAAAAAGCTTGCAAAATGCTAAAAATTAGGCTAAAATATCTTAAGATAAAATGGATAACTAATAAGGAGGCATATATGGCTGATAAATTAATAATAGTAGAATCGCCAGCTAAGGCCAATACAATAAAAAAGTTTCTAGGAGGTAGTACTAAGGTAGTAGCATCTATGGGACATGTAAGAGATTTACCAAAATCAAAATTAGGTGTTGATATTGAAAATGATTTTGAACCAGAATATATAAATATTCGAGGAAAGGGAGATTTAATAAAATCATTAAAAAAGGATGCTAAAAGTGCAAAGAAAATCTATCTTGCTACTGACCCCGATCGTGAAGGAGAAGCAATAGCTTGGCATTTAGCCACAATATTAAATGATGATAAAGATAAGATAGTAAGAGTAACATTTAATGAAATAACAAGAGGAGCAGTAAAAAAAGCGATTAAAGAACCAAGAAGAATAGATATTAATTTAGTAGATGCACAACAAGCAAGAAGAGTACTAGATAGGATAGTGGGATACAAAATAAGTCCGCTTTTGTGGAAAAAAGTAAAAAGAGGATTGTCAGCAGGACGTGTCCAATCAGTTGCTGTTAAACTAATAGTAGATAGAGAAGATGAAATAGATAAATTTGTACCAGAAGAGTATTGGAATATATTTGTTAATTTAGAAGATCAAAATTCTAAGAAACAATTTGAAGCAAAATTTTATGGTAAAGATGGTAAAAAACAAGAAATACACAATAAAGAAGAAGCAGATGAAATTTTAAAAAACATAGATAAAGCAAAATATATAGTGCAAGAAGTGAAAAAAGGTGAAAAGAAAAGAAATGCAGCACCACCTTTTACAACAAGTACTATGCAACAAGAAGCATCAAGAAAATTAGGTTTTACATTAAAGAAAACTATGTCAATTGCTCAAATGTTATATGAAGGAATAAAAATAGATACTAGAGGAACAGTTGGTCTAATTACTTATATGAGAACAGATTCAACAAGAATTTCAGAAGAAGCAAGAAAAGCTGCTAAGGAATACATTATAGCTACTTACGGAGAAGAATATTATGAAAATAGGTATTATAAAACAAGTAAAGATTCTCAAGATGCACATGAGGCAATTAGGCCTACATATGCAGAACTAGAACCAGATAGTATTAAAGATTCTTTAACAAAAGACCAATATAAGCTATATAAATTAATTTATAATAGGTTTATGGCAAGCCAAATGTCATCTGCTATATATAATACTATGGCTGTTACTATTGATGCAAATAGTTATACTTTTAAAGCAAATGGTCAAAGCCTAAAATTTAAAGGTTTTATGATTTTATATGTTGAAGGTGAAGAGGATAAAGAAGAAGAAAAAGGAATGCTTCCAGATTTAGAAGAAAATCAAGAAGTAAAGAAATTAAAAGTTAATCCAAAACAAAGTTTTACAGAACCGCCACCAAGATATACAGAAGCTAGTTTAGTAAAAGCTTTAGAAGAAAAAGGAATAGGCAGACCAAGTACATATTCACCAACTATAACTACTATTTTAGAAAGACATTATATTGAAAAAGAACAAAGACAATTAGTCCCTACAGAACTTGGAAAAGTAGTTAATAAATTATTGACAGATAATTTTACAGATATAATTAATGTCGAATTTACAGCGAAAATAGAAAATGAGTTTGATGAAATTGCAGAGGGAAAAGAACAATGGAAGAAGATGATAAGACAGTTCTATGGACCATTTAAGAAAGAATTAGATAAAGTAGAAAAGAATCTAGAACATGTAGAAATAGAAGAAGAAGTCTCAGATATTCCTTGTGATAAATGTGGTAGAATGATGGTTTATAAGTATGGTAGATATGGTAAATTTTTAGCTTGTCCAGGATATCCAGAATGTAAAAATACAAAACCTATTATAGAATATATAGATGTTCCATGTCCTAAGTGTGGTGGAAAGGTTCAAGTAAGAAAAACCAAGAAGAGAAGAACATATTATATTTGTGAAAATAATCCAAAATCTTGTGATTATATTTCTTGGAATAAGCCTAAGCTAGGAGAAAAATGGAATCCAAAAGAAATAGATGATATAAAAAAAGAAACTAAAAGTACAAAAAAGTAAATCTATTTATAAATATAATTTATTATAAAACAAAATCTTGTAACTTAGCATTTTAAATAGTTACAAGATTTTTTTTGGAGGTATAGTCCGTATAGACTAATTCTCCTAACTAGCTTATATACTGACTTTTAAGTATTAATATATTTTATTTTAACACTTTTTTAACACATTTAATTTTATTTTGAAAATTATTTGACTTTTTCTATAAATCTGTGTATAATAATTATAGGAAATGGAGAAACCACAAACGTGGTTCACCTATTGTGATATGTAAAAAACACATCAGCAACGGTCAAATTACAGATGTGTTTTTTATTGGTTTTTATTGTTTGCTAATAATTACAACTAATGCTATAACTAAGGCAAACGCAATGATAGTTACTGATACAAGACCAGCAAAAAGTAATTTTATTATTAATAATAATGTTTTTATTTCTACCATACGCCTCACCTCCTTGTTGGAGGTAAACCACATCTGCTTATTCTCATTTTCTATGTTCATAAGTATATAATATTTTTTTAGAAAAAACAAGCGAACATGTAAAATTTTATTTATTGATATTATTTAATAATATTAATTTTTAAAAATAAAAATCTTGTAACTTAGTATCTTAAATCGTTACAAGATTTTTTAGTGGAGGCGAGTATCGGAGTCGAACCGATCATCAGAGTTTTGCAGACTCGTGCCTTACCGCTTGGCTAACTCGCCATATGGAGCAGGTAGTGGGAATTGAACCCGCAACTAAACCTTGGCAAGGTTTTATTTTACCATTAAACTATACCTGCATTTTTTTATTTTATATATATTATGCAAAGACTTTTAAAATAATACCAAAAATACACTATATTGTCAAGTGCTAAGCTGTATTTTTATTTAATTATTATGTTAAAATGACTGTAATTTAATTTTTTATGTATTTTAGAAAAAAGAAAAATATGGTAAGATAAAAAGTGAAGCATGGGACTCTGAATCTTTTTTGGAATCAACTGCAAAGTGTAAAAGAATATGGAGCTTTTTTGTAAGCTGTATAATCTCTAGATTAAGAGACTCGAGGCTAATATCTATTCCCAATAGGGAAGCTTGGACAATGGTTGATTTTGATTGTGCAATGAATTTTGCAAGGAATTTTGAGACAAGCAAGAACCTTGGTAGTCATCATCTTTTTGGAGCAGAATATGACTCTATTCTTGAATTGTATACTGAGTAAGAAAAGATGACTATTCAAGAATTTACAGAGCAGTGGGAACGTGAGGTATATGGAAGTGTCTACAACGGTAACATCTCATGATTTTAAACTGTGTCCGAATGGACACAGGAAAAGGCAATAAAAGAAATATAAGCAATGCCAGCAGTTCGAGGAGCCACGTTAAAGATGAATGGAACTAAAAATTTGTTGACATAGAGGAAAAGAGACACAGAAGTACATAAAAAGACCTTATATAGGCTTTAGAATAGCCCTCTTTATTCCAACAGCTTAGTACCATAAATTAAGACCCTGGTGTACAGGGCCGTAATTATTTTAATTTAATTCTTTAAAAAAATGATATTGTGTTCCAGAAGCATTTTTACCTCTATATGTATAACCATCATATATTCCATCTAAATCAATATCAAGTTTCATATTATAAGCAAATTTTTGATTTAAATTATTTACAATATGAATTGTGAAATTTAAGGTATAATTTATATCATCTAAATTCACGCCAGCTTCTTGTAATACTTTTCCGTTGAAAGAAACAGAACTTGAATCATTAGAAACTGAATAGTTAGTTAATAAATCTTTATTTAGGAAGCCTAATGAAATTGGATTAGAGCAATCTGTATAAAATGTTGGTTCATCATAATTATGGTTTTCGTTTTCTTCGTTTGTATTTACAATATTAAAATATATTCTATCATCTTCTGGTTCATCTATATTTTGGTACTTTCCAAAGTTCAATGGGTTTTTATAGTTAAGTATTTTTGTACCATTTTCAGATTTTGAAGTTATTGAAATATTATCAATATATAATTCTTTAATGGTATTTTCGTCAGTTAAATCAGCTACTGTTTGGCTATTATCTATATAAATAGAAATATCAGTAAATTGAGAAATAGACATATTACTTAAAGATTGATCTTCAGAATTGTCAACAGCATTAGCACTATTATATAATAATATTCTTTGTATGCTAAAAATAGGACTTTCATTTTCTTCTGCTATTTCGACCATTTGGTTTGCAAAATTATTTCTAGCAAAAACATCAGCAAATATGAAATTGTAATATAATATTAATAGTATAATTGCTAAAATAATTAGTATAGCAAAAGCTAGTTTTACATTTTTTATTTTAAAATTAAACTTTTTCATAAAATGAAATTCCTCCTTTTCTTTGATTACTTTTTAAGAATTTAATCTATTATATAACATTTCCATGTAACTATATACTTTTTTATGCCAATTTTCATCTGATGCATATCTAGTATTTACACCCTCAACAGTAGGCCCATTATAATACCAACCTTCTGCTGTTTCACCATCATAAATTTTTGTTCCTGCAGGATTTAAATAATATTTAACTAAAGATTTAGCTACTGTTTCAATTCCTTCTTCATAACTATCAAAATCAAGAGAAGATTCATATGGAGATTCATCATAAGCTCCATAACCAAATAGATTATTTTTATCATTTGCAATATTTGAAGAACCCCAAGCACTTTCATGAATAGCTATAGATGCTAAGAATATACCGTTTATATTATATTTCTTTTCAGCATTGTAAAATACTTGATAATTATCTTCAAAAACCTTATTTCTATCATTTGGAATGTTTGTAAATATTTTCTTATAGTCGTTCAAAGTTAATCCGCTTGATTTATTTAATTCCATTCCAATATTAACTTTAAGTAAAATTCTTTGTACTCTATTTTTCTCTACGATATTAGGTGTAGTTGTAGGTGAAGTCAAATTAGAAGTTTTAATATAACCTTCAATACCATCAAATGAAACTTTAGCCCATTCTTCACTTGGAAGTTCTAATAGTTTAACATCTATACTTTCTTTTAATTCTGCAGTATCAGTAGATGTATCAGATGCTTCAGCTTTTAATTTATCAGCTTTCACAAGATACATTGTATCTCCAATATGTACTTGGTGTTTAGCTAAGAACTCTGAAGTACCACGAGAAATCAATTTAGGTGTAGGTTCAATTAATGTTGTTCTAGCTAGAATAGTTTCTTCAACAAAATTTCCGTTTTCATATGTTTTTACAACTGTAACTTGATCTTTTCCAAGTATACCTTCTTGAGTTACAATTTCCTCACCTTTTGGTAATGTAGAATTGTCGGTATATGTAGTTTCAAATTCTACATCACGTTCTTCAGTTACTTGTTCTTTGACTCTATCCATTCCCGCATTTTCAGAAATGATACTTTGCATATTTAATCTATGTCTATTTAATTCATAAGATTCAACCTTTTGTGAAGTTTGAGTACTTGCGTAACTTTCAGTGAATGCAAGGTCTTTTGGGAAAAACAAAGCCATAGAAACCACTAAAATTCCGCAACCTGTTAAAACATGAGATAGCTTTAAATCATTAGACTTTTGTTTGCTTGTCCTATCTTTGGTACGGAAATTAGAAGCAAAGACATTAGAGTTTTTCTTTACTTTATCAAACTTTATTTTAGTTTTAGGCTTATGTTTTTGAGCATTTTTAAATTGCTTTGCGTATTCTTCTTGAGCTTGTGGATTATTTTTTATTTCCTGAAGCTCTCTAAAGACATCAGATAAATTTCTATTATCATAGTTAAAAGAATTTTTATCATCTAACATAGCTTTACTCTCTTTCCTCATAAAATAATACACATTTATTATATAATAACAATTTAATTATGTCCACACTTTTTTGCAAAAAATCTACTATTAGAAGAAATTACTAACTAAGAGGAAACATATTTTTTCTAAACTATTGTTAGATGCAATTGTTTTATGGTAAAATATAGATATTACAATGATTAAAGGAGAGAAAAATATGTATAAACCAAATCCTATAGATACAAGTGATATTATTTTGGATAAAGAAATATTAAAATTAGCAGATATGTTAGCTAAAAATACTCATGAAGTATGGGCTAAGAACAGAATTAGTGAAGGTTGGACGTATGGAAAAGAAAGAAATGATGAAATTAAAACAACACCATGTTTAGTACCTTATGAAGAACTTAGCGAAAATGAAAAAAATTATGATATGGATACTTCATTAGAAACATTAAAATTAATAAAAAAACTTGGATATAAAATTATAAAGGAGGAATAAAATATGCAAATATGTTTTGTAATATCTGCAATTATTATAATAGCAAGTATCATTATGACTATTAAATTTAAGGAAAATTTAAAAACAAAAATAGTTATAGTTATAATTTCTTCAATTGCAGCACTTGCTATATTGGTATTTCCTTTTATGGAAGAGAAAAATAATACATTTAAAGTACTAGATTCAGTATTCTATTCTTTAAAATGTTTAGGATTGAATCAAGATTTTTCAATAATATCTAATATAGATTTATTAACAATAAATGGATTTTTATATGCAATTTTTATATATGGATTGTTTTTAGCATTACCAATATTAACAGCCAGTGTTATATTAATATTTTTAGGAGATATGTTTGTAAAGGTAAAATTTGCAATAAATAAAAATAGAAGATTATATATTTTTTCAGAGATGAACGAAAAGTCATTAATGGTAGCAAAAAAAATATTAAAAAGAAAAGGAAATATGGCAAAAATTGTTTTTGCAAACTTTGATAGGGAAAGAAATAAAGAAGATATAAAAGCATTAAAAATAACAGATAAGATATTAGATTTAAAAATCGGAAATGAAAATAAAGTAACTTTTTATTTAATTTCTGAAAATGAAGAGGAAAATTTAGAAAATGCACTTGAATTAATTACTAAATACCATAATAGAGATAAAACGAAAATATATGTAGTAAATAATTCAGATGTAGCAACAGTTATACTTGATTCAAGCAATAAAGGCAAAATAAATGTAGAAATTATAAATGAAACAGAAAGAATGGTGTATGACTTATTAGATAGGATTCCTCTATATTTAAACTCGGAAAAAAATAAAATATCAGTATTAATAGTAGGATGTGGAAGAGTTGGACAAGAATTTTTAAAAACTGCAGTATGGTGTGGTCAGATAATAGGATATGAATTAGAAATAAATGTTATAGATATTAATTCTGAAAAAATAAAAGAAAAACTTGAAATAGATAATCCAGAACTTTTAAATAATTATAATATAAATTTTATAGATGCTGATATTAAATCAAAAAAAGCAGAAGAGGAAATACAAAGGCTTAAAAGTACAAATTATGTTTTTGTATCAATGGAAAGTGATGAGAAGAATATTGATACAGCTATTTTATTAAGAAAAATATTTTTAAAAAATGATAAAGAGAATTTCAATAGAAGGCCAATTATTAATTTATGGATAGATAATGAAAGTAAAAAAGAAAGAATAAATAAATTAGTAAATGAAAGAAATAATTCATATAATTTAAATGCTTTTGGAAGTATTAAAGATATGTATTATGATAATTGTATTATAAATTCTAAACTAGAAAGTTTAGCAAAACAAGTTCATTTATCATATAATCCTAAAGATACTACTTTGAAGCAATATAATCTTTTAGAATATAATAAATGTTCTTCTAGAGCAACTGCTCTTCACTTAAAATATAAATTATTTTCAGTTTTAAAAGATAAGTATACTAACAATTTAGAAGAAGATTTAAAAAACTATGAAATGATTGTAAATGATGAAGTAATAGAAAAATTAAGTGAGAATGAGCATGAAAGATGGAATGCTTATACTAGAAGCATTGGTTATACAACATCTTCAATAGAGGATGTAAAAAAATATATAAAAAATACAGGAGATTATAGACATTTTCTTGCTAAGTTACATCCAGCCTTAGTAGATTACAAAGATTTAGATAGTGTTAGTGAAAGTCTAAGTAAATTATGTAATAAAGAAATTAATTTAAAAGAAAATGACAGAATGATTATTAGAAATATGCCAGAGATTTTAAAAAATCATGTAAGAAGAGGAGTAGTAAAAAATGAAGAATGATGTTTTTATAAGCTATAGCTCAAAAGAGTATGAAACAGCAAATATTGTAAGACAATCTTTAAAAAGTAATGGAATAAAATGTTGGATGGCACCAGAGTCAATACCAGTAGGATCAAATTATTCAAGAGAAATACCAAAAGGGATAAGAGAGTCACATATATTTTTACTAATATTATCAAGTTCTTCTCAAGATTCAATTTGGGTTTCAAGAGAAATTGACCAAGCTCTAAATGAAAGAAAAACAATAATTCCTTTTCAAATAGAAGATTTTAAATTAAATGATTCATTTAATTTTTATTTAAGCCAAGTGCAAAGAATAGCGGCATTTTCAGAATTACAAGAGTCTTTAAATAAATTAGTAGATAAAATAAAGGCAATTGTAAATGTAGAAAATAGTAATAATCTTAAAACAATTAAGGAAGAGAAGAAAGCAGAAGCACAAAAAGAAACAAAAAAAGAAGAAAAAACTCAAAAAGAAAATAATAGAACAATATATGACAACGGAGATATATATGAAGGTGAATTAGTAAATGGCAAGAGAAATGGAAAAGGCAAGATGGAATATACAAATGGAGATATATATGAAGGCTTATTTAAAGATGATTTAAAAGCCGGAAAAGGTAAAATGATTTATGCAAATGGAAACATATATGAGGGATTTTTTGCAAAAGATAGACCAAGTGGAAAGGGAAAATTACTATATAAAAATGGAAATATTTATGAAGGATATTTTCTAGAAGGAAAGTTAAATGGAAAAGGTAAACTTAAGTATGTAAATAGAAATGTATATGAAGGAGATTTTGAAAATAATTTAAAAAAAGGCATAGGTAAATTTAGATATTTTACAGGAAATATATATGAAGGACAGTTTGATAAAGATAAAATGAATGGAAAAGGCAAAATGGAATATGCAAATGGAGATATATATGAAGGTGAATTTAAAGATAATAAACCTTCTGGAAAAGGTAAAATGACATTAAAAGAGCTTGAAGGAGTATATGAAGGAGAGTTCTTAAATGGAAAATTTAATGGTAAAGGAATATTAAAAAGAGAAAATGGAACTATAAAAGAAGGTAATTGGAAAAATAATAATTTAGAAGGAAGATTTAAACTTACAAACAAAGATGGAGAATTTTTTGGAAATTGTACTTATAATGAAGTTGATAAAACTTATAAGTTAGTTTGGGAAGATACTGAGGATGACAGATATGAAGGACAAATGATCTATGGATTTTATAATGGTAAAGGAAAATATAATTATAAAAGCGGAGCATATTATGAAGGAGAATGGAAAAACGGAGTAATAGAAGGTAAAGGAAAGATGACATATGATGACGGAGATTATTATGAAGGAGAATGGAAAAATGGTGTAAGAGAAGGCAAAGGAAAATACGTATATAAAGATGGAACATATTATGAAGGAGATTGGAAAAACGACGTAGTAGAAGGAAAAGGAAAAGAGACATATGAAAGCGGAGCATATTATGAAGGGGATTGGAAAAACGGCAAAAGAGAAGGCAAAGGAAAAATGACATATAAAGACGGAACATATTATGAAGGAGATTGGAAAAATGGAGTAAGTGAAGGCAAAGGAAAATACGTATATAAAGATGGAACATATTATGAAGGAGATTGGAAAAACGACGTAGTAGAAGGAAAAGGAAAAATGACATATAATGACGGAAGTTATTACGAAGGAGAATGGAAAAATGGCAAAAGAGAAGGCAAAGGAAAGATGACATATAAAGACGGAACATATTATGAAGGAGATTGGAAAAATGGTTTACCAGAAGGAAAAGGAAAAGAAACATATGATGACGGAGATTATTATGACGGAGATTTTAAAAATGGCAAAAGAGAAGGCAAAGGAAAATATGTATGGAAAGATGGAAAATATTATGAAGGAGACTTTAAAAACGGTGTAAGAGAAGGAAAAGGAAAAATAGTAGGTAAAAATGGAGAATTTTTCGAGGGTGAATTTAAAAATGATGTAGCAGAAGGAAAGGGAAAAGAAATGTACACAAATGGAGATTATAAGGAAGGTGAATATAAAGAATGGGAGTTATATAATGGAGTTTCATATGATAAAAAAAGCAATAAAAAAACATATTATGAAAATGGAAAGCCATTAAACAAAATAGAAGCTTTATTTAAAAAGAAGAAAAAATAATTTTATATATTTATAATAATTAAAAGATAAACTATGGATTCATAGTTTATCTTTTTTGGATTTTATTGTCAGAAAAAGTTGGTAATTACTTGCAAAATTCCTAAAATGGTATATAATATATACATCTAGGAAATGGAGGTGAAAAAGTGCAATTAGAAGAATTAGAAAAAAGTATAGGTTATACGTTTAAAGATAAAGAATTATTAAAAAAAGCATTAAGACATACATCCTATGCAAATGAAAGAAAATTAGAAAGCAATGAAAAATTAGAGTTCTTAGGAGATAGTATACTAGAATTTTTATCAAGCAAATACATTTATAAAAACTATATAGACCTAAGAGAAGGAGAAATGACTAAAGTTAGAGCAACAGTAGTATGTGAAAAAAGTTTGTACAAAGTAGCAAAATTGCATAATTTTAGTGATTTCTTGTACTTAGGAAAATCAGAACAAAAGACAGAAGGAAGCAAAAGACCAGCAATTCTAGCAGATAGTGTAGAAGCTGTAATAGCGGCTATATATATAGATGGAGGATTAGAGGAAGCGGAAAAATTTATAATAGAAAATTTAAAAGATGCAATTCTAGATGCAACAAAACATGTAGGAGATAAAGATTATAAGACAGTATTACAAGAAAAGCTCCAAGAACATGGAGAAGTAAAGATAGAATACAAAACAATAGGAGAAAGCGGACCAGACCATAATAAAATGTTTGTTGTAGATGTAGAAGTAAACGGAAAATTCTTAGCAAAAGGAAAGGGGAAAAGTAAAAAAGAAGCACAAATGCAGGCTGCTAAAAAGGCATTGGAAAATTTTAATTAGAAAAGAGGTAATTTATGAAAAGACAATACATAATACCAATATTTGTACCACATCTAGGATGTCCAAATGATTGTATATTTTGTAATCAAAAATCCATAAGTGGTCAAAAAAAAGAAATGACGAAAGAAGAAGCTAATAAGATAATAAAGAATTACCTAAAAAGTATTAACAAAGAAGATGCACAAATAGAAATTGCTTTTTTTGGAGGAAGTTTTACAGCAATATCAGAAGAAAAACAAGAAGAATTATTACAAGTTGCTTATCAATATGTAAAAAATGGAGAAGTAGAAAGTATTAGAGTTTCAACTAGGCCAGATGCTATAGATAAACAAGTTTTAAAAAGACTTAGAAAATATAAAGTAAAAACAATTGAATTAGGAGTTCAGTCAGCAAATAATTATATCTTAAAAAGAATAAATAGAGGACATACATTTGAAGATGTAAAAAAAGCATCTAAAATGATTAGATGGCATGGATTTAGATTAGGACATCAAATGATGGTAGGATTACCTGAAAGCACAAGATTAGATGAAATAAATACAGCAAAGCAATTAATAAAACTAAAACCTAAAATGGTAAGAATTTATCCAACATTAGTTATAAAAAATACAAAACTAGAAAAAGAATATAAAGAAGGAACATATAAGCCATTATCAGTTGTGCAAACAGTTGAGATTTGTAAAGACTTAGTTAGAATGTTTGCAGATAAAAATATAGACGTAATAAGAGTAGGACTTCAAACAACAGATGAAATATCAGATCCAAGTAATAAAAATAGTGAAGTAGTTGCAGGTCCATATCATCCAGCATTAAGACAACTAGTAGAATCAGCAATGTGGTATGATGCAATAGTAGGAAAAATAAAAAAATTAAATGTAAAAGTAAAAGAAGTTGAAGTTACGGTAAATCCAGTTGATAGCAATAATGTAATAGGTCATAAAAAGGAAAATGTATTAAAATTAAAAGATACATATGATGTGGATTTGGTTTTAAAGCAGGATAAAAAAGTAAAACAAGGAAAGTCAAAAATAGAAGTAACTAAAACTTATACAGATTAACTGTTTTTTGGGACGGGGTCAAAAAACAGCAATACTCATAGTCATAAATATTAAAAGGAAAAATAAAAGAAAACAAAAAGTAAAAAGAAAGTAGAAAAAGAATAAATCACCTATATTTTACCAATAATAAAATAAAGGTGATTTTTTATGGATTTAGTTAATGAAAAAAATAATGAAAAGAGGATAAAATGGCGAAGGGTAATAATAGAAATATTAGGAACAATTTTAGGATCTTTTGTAATGGCATTAGGAGTATCATTGTTTTTGCTCCCTAACCAATTATCGTCAGGTGGAGTAGCAGGTATTGCGACAATAACTTATTATTTATTAAACATACCAATGGGAACAATGATAGTATTAATAAATGTTCCATTATTTTTCATATCAATATTTAAAATAGGAAAGTATTTTTTTGCAAAATCAATTATAGGAACAGTAACATTATCATTTTTTATAGATGTATTAGATAAGTTTAAGCCTTTAACAGAAGATAGATTTTTAGCATGTGTATATGGTGGAATTATATTAGGAATAGGAACAGCTATTCTTTTAAAAGTAAACTCCTCAACAGGAGGAAGCGATTTAGTAAGTTATGTAGCAAAAAAATATAAACCAACAATACAGTCAGGAAATATAATAGTTATTATAGATATTATAATAGTAACTTTAAATATGATATGTTTTAGGGAGATAGAGATAGGACTTTATTCTGCTATTGCAATTTATTTGATGGGAAAAATGATAGATATTTTGTTTGAAGGCATTGATTTTACAAAACTGATGATTATAATTTCTGATAAAAATGAAGAAATATATGAACAAATAAAAGAAAAATTGGAAAGAGGGACAACAGGTCTTTATGGAAAAGGAATGTATACAGGGAAAGAAAAAATAGTGCTTATGTGTGCAGTATATAGGAATGATGTGGCTAAAATAAAAATAATAGCAAGAAAAATAGATCCAAGAAGTTTTATTGTAATTACAAATTCAAGAGAAGTTGTAGGACAAGGCTTTGAAAAGTGAGAAAAAGGGGACAGAAGTTTTGGCTTCATTTTTGCTAAATTTTAGTTACATCTACAGGGATTTGGGGCAAGTTTTTAGATTTAAGCTTACGCTTACCAACAATTTGTCTACCCTTAATTTCCCTACGCCAAATTGCTTAATCTAAAAACTTGCTTATAACTTTCTAAAATTAAAAAAATAATAAAAAGAAAGAAGATAAGTAATTAAAAAATTTACTTATCATTTTTGTAAGTCTATATTTAATTTTATTGTTTTTCCTTTAAAAATCTTTTTAATAAAAATGTTAAGAAATAAGGGAATGTATAAAATTTTCCATTAAATCCTATGTTTTTATTACATAGTTTTATTCCATATTTAATATCTTTATATAAGTTGCCATTTATTAAGTTATTAAGAGAAACAGTTGCATTATCATTTGCTTTTACTTCTACAGGGATTAAAGAATTTTTATCTCTTATCATAAAGTCCATTTCAAGTTTTTTGCTATCATCTTTATAAAAATATAAGTTATATCCTGATTTTACAAGCATATCACCAACAATATTTTCATATAAAGCACCTTTATATGTGTTTAAATTTTCATTATTTCTTAAATCTTCTTGGACTTCTTCATCTAATGAACCTATTAATAATCCTGTATCTGCAAAATATAGTCTATAATTATCAGGATTATAGTTTCCTTTTAAAGGAAGGTTTGCTTGTTCCATTGCATAAGAAATGTTTACAATTCCTGCATTTGAAAGCCATTCTATAACACCTACATATTCTCTATTTCTTGCTCCAGTTGCTATTTTTGATATTTGAAATTTTTTGTTTTCATTTCCTAAAAATACAGATATTTTTCTGTAACAATTTAATATTTTTGTTTTATCTAATCCTCCTGCATATTTTGTTATATCTTCTTCATAGTCTAGTAAAATTTGTTGTTGCATTTTTAAGATACCACTAAAGTTTTTATTTTTAATAAATTTGCTAACTATTGCAGGCATTCCTCCAACTATCATATAGTCTTTAAAATTTGACATCATAACGTTATATTGTGTATTGCTTAGGGGCTTTTGTTCAAGCATATGCCCATACAAATCTTCAATTTGCTCACTTTTATATCCTTTAGCCCATAAAAATTCTTCGAAATCTAAAGACCTCATAATATAATCTTCTTTGTTTCCAACACTATTTGATTCGATTTCTTTATAATTAATTCCCATTAAAGAGCCTGAACAAATAATATCATATCTACCATCTTCTCTGAATGCTTTTAATGAAGTTGCTGTACTTACACATTCTTGCATTTCATCAAAAAATATTAATGTATCATTTTCAGTGAGTTCTAGTTCTGGCATTTTTAATGTTATATTTTTTATTATATTATCAACCTCAAAACCATCTTCAAATATTGTTTTAAATTGTGGTTGAAGTGCAAAATTTATTTCTATATATGTTTTATAGCTACTTTCTCCAAAATTTTTTATGGCATTTGTTTTTCCTATTTGTCTAGCTCCTTTTATTATTAATGGTAATCTATCTGGATTTTTCTTCCATTTGATAAGATAATCATCAATTTTTCTTTTCAATCTTTCCATGATTTGCCTCCTTTTATAGTATTTTATCACATTTTTAGAAGAATTTCAATAGTATAAAATCACATTTTTAGAAACATTTTTTTGATAAAATATCACATTTTTTGAAAAAATATTGAAAAATAGTCATAAATATTGTAAAATAAAAAAGGTGATAGTATGAAAGAGCAAATATATGAAGTAGGAAATTTAGATTCATTTGAATTAAGAGATATCTTCGATTGTGGACAATGCTTTAGATGGAATGAGCAAGAAGACGGAAGTTATACAGGAGTATTTAAAGGAAATGTCCTAAATGTAAAAAAGGAAGGAAATAAAGTAACATTTAAAGGAATATGTAATGGAGATATAAAAGAAGTTGTAGAAGATTATTTTGACTTAAATAGAGATTACAAAAAAATAAAAGAATATTTAAGTAAGATAGATGATAACATGAAAAAGAGTGTTGAATATGGCAAAGGAATACGAATATTAAATCAAGATTTATGGGAAACAATTATATCTTTTATAATATCTGCAAATAATAATATTCCAAGAATAAAAGGAATAATAGAAAGATTATCTAAAAATTATGGAGAAGAAATAGAATATAATGGAGAAAAATATTATACGTTTCCAACTGCTGAAGAATTAAAGGATGTGAGTGTAGAAAAATACAGAGAATTAGGCTTAGGATTTAGAGATATAAGACTTTATGAAACGACTAAAATGATATTAAATGGTGAAGTGGACATAGATAATTTAAGAAATAATTTAAATACTATGGAAGTAAGAAATAAGTTACTTACATTATCAGGAGTAGGCCCAAAAGTTGCAGATTGCATATTATTATTTTCAGACTTAAAAAGATTTGAAGTATTTCCAATTGATGTATGGGTAAGAAGAGTTATGAATGATTTGTATATAAAAAATGAAGATGAAACAAAAGTAAATAAAAAACAAATAGAAAAAATAGCAAAAGAAAAGTTTGGAAATTTAGCAGGACTAGCTCAGCAATATTTATTTTATTGGAGAAGAGAAGCATAAAAAGTAAAATAGCAAGTTAGGAGCTTGCTATTTTTTGTGTTCTGGTATAAAATTTAAGGAAAGAAAAAAGAGAAAGATGTGTACAAATTATCAGATTTTGTGTGCAAAAAGAAACGTTATAAATAGCGACATAGGAGGTAATGATGGGCTTAAGACTTATTTATGGTAAAGCAGGTAGCGGTAAAAGTAGTTATTGCTTTTCTGAAATTGCAAGCTTAATTGAAAAAGAGAATGAAAAGAAAATATATATAGTAACACCAGAACAATTTTCATTTACAGCTGAGAAGAAACTTATGGAAGAAATGGAAAGATTAGGAAGTAGTGCGGCTATTTCGGCTGAAGTAATAACTTTAAGTAGAATGGCTTATCGTGTAATCCAAGAAGTTGGTGATAATACCGAGCATCTTTCAAAATGTGGTAAAGCTATGCTTATTTATTCTATCTTAAGTAACAACCAAAAGAATTTAAAGTTTTTAGGTAAATCAGATGAAAATATTGATTTAAGTATGAGAGCAATTACTGAGTTTAAAAAACATGGTGTGGGTGTAGAAAATTTATTAGATGAAATAAATGAAACTAAAAATTTGTATTTAAAAAATAAATTACAAGATATGGTTTGTATTTATCAAGAATTTGAAGAAAAAATCTCAGGAAGTTACATAGAAGATACAGATTTACTAACAATTCTTGCTGAAAATATAAGTAAAGTAGATTTAGTAAAAAATAGTATTATATTTATAGATGAATTTGCAGGGTTTACGTATCAAGAGTATCAAGTAATTAAAGAGATGCTTGCTCTAGCAAAACAGGTAAATATAACAATGTGCATAGATAATTTGGATTTTAATACTAATCCAGATATTGATATTTATTATCCAAATAAATTAACAGCAAAGAGACTATTAGATTTAGCTAAAGAAAATGATATAGGAACAGAAGAGTTTGTACATTTAGAAACAGAACCTCGTTTTAAAACAGAAGAATTAAGATTTTTAAGTAATAATTTATATAATCCAAAATCCACAAAATATGGAAAAGATGTGGAAAACTTATCATTATTCTTAGCTAAAAATGAATATTCAGAAGTAGAAGAAGTAGCAAAAAGGATACAAAAACTAATAAGAGAAGAAAATATATGTTATAATGATATATCAATAATAACTAAAAATATAGAAGGATATTCGTCACTTGTTAGAGCTATTTTTAAAGAATATGATATACCTGTTTTTATAGATGAAAAAAGAGACTTAAATCAAAATATAATAGTTCAATATATACTTAGTATATTAGAAATTTTAACTAAAAATTTTTCTTCTGAATCTATTTTTAGCTATATAAAACTAGGATTTTTTGATTTTGAAAAAGAAGAGATTTTTAAATTAGAAAATTACTGTAATAAATGGGACATTAAATTAAATAAATGGAAAAAAGATTTTATATATGAATTAGATAACGAAAACAAAAAAAATGAAGTTCAAAGATTAAATGAAATAAGAAAAGAGATAATAAATCCATTACTTAAATTGCAAGAAGAAATAAGAAAAAACAAAACTGCAAAAAACATTACTTTGGCTTTATATAACTTTATAGTAGAGCAGAATATAGAGGAGAAAATAGCGGGTAAGATAAAAGGATTAGAAGAAAATAATTTAGTAGATTTAGCTAATGAATATAAGGAGAGTTATCAAATAATACTTGATATTTTTGATGAAATTGTATTAATATTTAATGAAGAAAAAATAACAGTTGATAAATATCAAAAAATATTAAAAATAGGACTAAAAAATAATGGACTTGGAAAAATACCAGGAACAGCTGACCAAGTTATTTTAGGTGATGTTGATAGATCAAGAAGTCATAAGGTAAAAGTGGTATTTATTCTAGGTTTAAACGATGGAAGTTTTCCAAGTGTAAATAAAGATGAAGGTTTTTTAGATGATAGTGATAGAGAAATATTAAAACAAGATGGAATAGAGCTTGCAAAAGGTACAATTGAGCAATTATATGATGATAAGTTTAATATTTATAAAGCATTTACAACAGCTGAAGAAAAAATGTATTTATCATATAGTTCATCAGATAAAGATGGAAAATCATTAAGACCATCAGTTTTAATTGCACAAATTAAGAAAATGTATCCAAAGTTAAAAGAAGAAAGTGATGTAATAACTAAGAAATATGAACTTGTAAATAAAGAAGTTACATATAAGGAATTAATAGAAAATATTGCTAAAATAAGAAATAAAGAAGAAATAGATGAAATATGGTATCAAATATATAATTATTATAAAAATCAAGAAAAATGGAAGAAAAAATTACAAGAAGATTTAGAAGGGTTAAGATATACAAATATACCAGAAGATATAAAGAAAGAAAATATAGATAAATTATATGGAAACACATTAAGAACAAGTATATCAAGATTAGAAAAATATAGATGTTGTCCTTTTTCATATTATTTACAATATGGGTTAAAATTAAAAGAAAAAGAAAGCCTAAAAATAAAAAGTTTTGATACAGGTTCTTTTATGCATGAAACAATAGATAATTTCTTTGAATACGTTAGAGAAGAAAATATAAACCTAGCAGAAATAGAAGAAGATAAGATATTAGAAATTGTATCTAACATAATTGATGAGAGTTTAAATTTAAAGAAGAATTTTATATTTACAGCTACAACTAAATATAAAGTTTTAGTTAGAAGATTAAAAAAGATAGTTGCAAAAGCTTTAAAATATATTATACAAACAATTATATATAGTGATTTTTCTGTAGAAGGAACAGAAATTGAATTTAGTAAAAAAGGAAAATATAAACCAATTATTTTAGAACTAGAAAATGGTAAAAAAATAGAAATAACAGGGAAAATAGATAGAATAGATACAGCTAGCAATGAAGAAGGAAAATACTTAAGAATAATAGACTATAAGTCATCAGCAAAAAATATTGATTTAAATGAAGTATATGCAGGACTTCAAATACAGCTTTTAACATATACAGATGCAATTTGTAGAGAAGAAGATATAATACCTGCAGGGATATTTTATTTTTCACTATTAGAGCAAATAGTAACAGCAGACAAAAGAATAGATGAAGATGAAATAGAAGAGTTAATTAGAAAGAATTTTAGAATGAAAGGGTTAATAATAGCTGATGTAAAAATTATAAAAATGAATGATAATACTTTAGAACAAGGAAGTTCAAAATTAGTACCAGCAGCGATAACTTCTAAAGGTAGTGTAAATGAAAAATGGACAAATGGAGTAAAACAAGAGGAGTTTAAAATTTTACAAGATTATATTTATAAAACAATAAAAGATATTTCAAGAGAAATATTAAGTGGGAAAATAGACTTAAAGCCATATAATAAGCAAGGAAAAACACCTTGTGAATATTGTGAATATAAGTTAATATGCGGTTTTAGTCCAAGACTTAACAATAATAAATATAATTATATAGATAAAAAATCAAAAGATGAGATATTAATGAAAATGCAAAATGAAACAAATAGGGAAGGGCATAAAATGTCTCATTTTGTAAAGTAATAAAAAACTGAGACAAAAAGCCCCGTCCCCAAATGTCTCAAAGGGGGAAAAATGGATTTATCTAATGAAAATGTAATTCATATAAAAAAAGATGGAATAGAATATTTACAGTTTAGAAAATTGTTAGAATATAGAGATATAATAAATCATGCATATTCATTAGGAACAAATATGGATTTTAGAACATCAAGAGAAAATGGAGAATTATCTAAAGAAGAATATACTAATTCATTAAATAATTATGATAAATTATGCAAATCAATTGGTTGCAATTATAAAAATTTAGTAAAAGGTATTCAAAAACATACAAATAATGTTAAAATTGTATCAAAAAAAATAAATAAGGATACTCCTGATTTTAAATGTCAAGAATATGAAAATGTTGATGGATTAATAACTAATAAAAATAACCTTATTTTAGCAAGTACCAGTAGCGACTGTATTTCTTTATTATTTTTTGATCCAGCAAAAAAAGTAATTGCAAATATACACTCTGGATGGAAAGGAACTCTTCAAAGAATATCTATAAAAACTGTAGAAAAGATGGTAAATGAGTTTTCTTGTAAGCCAAAAGATATTATTTGCTGTATATGCCCATCAATTAGAAAACGTCATTTTGAGGTTGAAGAAGATGTAAAAGATATGTTTGAAAAGGAATTTCAGGATTTAGGAGAGGATAATTTTAAAAAAATAATAGAAAAGAAAATACCTAATAGAAAATGGCTTATTGATACTGTTTTGATAAATAAGATAATATTAGAAAGAAATGGTTTGAAAAAAGAAAATATAATTGATAGTAAAATATGTACAATGTGTAACCCTGAAATATTACATTCATATAGAGTAGAAAGAAAAAATTATGGCTTAAATACAGCTTTAATAGAATTAAAGGAGAATAGTTAATATGGTAATTCCAAACAAATTAAAAAAAGGTGATACAATTGGTGTTGTTGCACCATCAAATCCAATTGTTGGAGATAATGTAGAAGAAATAATGAAAGCTAAAGAAAAAGTTGAAAAAGATGGTTTTAAAGTAGAGTTTTCTAAAAATCTTTTTTCTAATACAAATGGTTATAGTAGTTCAGCAAAAGAAAAAGCAGAAGATATTAATTATATGTTTTCTAATGACAACATAAAAATGATTTGGTGTGCTAAAGGTGGAGAAAATTCAAACTCTACTTTTGAATATTTAGATTATGATTTAATAAAGAAAAATCCTAAAATTATCTGTGGATATAGTGATATAACATCTTTATGCAATATCATAACTGCAAAAACTGGTCTTGTTACGTTTAGCGGTACAAATTTTAAAACAATAGCAACAGATGAAACAGATTTTAGTTATAATGAAGCAATAAAACGTTTTGTAGATGGAAATTTAGATTTAGGAATCCCAGAAGATTATAAAGTGTTAAATGAAGGAATAGCAGAAGGAGAATTAATAGGAGGAAACCTTAGTTTAACAAGAGGATTAGTAGAAGGAAAATATAAAATAGATTTTAGAGATAAAATATTATTTTTAGAAGAATTAGGGTTTGAAACAGGACCAGCTATGGCTAGCAATTATTTGTACTATATGAAACAAAATGGTGTATTTGATAAAATAAAAGGATTATGGATTGGAAGTTATAATCACGAGAGTAATATTTCATTAGAAAAAATAGTTTTGGATGTAATTAGAGATAAATATAATTTTCCTATTATAAAATCAAATAATTTTGGACATATTGAGAAAAAAATAGTAATACCAATTGGTACAAAAGCAAAAATAGATACAGCTTCAAAAGAAAAAATAATGTTATTAGAAAGATGTGTAAATGATATATAGAAGGAGAAAGAAATGTACGACAGTTGGGAAGAATTAGAAGAATCTATAAAAGGTTGTAATAAATGTAAATTGTGTAACGGAAGACAAAATATTGTATTTGGAACGGGAAATAAAAATGCTAGATTAATGTTTATAGGAGAGGGACCTGGAGCAGATGAGGATAGGCTTCGGAGAGCCTTTTGTAGGTCGTGCGGGAAAACTTATGAACTTAGCTTTCCAAGCAATAGGATTAAAAAGAGAAGAAGTCTATATTGCAAATATTGTAAAATGCAGACCACCAGGAAATCGTAATCCAGAAGAAGACGAATGCATGGCTTGCATGGATTATTTAAGAAACCAAGTAATATTAGTAAAGCCAGAAATAATAGTACTTCTTGGAAGTGTTGCTCTAAAACATATACTAGGAAAAGAATATGGAATAACACAATCTAGAGGAAAGTGGATGGTAAAAAAAGGAATTAAATATATGCCAACATGGCATCCAGCTGCACTTTTAAGGGATGAAACAAAAAAAATAGATTTTGCAAATGATTTGATGCTTGTTATAAAAGAACTGAACAAATAGTACAAATATTTGACCAGAGTAACTTAAGTATTGTAAAATATAACAAAATGATTTTAAAGGGAGTAAAGAATGGAAGAGATAAAAGAAAAAGCAGATTATTGTTTAAATTGTAAAGTAAAACCATGTTCAAATAAAGGTTGTCCACTTCATAATGAAATTCCAGATTTTATAAAAGAAGTAAAAGAAGAAAACTTTAGTAAAGCATATGAAATACTATGTACTACAACAGTGCTTCAAGGAATTTGTGGAAGAATTTGTCCACATCAAAAACAATGCCAAGGGTCTTGCATAAGAGGAATAAAGGGAAATTCAGTAGATATAGGAGATTTAGAAGCTTTTGTTTTTGATAAAGCGATGGAGCAAGGAAATTCTTTATCAAAAGTTTGGAAACAAGAAATAGAGAAAAATAAGAAAAATTTAAATAAAAAAGTAGCTATAATAGGAGGAGGTCCATCAGGTCTAACAGCTGCAGCTTTTTTAGTAAAGCAAGGTATAGATGTTACAATATATGAGAAATATGATTATTTAGGAGGACTTTTAGTACATGGCATTCCAGATTTTAGACTTGATAAAAGAATAGTAAAACAAACAGTAGATAATATTTTAGATTTAGGTATTAAAGTAGAATATGGAAAAGTTCTTGGAAAAAATTTAAGTTTAGATGAGTTAGAGCAAGAATATGATGCTATATTTTTAGCTTTTGGAGCAAATTGTTCTTCAAAGATGGGAGTCGAAGGAGAAAATTTAGATGGTGTATATGGTGGAAATGAATTATTAGAATATAATATGCATCCAAATTATGAAGGTAAAATAGTTGTAGTTGCAGGTGGCGGAAATGTAGCAATGGATTGTGCAAGAACTATAAAAAGACTTGGTGCAAAAGAAGTAAAAGTAGTATATAGAAGATCAAGAAAGCAAATGCCAGCAGAAGACAAAGAAGTAGAAAAAGCTATGAAAGAAGGAGTAGAATTTTTATTTCAAAATAATATAGCAAAAATTATTGGAGAAAACAAAGTAGAAAAATTAGAACTAATAAAGACAGAGTTAGTTCAAAAAGAAGGAGATACAAGACTTTCTCCTGTAAACATAGATAGAAGTAACTATGTAATTAATGCAGATTATGTAGTTATGGCTTTAGGAGCAAATCCAGAACCTTTTGTAAAAGACTTGAAATTGGATTTAAATAAATGGGGAAATATTGAAGTAGATGAAAATTATAAAACTTCAAGATCAAAAATATACGCAGGAGGAGACTTAGCTGGAGTAAGAGGAACAGTAGCATGGGCAGCATTTTCTGGAAGAGAAGCTGCAAAAAGAATAGCTAAAAAATTAAAAGAAGCTTAAAGCTTCTTTTATTCATTAATATTTTCTTTTGCACTATTACCTAAAATTAATTTTTTAATAGCTTTAAAAATTGAAATAAAAATATTTTCTTTTTTAGAAATTATTTTTATTGATGTTTCAACTTCACCGTTTTCTATAGCATTATATTTTTTTTCTAAGTCCATCATTTTATTTACATAGTAATCGTTAAAGAAAGTATAACCTTCCATACAACCAAGATAATCTTTAAAATTATATAGTTTTCTTCTATAATTTTCAACTTCTTCTAAGTTAGAAATTGAATTAAATGCGTTGTCGAAATAACTAGAAATTATAAGATTTTGAGTTCTCATAAAAGTCAAAGAAATTTCATGCTTTAGTTCATCAATTTTTTCAAGCATTCCATCAACTTTTTTATTTCTATCATCTATAGTTATTATTTTATTATTCAATTTAATAATTTCTTCTTCACTATTTAAAATTTCATCAATAGCATTTTGAATTGACATAAAAATTTTTGGAGATGTTTTATTTGCGAATTGTTCTTTAAAGTTATCGTTACTATTTAGTGTACTTTCAAATAAAATGTCTTCTCCAACAATATATGCAAGTTGATTAACTAAACAACATTCAAGTGGATAATATGAAGGACTTGTTGTTTCAAAACTAATTCCAAAATACTTAACATATTCTTTAGGTATACCATTAACTTTAGAAGCCATAAGTTGAACAGCAGCTTCATTTAATCCTAATCCATAAACCTTAAATTCTGTATAGTCACAAAGCCCCATTCTAAGCAAGTAATTTCTTTTATCTTTTACTTCTTGTAAATAATGGATACATTCATGTATTGCAAATTCTTCTAAGTCTTCATCTTGTATATGCTCATTAAAATATATAGAAGTATTTTTATAAAAATAATTAGCTTCAGCCATTCCTTCTGGCATTTTTGCTTTGTACATGTTTAATCTAGATAATTTAATAAATAATTCATTTTGGTTTAAATTAAACTCAGGAAATGTATCGCATAATTTTATAGAGACATTTCTTGCAATAGAGTTAATTTTTAAAGTATCTAGTTTTTCTGTTACTTCAATTCCATCTTTTTTTAAATCTGATTCTATACTCATATTTTATCTCCTTGTAGCCTAATCTAAAAATATTATACTATAAAAATACATAAAATAATATTTCATAAGTATTAAATATTAGTTACAGTTTAATTACAATGTTTCCATAATTTAAAATTATGGAATTTATAGATAATTACCATAGGTATTTAAATTAAATATAAAATATATTATTTTTTATTTGTAAGATGTCCTTTTTTATATAGCTCTTTTTACAGAATATATAAAAATAATAGTAAAATCAAAGGTTGCATAAAAAAACAAAAAATGTTAGAATGCTTCCTAGAGGTGTAAAAAGTGATTAATATAACAAAAGCAAAAAAAGAATTTAAGAAATATGTGGAAAAATACGATATAAACAATCCAAAAATAAAATTAAAAGTAGCACATATTGAAAGGACATCAAGAATAGCAAAAAAAATAGCAAAAAGTTTAGAATTACAAAAAGAAGATATAGAACTTGCAGAATTAATTGGATTGCTTCATGATATAGGAAGATTTGAACAAGTAAAAAGATATGGAACGTTTGTTGATTATTTAAGTGAGAATCATGCAGAAATAGGAGTGAAAATTTTATTTGAAGAAGGACTTATTAGAAATTTTATAGAAGATGATAAATATGATAGAATAATTAAACTTGCAATAATTAATCATAACAGAGATAAAAAACAGATAACAAAGAATATGAGTAATAGAGAAAAGTTACATGTTAAATTAATAAGAGACAGTGATAAAACAGATATTCTTTATATACTTACATTTGAGAATGAAAAATTAGTATGGGAGTCTGAAAATTTAGAAGAAGAAAAATTTTCAGATGAAATATATAGAGAATTTATAGAAAATCATGATATTATTTATAAAAACAGAAAGACACATGCTGATATATTGATTGGCCATTTTGCATATGCATTTGATTTTAACTTTGATTACGGATTAAAATATGTGTTAGACAATAAATATTATGAAAAATTATATAAAAGATTTAATTTTAAAGATATAAAAACTAATAAAAGATTTGAAGAAGTCTATAACATAACAAATAATTATATAAAAGAAAGAGTGAAAGCAAAATAATGATAGATATAGAAAATTGTAAAAACGAATTTTTAAAATATACTAAAGGATTTAACTTACAGAATGAAGGAATAAAAAGGAAGCAACTACATTCATTAAGAGTGATGGAAGAAAGTAAGAAAGTAGCAGAAGCATTAAAATTAAGTAAGGAAGATGAGAAATTAGCAGAGTTAATAGGTCTTCTCCACGACATAGGAAGATTTGAACAATATAATAGGGGTAATACATATCTTAACGAAATGTTATTAGACCATGCAAACTTAGGAGTAGAAGTATTAGTAAAAGATGATTATATAAAAAAATATACAAATAATGAAAATTACATATCAATAATACTTACAGCCATAAAAAATCATAATAAATTTAAAATAGAAGAGGACTTAAATGAAGAAGAATTATTGTTTGCAAAGCTTATAAGAGATGCAGACAAATTAGATATTCTTTATGAAGGAACTCAAATATATTGGAATACTCAAAGAGAAAAAGAAAGTGTTGAAAATAGCAAAATAAGTGTAAAAATAGAACAACAATTTAAAGCAGAAAGACCAGTTAAAAAATATGGTAATGAAAGAAACGATACAGTAGACGGATTATTAATATTATTATCATATATATATGACATTAATTTTAAAGAAACTTTGAGAATAATAAATAAAGAGGACTATGTAAATAAAATATTAAATAGGTTTGAGTTTAAAGATGATAAAACAAAAGAGCAAATAGAAAATTTAAGAAAAATATTACTTAGATATATAAAATTAAGTTTAAGAAAAAGTTAAAAGGATGATGAAATTGGGCAAAAAATTAATAATAACAGAAAAGCCATCCGTTGCAATGGAATTTGCTAAGGCACTGAAAATAACAACCAAAAGGAAAGATGGGTATTTAGAGTCAGAGGAATGGATAATTACTTGGTGTGTGGGACATTTGGTAACGATGAGTTATCCAGAAAGGTATGATGAAAAATTAAAATATTGGAGATTAGATACATTACCGTTTATACCTAAAAAATGGAAATATGAAATTATTCCTCAAGTTCAAAAGCAATTTAATATAGTACAAAGTCTACTTCAAAGGGAAGATGTTGAGGTAATATATAATGCAGGAGACTCAGGACGAGAAGGAGAATATATTCAAAGATTAGTTTTTATGATGGCAAAACCAAATCCAAAAGCAAAGATGAAAAGAGTTTGGATAGATTCTCAAACAGAGGAAGAAATTTTAAGAGGAATAAGAGAAGCAAAAGAATTATCAGAATATGACAGTTTATCTGATAGTGCTTATTTAAGAGCAAAAGAAGATTATTTAATAGGAATTAATTTTTCAAGATTATTATCTATAATCTATGGGAAAAATTTAGCAAATAAAATAAATGAGGATAGAGCATCTATTTCAGTTGGAAGAGTGATGACTTGTGTACTTGGGATGGTTGTTTTACGAGAAAGAGAAATTAGAAATTTTAAGAAAACTAAGTATTATAAAGTACAAGGAATATTTGGAAGTAAAGATTCTAGTTTTAAAGCGGAGTGGAAAGTAAATGAAAATTCTATAATGTTTGAATCACCAAAATTATATAATGAATCAGGATTTAACAAAGAAAATGATGCTAAAGAATTTATTAAAAGTTTAGCAGGTAAAAGAGCTAAGATAGTAGAATTAAAAAAGTCTAAACAAAAAGAAAATCCACCACTATTATTTAATTTAGCAGAGATACAAAATCAATGTACAAAAAGATTTAAAATAAAGCCAGATGAAACTTTAGAGATAATACAAAATTTATATGAAAAAAAATTGGTTACATATCCTAGAACAGATGCAAGAGTTTTATCAACAGCAGTTAGCAAAGAGATTACTAAAAATTTGAATGGTTTAGCTAGAGGATATAAAGATGAAGAAGTACAAGGATATATTAAAAAAATGGTAGATGAAAAATATTCCACTAATTTAGCAAAAACAAAGTATGTAAATGATAGTAAAATAACAGATCACTATGCAATTATTCCAACAGGACAAGGTTTTGAAAATTTTAATAATTTGCCAGAATTGCATAAAAAAGTTTATAAAGTAATTGTAAATAGATTTTTAGCAATATTTTATCCACCAGCAGAGTATCAAAAGATACAAGTAACATTAGAAATAGAAAATAAGAATCAAAAAGAAACCTTTTTTGCAAGCGAAAAAGTGTGTATAAAACAAGGATTTTTAGAGATTCTAAAACCTGAAAGAGCAAATAGTAAAAAGAAAGAAGAAAGCAAAAAGGATAATGAAATAGATAACGAGGAAAATGAAGATAAGCAAGAAAATAATATAGAAATATTAAAAAATTTGAAGAAAGGACAAGTTTTAGAAGTAGAAAATTATGAATTAAAAGAAGCGGAGACTTCGCCACCTTCTAGATATAATTCAGGTTCTATAATTTTAGCTATGGAAAATGCGGGAAAATTAATAGAAGATGAGGAATTAAGAGAACAAATAAAAGGTGCAGGAATTGGTACTAGTGCAACAAGAGCAGAAATAATAAAAAAATTAGAAAAAATAAAATACATAGAGATTAACAAAAAAACACAAATAATAACGCCCACTTTAAAAGGTGAAACAATATATGATATAGTACAAAAATCTATGCCAGATATGTTAAATCCAAAGCTTACTGCAAGTTGGGAAAAGGGATTGGACATGGTGGCTAAAAAGGAAATAAAACCAGAGATATTTATGGGAAAATTAACAAATTATATAAATTCTAAATTTAATAAATTAGTCATAAAAATGTAAATCAAGTTGTTAAATGAAGACAAAAATGTTATAATAAAATACATATAGCTATGCTATATTACAAGATAGTATTTAGAGTGAAGAGAAAGGAACGATGGTGGAACTGCATAGTGGTGACTTTCCGAAAAATATTTTGTTAACAGTACCAAAAGGAAGAGCTTTGGCTATTGGCGGACAAACATTTTCTACAGATGATTTACCACAAAAATTGTTTGCAACTTTTGTATCATTAGAGAATGTAAAAATGGGATGGAGGAAGATTACTCTTGCAAAATATTCTGTTGAGCCAATTTTTAATTTGAGAATAATAATTAGACAAGATGAATATGAAAACGAATATTATGATCAAAATAGCATAAACAGAATATGTAGTCTTATTTCACAACCAGAAATGAGAATAGTTAGGAGTGCTGTTCTTCAAGATCAGTTTGTTCAACAAAATACGAAAGAGAGATCATATTGGCTATATAACTTAGATGATAAATATAATGCATTTTTTTCTAAAGATGGTGTAATTTGGAAAATAAGTATTCTAAGATGCGAAGGTGGTTACTATTATGAATATTATAAGAGTAAGGATAATCAAATATTTAGAAAGGTTGAAGATAGAAGCGTTTTATTAAATGAGCCAAGAGCAGTAAAACCTGTAGTCTTCTTTGATGCAAAGGCTTTTGTTAAAGAACGAAAAATGAGCTTAGCATTTGCTTAGTACTACAATAAAGTCCCCTTTTTAGGGGACTTTATTGATTTAAATTATAAATATTTTTTATTAAATTATGTGATTCATCTTGTAAAACTTTTTTATTTTTTAACAAATCTTTATCTAAAAAATAAGGTTTTCCAAAAATTACTTTAATTTTTGAAAAAAATTTTGGCCTTCTAGTAATAAAAACAGGGATAATTGGTATTTCTAATTTTGATGCTATAAATACAGCACCATTATGAACTTTTTTTCCGATATCTTTTTCTTCTTTTATTATGCCACCTTCTGTAAATATTAATAATTCACAAGGAGCATTATTTTTAAAAATGCTTAAAGAGTGTAATAAAGTTTTTATATCAACTTTAGTTCTATTAACAGGAAATACATTATAATGTTTTAAAATTTTTGCAACTAATTTATTCTTAAATATTTCAGATTTAGCCATAATAGATAGATTTTTAGATACAGGATATATAAAAAATGGATCAAAAACACTAGAATGATTAGGACAAATTAAAAATTTATCATATTTTTGTAAATTTTCAATATTATAATAATGAACGTGAAATAAAAGTTTACAAAAAACAAATTTAATGAACGTTTTCATATTTTTAGCTCCTTTAATTAATAATATCCTGTTTTTTATAAATTATATATTCCATAAAAAATATTGTCAATAATTGACAAAATAGGATGATTTTGATATAACATATGTATACAAAAGAGAGGAGAGATACACATGGATGAGAAAAAATATAAATCAGTTATTGTAATATGGGGAGTAATTTTTTTAGTTTTACATACACTATCATTAATTAATGTAATAGGGCTAAGACCATTTTATTATACTTATTTTACAAAATTAATAACATCATTTGTTGCATTAATTGTTTTAGCATTAGTAATAATCTTCATTGGACTTTCATTGAAAAAGAAGAAAGCTGGACCAATTATAGGAATTATACTTGGGGCAGTTTATATTTTGAATTTTAACCTTGAAAATATATTTATTAGTGTTGTAAATCTAGTTGCAGGTATTTGTTTTATAATATCTTGTGCAGGTTTGTTAAAATTTATTAGCAAGACAAATAAAGTAGAAAAAGAAGAAAATAAAGAAGAAAAACAGAATGAAAATAATGCTTAAAAATAAAGCTGGAGAATGACATGAATCAAATAACTGGAGAGCTTGGGAAAAGCCAAAAATTTGTTGAAATTGTAAATAAAATAGAAAATAAAAAAGGTCCGATAGCAATATCGGGCTTAAATGACGTTGGAATGATAAGTATTGGAACGGCAATACATGAATTTACTAAAAAACCAATTTGCATATTGACATATAATGAGATACAAGCAAAAAAGATATATGAAGATATTAAGTATTTTACAGATAATGTTGTATTTTTCCCTAAGAAAGATGTTGTAACATATGATTATGTTGCAGAAAGTAAAGAAAACTTATACGAAAGAATTGAAAGTTTAGATAAAATAAAATCAAAAAGAAGTTTAATTGTTGTAACAACAATAGAGGCTTCTATGCAAAAACTTCCTAAAAAAGAAAATTTATTCAAAAATGAATTAAAATTTAAAGTAGGAGAAGAATACAACTTAGAAGATGTAAAAAAGAATTTAGTTGATTTAGGATATGCTAGATATGATTTAATAGAAGGAAGAGGTCAGTTTAGTGTAAGAGGAGACATTGTAGATATAGCTGTAAACAATAAAACAGGTATCAGAATTGAATTTTGGGGAGATGAAATAGATTCTATTCGTGAATTTAATATAGAAAGCCAAAGGTCAATTGTAAATAAAAATGAAGCTACAATTTATCCAGCAAATGAATATGTTTTAGAACAAGGTGTAGAGCTTATATGTAAAAAAATAAGAGAAAAATATAAAGATTATAATAATCAAAATATAATTGAAGAAGATATAGAACAGATAAAATTAGGAAATTACACAAGTAAAATAGATAAATACTTTGACTGCTTTTATGAGAAACAAGAAACTATTTTAGATTATTTAAATTCTAACTATGTATTATTTATAGATGAAATTAGAAAAATAGAACAAAGAAGCCAAAATATACAAAAAGATAAGGAAAACCTAATATCAAATCTAATTTCAAAGGAAAAAGAAGTACCAGAAGCTATTTCTAATGAATTAGATTTTGAACATATCTTAGATATTTTGGATAAAAAACAATTAGTCTATATTGAAAAACAGGATAGTATATCAAAAAAAGATTGCGAAAAATACAAACTAAATTACAGAGATGTAAATTACTATAAAAGTGAAATAGATAATCTATTTACAGAATTAAAAGATAGTTTAAAGAAAAATAAAAATATTTATATATTAATTGATTCAAAAGAAAAAGCTAAAAAATTAAAAGAACTATTAGAAGGAAAAGAAATTACTTGTAAAATAGAGGAAAAACTAAATCAAACTATAGTAGTTAAAGCAAGAAAAAAAGTTGTTACAATTTCTATTGGAAAACTTTCATCAGGGTTTGAAAATTATGATATAGGTCAAATTGTAATTGATGCAAATGAATTAATCAGTGGCGAGAAAAGGAAAAGAAGGGTTACAAATACAGCTTTTAAAGAAGGAGAAAAAGTTGTTTTTGCAGATTTAAAACAAGGCGATTATGTAGTTCATAGAAGGTACGGAATTGGTATTTATATAGGTGTAAATACTATTAAAGCTGATGGAATTGTTAAAGACTATATTAAAATAAAATATAGAGATGATGCTATTCTTTATATTCCTACAAGTGACTTAGATAGCATAAGAAAATATGTTGGTGGAGATAGGATAAAACCAAAAATTAATAAACTTGGAAGTAAAGAATGGGATAGTACAAAAGCTAGAGTAAAGAAAAATTTAAGAGAGGTTGCTAAAGAATTAATAGAACTTTATGCTAAAAGAGAAAAAGCACAAGGTTTTAGTTTTAGTAAAGATACTCCTTGGCAAAAAGAGTTTGAAGATAAATTTCCATACCAAGAAACAGATGACCAATTAAGATGTATTGAGGAAATCAAAAAAGATATGGAAAAACCAAAGCCAATGGATAGACTACTTTGTGGTGATGTTGGATATGGCAAAACAGAGGTTGCGATGAGAGCAGCATTTAAAGCAGCTATGGATGGAAAACAAGTTGCATATTTAGCACCTACAACAGTCCTTGCAGAACAACAATATCAAGAATTTAAAGAAAGAATGAAAGATTTCCCTGTAAGAATAGAGATATTAAATAGATTTAAAAGTAAAAAGTATCAGAATGAAGTTGTTAAGAAATTAAAACTTGGGGAAGTAGATATCTTAATTGGAACACATAGATTACTTGGAAAAGATGTAGAGTTTAAAGATTTAGGATTATTAATAATCGATGAAGAGCATAGATTTGGTGTAAAGCACAAAGAAAAAATAAAACAGATGAAGATGAATATAGATGTTCTAACAATGACAGCAACACCTATACCTAGAACTATGCATATGTCTATTGTTGGAATCCGTGATATGTCTGTTATTTATGAACCACCATATAATAGAAAACCAGTTCAAACATATGTATTGGAATATGATGAGGAAGTTATAAGAGAAGCAATTACAAAAGAACTTGAAAGAAATGGTCAAGTATTTTATATATTTAATAATGTAGAAGGTATTGCAAGGAAGGTAGAAGCAATATCAGAATTAGTTCCTGAAGCAAAAGTTGCTTATGCACATGGACAAATGACAGGAAGTAGAATTGAAGATATTATGCAAGAGTTTGTTGATGGAAATACTAATGTTTTAGTATGTACTACAATTCTAGAATCAGGAATTGATATCCCTAATGCTAATACTATTATTGTTGAAAATGCAGATAGAATGGGATTAGCACAACTATATCAAATACGTGGTAGAGTCCGGAAGGTCAGATAGACAAGCATATGCATATATAACATATAAACGAGACAAACTACTCACAGAAGTTGCTGATAAGAGATTAAAAGCGATAAAAGAGTTTACAGAATTTGGTTCTGGATTTAAGATTGCAATGAGAGATTTAGAAATAAGAGGAGCTGGAAGTTTACTTCGGAGAAATACAGTCAGGACATTTAGAACAAGTAGGTTATGATACTTATTGTGAGTTATTAGACCAAGTAATAAAGGAAATGAAAGGTATTGAAACAAAGCCTGAAACTGATATACAAATTGATTTAGATATTACAAGTTATATACCAGATACTTATATAGAAGATAGTAGTGAGAAAATTGATATTTACCAAAAAATTGCACTTTGTAGGACAGAAGAAGATATTGCAAATGTTATTGATGAAATTATTGATAGGTTTGGTAATATGCCAAGTGAATTAAATAATTTACTAGAGATTGCAAGAATTAAGCAATTGTGCAAGAAAACAGCAGTTATAAAAATTACAGAAAAGAAAAATAGAACTACAGGCTCTCAAAATGTTGTGTTTTATTTTGATAAAGATAAATATAATCCAAGTATTATAACTCTACTTTTAAAAAAGTACGGAACTAAAATTAAGTTTTCAACTGGCGTTGAGCCATATATCACATTACTTCTTAAAAATCAAAATGAAGAACAACTTGTTAAAGAAATAAAAGAGTTTTTAAATGTCGTAGAAATTAAATAAAAAGAATAAAAAATTATAATATAAATAAAATAATCAAAATAGGGGATAAATTTTATGAAAGAAGTAAAAGAGCCCGGAAAGAAAATTAAGTTTATAAATATCTTAAAATATATAGAAAGTGGTGAGTTAGCCAATATAACTATAAAAGGAAAAAAATATGATATTTACGTAAATAAAGAAAATGGGTTTTATTATATAAATGATGAAGGTTTTAAAGGTAGAGAAGAATTTATAGAAGCTATTTATACTAAAACATCAGTTAAATTAAAAGAGAATACAATTATTATATTAAATTCTATTGCTGATGGAAAAATAAAAATTGATAGTAGTTGGAAGTTTGAAGATGAAAATGAAAATCAAGTAAATGTAAATACTAAGAAAAAATATAAATTACGAAGAAATATGATAATAGCATTACTATTATGGTATTTTATTGCAATTTTTCTTATTTATACATGCTTTAAAGAATTGAAATATACTGAAGATATAGACTCACTTGTGCTAATTACTAAAAATGAGTTTTGGAACCGAATTTATATTTATTTTAGTTCTAAATTTACTGCAATACTAATAGTAATAAGTGTAAGTTTTATATTTTTTATAGAAGATAATAGAAGACGAATAAAAATGTTATTAAAATATTCTAGTGAAGATATGAAAAATATAGAGGATAGAGTATCAGAATATATATATGAAAATGTAAGATTTGGAGAGGGATTTGATGAAATAGCTTTTTTAGAAGAAGGTATGTTTTTAAAGAGAAAAACAAACTTAAGAGTAATCGACTATAAAGATATTAAATATGTTGTTAATATACAATATAAAAAACGAAAATATAATAAAAATAAAAGAATATTAATAATTACCAAAAATAAAAAAGCAATTCTTTTAGAAGATATTATTTATAAGGAAAAATTTGTAAAAGAAATTTCAAATAGAAATCCTGAAATTATATATAAAGAATTTAAAAAAGAAAACTATAAAAAAAGTATAAGTGCAGAAGAAGTAAAAGAAATAAATAAGGCTATTTTTAAAGTCACAGTAAATAATTATATTAGATTGATAGTTAAAGTGAATGTTTTATATTTATTTCTTTTATATATTTTTAATTTTAGACTAGTGTTAAAGACAAATAAATATGACTCATATATAACTAGTAAAGCAATTAACTTTATATTAGGAATATATTTAGTTGGATGGATAGGTATTATTGTAATGTATTTAGATAGTAAAATAAAAAATAAAGGGAAGAAAAGATGAAAAGAAAAACAATATTAAAAACATTAATTTTGATAATATTAATCATATTTTTTATTAGTATAATTGTAATAGGGTATAATAAAGTAGCAGAGAATAATCAATATAACATTTATGAAAAGAATCTTGAAATACCAATATTTTTATATCATCATATAGTAGAAAATAAATCAGAAATAGAATATGACTATATGCAGACAACCAAAGATACATTTGAAAAACAAATTATAGGATTAAAAAATTCTGGATATCATTTTATTAGTTACAATGATTTAATTCAATATAAAGAAGGAAAAAAATCGTTATATAAAAAGTCAGCTGTGATAACATTTGATGATGGGGCTGAAGATATTTATAAAATAGCATATCCAATTCTAAAAAAACATAATATTCCATTTACAATGTTTGTAATAACAGATTATGTGGGATTAGAGACATATATAACATGGGAAGAAGCAAGAGAAATTCAAAACAGTGGACTAGGATTAATTGCTTCACATAGTCAGAGACATGAAGATTTTTCTAAACTAAGTGTAGAACAGGCAATTGAGAATGTAAATAATTCTTATAAAGCTATAGAAGAAAACTTAGGAGAACAAAAAACAAAAATATTTACATATCCTTATGGTTTATATGGGGAAGGTCAATCAGAAGCTTTAGAAAAAGAAGGATATATAATTAATTTAACAGATAATAAAATAAATAAGAGCAAAGATTTAAATTTATATGGGTTACATAGATGTTATCCATTAAGTGACTCTGTATTTAAGATAAAACTAAAAATCATGTATAGAAGTATTAGATATTAGGTAAAAGATAATAAAATAATTAATCATGAAAGTATAAACCTTATTTAAGGTTATCTATAGTTATCAATATAAAATAGTATAAGGAGATTTTTTATGAATGTGATTTCAAGTAAAGATAACGAAATTGTTAAAAGTGTAAAAAAACTAAAAGAAAAAAAATATAGAGATTTTGAAAGTGCTTACATAGTTGAGGGAGTAAAAATGGTAAAAGAAGCAATCATGGAAAAAGCTTCAATAAGGCATATAATAATATGTGATGATTGTGAGAAATCTGATATTATACCAAAAGAACTAATGTATGAAATAGCTAAATATGATTGTATGTATGTTACAAGTAAAATATTTAGATATATATCAGAAGTACAAACTCCTCAAGGAGTACTTGCTGTAATAGATAAAAATAATGGTACTAATGATATAAAATATGATGAAGATATAATAGTTGCATTAGATGATATACAAGACCCAGGCAATTTAGGAACTATTCTTAGGACAATAGATAGTTGTGGATTAACACAAATATTAGTCTCAAAAGGGACAGTAGACCCATATAATCCAAAAGTAGTACGTTCTAGCATGGGAGCAATATATAGAGTCAAAGTTATAGAGTGTGAAGATTTATTAGAATCATTAAAAGAAGTAAAGAAAAATAAATTTAAAGTAATAGTAACTTCTTTAGGAAATAGTAAAAGTATTTATGATATGAAATATAATAAAAAAGTTTTAGTAATAGGAAACGAAGCAAATGGTGTAAAAGAAAGAATAATGAGCATAGCTGACGAAAAAGTAAAAATACCAATGCTTGGAAGGACAGAGAGTTTAAATGCAGCAGTAGCAACAGGAATAGTGTTATATGAATATGTAAGACAAAAACTAGTAAAATAACAAAAATGATTAAGAAAAGAGGAAAATAAAGTGAAAATAAATATAGTAATGGTAGAACCAGAGATTCCACAAAATACTGGAAATATCGCAAGAACATGTGCAGCAATAGGAGCTAAATTACATCTAGTATATCCATTAGGATTTAGTATATCTGATAAAGCAGTAAAAAGAGCAGGACTAGATTATTGGGATAAATTAGAAATAGAAGAGCATGATTCATTTAAAGAATTTTTAGAGAAGTATAAACCAGAGGAAAATAATATGTTTTTTGCTACAACAAAAGGAAAACATGTATATTCAGAGCCTAACTATAATAAAATGGATGAAGTATTTTTATTGTTTGGAAAAGAAACTAAAGGACTTCCAGAAGATATATTACAAAAGTATATTAATAAAACAATTAGAATACCTATGAGAAAAACATTAAGATCTTTAAATTTATCAAATTCTGTTTCAATAGTTGTATATGAAGTTTTAAGACAGAAAAATTTTGAAAATCTAGAAGAAATAAGTAGTTATTTTGATATTAAGTAATTATTTTGTCGAATATTGCGATGAAAGGTTAAAAAATATTAGAGAAAAGCTTGGCTTTTCTTTATTTTTATGAGATAATTAGTAAGGATTATAATTCAAAAAAATTTTATTCAAGATTTTTAAAATCTAAAAAATGAATTTCAAACAAATATTAAATAAAAATGAAAAAAATGAAAAAAATGAAAAGAGGTGAAGAATTATCAAATATTTTACTTTAAAATAAAAATTAATTTGAGAATTTGAAAGATTCACAATAAGGAGGAATGATTTGGAGGTATTTACTTATAATGATTATATAAAATGTATACATACTTTGCGTCTTAATGCTGTTTTTCAGTTAGCAGAAGAAGGCGAAAAATATAATCTAAAAAAAAGTAAACAAAAGAAAAAGATAGATAATGTAAGTGATAAGATAATTCAAAGAATTTTAGAAAATAAAAAAGAAGTAGCAAATCTAATAAACAATTTTATAGAAACTAAAGAAAAAATAAAAGAGGAAAATTTAGTAAAATATACAAATAACTTTATAATTAGAAAATATAAATCAAAAGAAGCAAATGTAGTATATAAATTACAAAACAAAAATATATTTTTCTTAATTGAATATAAATCTTCAATAGAAAACAAAATGGTTTATAGGATGTTAAATTATTGTGTTGATATTATTTATGATTGGAATATTTCAGTAAAGATAAAAAAAGGAATAGAATATCCAATTATAGTTCCAATAGTTATATATACTGGTGTAGATAAATGGAATGTTGATAATGACATTAATAAAATGCAAGTCAGTGACTATATATTTCAAAACTACAAAATAGATTTTAAGTATAATTTAATAGAAATAAAAAAGATATCAACTAAAATATTAATTCAGAAAAATACTTTATTTTCACAAACTATGGCTCTAGAAAGAAGTAAAAATTACGAAGAATTTAAAGATACCCTAAGCAAAATATTAAAACAAAGTAAGAGAAAATTAGATGAAAACTTATATGATATTTCAGAGCTTTTACTCAAAAATTTATTGAAAGATAGTTATAGTAAGGAATTTTTAAAAGAAATATACCAAAATAGTTATTTAGAAAAATAATATAAATTTATTAGCAAATATTATATCGGTGGATTCAAAAAAATGAACAAACTAAAGATTTAGCAAATAAAAGATTACAAACAAAATGTAGTTTGATTGAAAAAAACTAAAAAAATTATGTTAAATTTACTTATAAGGAGGGATAAATACGCAAATAATAGACGCAAGTGTAGATTTTAAATTAATAGGACAAAGAATAAGAGAGGCAAGAAACAAAAAAGGATGGTCTCAAGAAAAACTATCTGAAACTATAGATGTTGCAGTAGCTTTTTTAAGTAGAGTAGAGCGTGGAGGAACAACAATAAATCTAAAAAGATTAGGACAAATTTCTATAGCGTTAGATGTTCCTATAGAAAAATTAGTAACAGGAGTTGTTGTAGAAGATGGTAGATATTTAGATAAAGAATTTTATGATTTACTAAAGCAATGTTCAAAAGAAAAACAAAAGTTAATATATAATATTGCAAAAATAGTGGTAGGAGTAAAATTCATATAGCGAAATTCCTTTACAAAATATGAAAAATAGTATAAACTAATTTCAGGTGATAAGAAATGTATTTAAAAAGACTAGAATTACAAGGATTCAAATCTTTTGCAGATAAAACAGTATTAGAGTTTATGCCAGGAATAACAGCAGTAATAGGGCCAAACGGTTCTGGAAAAAGTAATATTTCGGATGCTATTAGGTGGATTCTGGGTGAACAAAGTATGAAGTCTTTAAGAGGAAATAAATCTTTAGATATTATATTCTCAGGGACACAAAACAGAAAGTCTTTGGGGTTTGCTGAAGGATCGTTAATATTTGATAATACTGATGGTGGTCTACCTATTGAATATACAGAAGTTACTATTACAAGAAAGTTATATAGAAGTGGAGAAACAGGATATTATATAAACAAAGTACCATGTAGACTAAAAGATGTATTAGAATTATTTATGGATACAGGTATTGGAAAAGATGGATATTCTATAATAGGACAAGGTAAGATAGACGAGATTTTAAGTAATAAATCAGAAGACAGAAGAAATATTTTTGAGGAAGCAGCAGGAATTGTAAAATACAGAGCTAGGAAACAAGAGTCTGAGAAAAAATTGGAACGCACAAAGCTTAATTTACTTAGAATAAATGATATATTGTCAGAAATAGAAGCAAATATTGAACCACTAAAAATAAGTGCCCAAAAGGCTAAGAACTATTTGAATCTAAGAGAAGAATTAAAAAATATAGAAATTGGTTTATTTATTTATAATATAGAAAAATATAAAGAAAACTTAGAGCAAATTATAGAAGATGAAGAAGTTTATAAAGAAAATTGTAAAGAAGAACAACAAAAGATGGATAGAATAAAGGATTTAAAAGAAGAATTAAAATTCCAAATAGATGAAATAACAACAAGAATAGAAGAAATGTCTAAATTGGGGTTTGAAAGTCAAAAAGAAATAGAAATGTTAAATTCAGATATTAGTGTTGCAAAAACTAGGATAGAAAATAATAATGAAAATGCCAAAAGATATGAAAAAGAAATAGAGGAATCCAAGGAAAAATTAAAAGATTTGAATGAAGAGATGGAACAGAAAAAACAAAAAAGAGACAGTTTAAAAGAAAATAAAGAGAAGTTCCAAAAAGAATTAAATGAAAAGCAAGAAGAATTAAGAAAAATAACAGAAAAATTATCTAGTAAAGAACTTGAAATAGAAGGTTATAAAACAAAAGTATCTGAAAATACTGATAAAAAATATGAATTACAATCTGATGTACATACAATAGAAATTAATTTTGAGAATTTTGAAAAAAGAGAAAGACAAATTCAAAATGAAATGACATCTAACATATCAGAATTAGATAATACTAGAATGCAAAAAGAAGACGTATCAAAAGAATTTTATGAAATCGAAAGTAAAAGAAATAAAATAGTAAAAAGTTTAGAAGAAATAAATGCAAAGAAAGAAGAAGCTGATAAAAAAGTAAAATTATATGAAAATAACATAAATGCATATCAAGGTGAAAAGAGAATAAAAGAATCAAGACTAAAATTCTTAGAGGAAACAGAAAAAGAAAAAGAAGGCTATATTAAAAGTGTAAAATCACTTCTAAAAGATTGTGAGAATATTAAAGAATTAGGAAAAGGTATGCATGGTGTACTTGCAAATATAATTGAAGTTCCAGAAGAATTTCAAACAGCAATAGAGATGTGTTTAGGAGCTAGCCTTCAAAATATTGTAACAGATACAGAAGAAGATGCAAAAAAACTAGTAGAGCATCTAAGAAAGAATAATCTAGGAAGAGCATCATTTTTACCTATAACATCAGTAAGAGGAAAAAAAATAGATAAAATAAAAGGAAAAGAAACAGGAATCATTGGAATTGCATCAGATTTAATAAAATACGATAAAAAATATGAACAAATAGTAACCAATTTACTAGGAAGAACAGTAATAGTAGATAATATGGACACAGCAATAAAAATAGCTAAACAAAATGGATATTCATTTAGAATAATTACTAAAAAAGGTGATGTAATAAATCCATCAGGAGCAATTACAGGAGGCTCAGTTGCTAAAAAGACAGTAAATATCCTAGGCAGAGGAAGAGAAATAGAAAAACTTCAAAAAGAAATAAAAACAATAGAAGAAAAAATGAAGAAACAAGAACAAGAAAAGAAAGCATATGAAGATTCAATTGAAAATATTTTTGAAGAAGCAGGAGGTCTAGAAAAAGAACTTCAAGAAATTGATATAACATATGCAACAGAAAAACAAAAATTAGTTTCAATTGAAGAAAACATTAATAAGGTAGAGCAAAGAGTAAATAGGCTAAAAGAGGAAACAGAAAAAATAAAAGAAGAAAAAGAAAATGCAGTAAATAAAAAGCAAGATATTCAAGAAGAAATTAGAAAATTAACAAAGGAAACAGAAAAACTAACAAATGTTATTCAAGAATTTGTGAGTTTAAATAAAGATAATCAAAAATATGTTGATGATCTAAATTTTGATATTACAAATTTAAAGATATCAGTATCATCTTTTGATGAAAGCGAAAGTTCAATTGAAGAGTTAGAAGAAAGAATAAATTCAGAAGTGAAAAATACAAAACAAAGTATTGAAAATAAGGTAAGACAAATAGAAGAAATAAAGCAAGATAATGTGACTTTAAATGAGTCAATAAAAGATATTGAAGAAAAAATCGAGGAAATAAAAGAAGAAGTAAAAACAAGTGGAAGTAAGGTAGAAGGACTAAAAAAAGATAGATCAGACAAAAATGAAAGACTAAAAAAAGTAGAAGATGATATAAATGATAAATTTAAAGTTATAGAAGATTTAAAAGCACAAATAGTAAAAATAGATGTTAAGAAAACAAAAATAGAAGATGATATAAATGGTATTATAAATAAAATGTGGGAAGAATACGAGTTAACACCAAATAATGTAAAAGATTGTAGAAGACCTGAAAATGTAGGGTTAACGCAAAAAAAAGTAAATAGTTTAAGAAAAGAATTAAAAGAGCTTGGTAGTGTCAATGTAGATGCAATAGAAGAATATAAAACCATGAAAGAAAGATATGACTTTATGTGTGAACAAAGAGTGGATTTAGAAGATACAATGACAAAATTAAGAAAAATAATTACAGATATGACTGAAACAATGAAAGAACAGTTTAAGTCACAATTTGAATTAATAAATAATAACTTTGCGGAAGTATTTAGAGAATTATTTGGTGGAGGAAATGCGACACTTAAATTAGAAGATGAAAATAATATTCTAGAATGTGGTATTGACATAAACGTTCAACCACCAGGGAAAAAATTGCAAAATATGATGTTGTTATCAGGAGGAGAAAAGGCATTTACAGCAATAGCCTTATTATTTGCAATACTAAAAATAAACCCAGCACCATTTTGCGTATTAGATGAAATTGAAGCAGCATTAGACGATGTAAATGTGTATAGATTTGCAGATTACTTAAAGAAATTCTCTAAGGATACACAGTTCCTAGTAATAACACATAGAAAAGGAACAATGGAAGCAGCAGATACAGTTTATGGTGTAACAATGGAAGAAAAAGGAATATCAAAGTTATTATCAATGAAATTAGCAAAAGTGAGACAGTAGGGACGGTCCTAATTGTCTCACTCTTTTATATTATGAATTTAATAATTCCAAGAGTTATAAGTAAGATACCAGAAATTATAGACCATATATTTGATGGCAATTTTGAAAATTTATAGAGTTTTCTACCCAAAAAATTTCCGATTTCCAAAAAGAATAATTGAAAAAATCCAATAAGAAAAGGGAAAATATAAGTATTAATTCCTATAATACTTCCACCAATTCCAATACAAAGAGAATCAATTGAAAGTGCAAGACTAAGAAAAAGAGCTTCTTTATTATCTATTCCATTTGAATTATCTAAATCTAAAGAGACAGGGTCTTTTATTACTTTAATTGAAACTCCTAAAAATTTTATGAAGAATGAATATGTTTTTTGATAATTGCAGTTTTTTATCTTTTTATTTCCGGATTTTTTCTCATTTTTTAAAGCTTGAAAACAAATAAATATTCCAATTACGATAAATAATAAACTAGCAAAGTAATCTATAAAAAATGTGGGAAATATAAGCTTCAGAATATTTCCTAAATATGAAGATAGTAGCGTAATTATAAAAGAAATAAAGAAAATCACTAATTTTCCTTTGTTTAAAATAATTGTATTTCTTATTCCATAAGTTATTCCAATGCCAAGAGAGTCTATACTGCTAGATATCGCTAAAAAAATTGTAGTAAATAACATAATTAATACCCCCTATAACATATTATGATGAAATTTTTAATATGTTAGATAAAAATTATAGAATAAAATAGTAATAAAAATGATGAATATTGCATAAAAATTAAAATAAACAAATGAAAATTAGGGAAGTGTCCCTAACTGGACAAAATGTCCAAAAGGAAACGTCCCCGATTGGACAAGGAGGTTATTTATGTGGGAAACATTGAGAAAAGAAGAGGTTGTAAGAAAACTTAGGACAAATATGAGAAATGGTTTGAATGAAGAAGAGGTGGTGTTTAGACAAAGCAAGTATGGAAAAAACAAATTAGCGGATAAGCCTAAAGAATGTTTAATTATTAAATTTCTAAAACAATTTAATGATTTTATGATTATTATTTTAATATTAGCATCTATTTTATCTGCTATTATTTCATATTTTCAAAGAGAAAATGATTATATAGATTCGGGTATTATAATAGCAATTGTGATTTTGAATGCAATTATGGGAGTTGTGCAAGAATCAAAAGCAGAAAAGTCAATAGAGGCATTAAAAGAGATGACACCACCTAGAGCAAAAGTGGTAAGAAGTGGAATAACAAAAGAGATAAACGCTGAAGGATTAGTTCCAGGAGATTTTATAATTTTAGAATCTGGAAATTATATACCAGCAGATTGTAGATTAATAGAAAGTCATAATTTAAAAATAGAAGAATCTGCTTTGACAGGAGAAACGGAAAGCGTATTAAAAGATGCAGATATGATAGCAAAAAAAGATGTTGCTTTGGGTGATATGAAAAATATGGCTTTTATGGCAAGTATTGTTGTAAATGGTACAGGAAAAGCGGTAGTTACAGATATAGGAATGAATACTAAGGTCGGTAAAGTTGCTGGTATGATAATAGAAGACGAAACACCAGAAACTCCCATACAAAAGAAATTAGGGCAAGTTGGAAAAGTTTTAGGTCTTGTTTGTTTAGTAATTTGTATACTAATATTTTTAATTGGAATGATTAAGAAGGTAAATCCAATAGAAATGTTTATGACCTCAGTAGGACTAGCAGTTGCAGCAATACCAGAGGGACTTCCTGCAATTGTTACAATTGTATTATCTATTGGAGTGACTAAAATGGCAAAAAAACATGCTATAATTAGAAAACTTCCTGCTGTTGAAACTTTAGGAAGTAGTAAAGTAATTTGTTCAGATAAAACAGGAACTTTGACAAAAAATCAAATGACTGTTATCAAAATAGAATCAAATAATGATAATTTTGCGTTGGAACTTGCAAGTATGTGTACTGATTGTGATATCATGTATGAAAAAGAAAATATAGAGGTAAAAGGGGAGCCTACAGAAGTTGCAATAGTTAAAAGTGCTTTAAAATGTAATAAAAATAGGACAGAACTATATCACTTGATGCCAAGAATAAATGAAATACCATTTGATTCTAATCGAAAGATGATGACCACAATACATAAATTAAATAAAGGATATAGAGTAATTACCAAAGGGGCTCCAGATGTTTTATTAAATAGGTGTAAATTATCTATTGAAGAAAAAAATAATATTGAACGTCAAAATGAAGAAATGGCAGAAAAAGCCTTAAGAGTAATTGCAGTAGCATATAAAGATGTAGCTACATTACCACAAAAAATTGAATCTAACTTCATAGAAACAGGTTTGAAATTTGTTGGACTAATTGGAATGATTGATCCGCCAAGAGAAGGTGTAAAAGAAGCAGTGGAGACTTGCAAACGAGCAGGAATTAAGACTATTATGATAACAGGTGATCATATAATTACTGCAAAATCTATAGCTAAGGAGCTAAATATTTTAGGAAAATATGATAAAGCTATAACAGGTAAAGAGCTAGATAAGATGTCACAAGATAAATTAGAAAAAGAAATAAAAGATTATTCAGTATTTGCAAGAGTAACGCCCGAACACAAAGTGAGAATTGTTAAGGCTTGGCAAAGTACTGGTGCAGTTGTTGCAATGACAGGAGATGGAGTAAATGATAGTCCAGCACTTAAAAATGCAGATATTGGTATAGCTATGGGAAAGAATGGAACAGATGTAGCAAAGAGTGCAGCTGATATGGTACTTACAGATGATAACTTTGTAACAATTGTAGAAGCAGTGAAGCAAGGAAGAAATATATATGATAATATAAAAAAAGCAATTCATTTTTTAATTTCAACAAATATAGGAGAGATTGTAACAATTTTTATGGGGTTAGTTTTAGGATTTAAAACGCCACTTCTTGCAATTCAACTACTATGGATTAATTTAGTAACAGATTCCATTCCAGCTATTGCAATAGGATTAGAGCCTCCAGAAAATGATATTATGACTAGAAAACCTGTTGACAGTAGAAAGAGTATTTTTGCAGATGGATTATGGAGTAAAATTGTTATAGAAGGTATAATGCTTGGAATGCTTACATTAATAGCATTCAGTATTGGAAATAAATATTATGGTTTAGAAGTAGGAAGAACAATGGCTTTTGTTTCATTAGGGGTATTAGAGCTTGTTCATAGTTTTAATATAAAAAGTGAAGAATCTATATTTAAAGTTGGTATTTTTGAAAATAAATTTTTAATAGGTAGTTTTATTTTAGGGATAATAATTCAGTCGATAGTAGTTATAATTCCTGCTCTTGCAAATATATTTAATTTGGTTTCATTAAATAGTACACAATGGATAATAGTAGGAATTATTTCAATATTGCCAATTCCTATTATAGAATTACAAAAAAAGGTAAATGAAATGAAATTTGGAAAAGCAATTTATGTTCAAAGACAAAAAACATAAAAAATAAAAGAAGTTTTATTATTAAAAATAAAGCTTCTTTCATCTTTTTATAAATCTTATAATCTCATCATCAGGAATATCTAATGCTTTGACAATCTTTTTGAAGGTTGAAATTCTTGTATTTTCTTCGTTATGCTCTAGACGTTGTAAATGTCTTGAACTAATACCGATTTCTTCTGCAAGTTTTTCTTGTGATAATTTATGTAGCTTCCTATATTGCTTTATCATACTATACCTCCAAAACAAGATTTTAAATATTATATTATACTTATAGTTAAATTAGAACGACAAAATTGTCTTAAGTCTTGATTTAAAAGGAATTAGAAGATTGTTATTTTAAAAGAAAAAGTTTCTCAAAAAAAGTTAAAATGCTTGCAAAAATTTCAAAAGTATGTTAAAATAGCTATGTTTTGAAATTAGCATGGCTATTTTTCAAATCTCTACTTACAGTAAATGTAGGTTATAAATCCAAAGGGAGGTGAAAATAATGAACAAATACGAAAGTATTATCATTGTTAATCCAAATGTAGACGAAGAAGGTTTAAAAGCATTAGAGGAAAAGTTTACAGGATTAATTAATGAAAATGGTAAAGTTGAATCAGTTGAAAATATGGGTAAGAAAAAATTAGCATATGAAATTAAAAAAATTACTGAAGGAACATATTTATTATTCAACTTTGAATCAAAACCATCAGCAATAGCTGAAATTGAAAGAATTTACAGAATTACAGATGAAATCTTAAAACATATTGTTGTAAAAAAAGATGAATAATTAAGACAAAAATAAGGACCGATTATTAAAGTAAGAAAGGTGAGAAAAAAATGAACAAAGTTATATTAATGGGAAGATTAACAAGGGATCCAGAAGTAAGATATACACAAACAAATAATACACTAGTTGCATCTTTTAGTTTAGCAGTAAATAGAAGATTTGTAAGACAAGGAGAAGAAAGACAAGCAGACTTTGTAAATATTGTTGCTTGGAGTAAACTAGGAGAGTTTTGTAGTAAATACTTTAAAAAAGGTCAACAAGTAGGAATAATCGGAAGAATACAAACAAGAAACTGGGATGATGACCAAGGGGTAAAACATTATGTAACAGAAGTAGTTGCAGAAGAGGCATATTTTGCAGATAGCAAAAGAGATCAAGATGCTGAAAGTTCTACTTTTGAAAATACATTTGGAAATACACAGCCAGGAAGTATGGGATCAGATTTTGAAATTTCTTCAAGTGATGACCTACCATTCTAAATTCTAATAAGATTAGGGGGGATAATAAAATGTCAGATAAAAAACAAAATAAAAGAAATAAAAACTATGATGATGACTACAATCCAAGATTTAGAAAACAAAGAAAAAAAGTATGTTTATTATGTAGTGATAAAAACTTTGTATTAGATTATAAAAATCCAGAACAATTAAAAAAGTTTATTAATGATAAGGGAAAAATATTACCAAGAAGAACAACAGGAGCTTGTAGTAAACATCAAAGAGACATAACAAAAGCAGTAAAAAGAGCAAGACATATTGCTTTATTACCATATACACAAAATTAAAAAATAAAATATTAATAGCTGTAACCTTTATATTACAATAGTTACAGCTATTTTTGTTTTGTAAAAATAATTAATTTAATGCAATTTTAATGCAATGGTAATGCAATGTTAAAAATCTATAATTTAAACTAAGATAGAATCTAAAAAATATATAATTTATCATATTTTCACAAAGTTAACAAAAGAACTTAATAGTGCTATTTATAGACTTTTTTAGCCTTTTACTGAAAATATTTTTACTTTACATTTCAAATATCCTATGATATAATTTTTGCATAATGAACAAAAGAGGTGAAGATTTTTGAACCAAATATTAAGTGTAGAACCTCCAAAACCAAAAAAAGATAAAAAGTCAAAAAGTACTATGGGAAATAGTAGTGGAGGAGTAATAGAAATAGAAAAGATTGTTAGGTTTTTTGCTATTGTATTAATAGTTTTTGGGATGATAATGATAGGTAGTGGATCATATTCTATGTATCAAGGTTCTCAAACAGGAAATAGTCAAGCAAAACCAACTATTTCGGTTAAGGAAATTTCAGAAACACAATTAGAAATAGAAATAAGTCATAATAGTCCTCTACAAAGAGTAACATATAATTGGAACAATGATGAAATAGTGGAATTAGAAGCAGAAGGAAAGAAGAGTATAAATCAAACAATAGAGATTCCAACAGGAGAGAATACATTAAATATATATGCTGTTGATGAAGAAGGCAAAGAGACAAATTATTCTAGACAATATACAAAACAAGGAGATATAAGTATTGAGTTTGAATTAGACGGAAGTAATTTAAATGTTATTGCAAGTGGAAAGAATGAGCTTTCATATATGACATATAGATGGGATGAGGAAGAAGAACAAAAAGTAGATATAAATAATATAGAAGTAGAATATTCAATCGAAATACCAATGGGACAACATACTTTAACAGTTTCAATTGTGGATGTTAACAATACTATGGAAACGAAAAAACAAGAAGTGAAAGGAGTCACAAGACCAACGGTAGAAGTAACGACAGATGGTTCATCAAACTTTATAATAAAAGCTTCAGATGAATCAGGAATACAAAGAATAGAATTTGTGTTAAATGATGGAACTCCAGGAGTAGTATATTGTGATAAAGCTATACCAGATGTAGAGCAAAGAAAGCAAATAGAAATTCCATATCCAATACAAGATGGTGAAAATAGATTAGAAATAACAGTTTTCAATGAGGATGGAGTAAGTACAACAAAGAAAGTAATGGTAAATAAATAAAATACAACCTCCTACAATTTGTAGGAGGTTTTTGAAAGGAAAAGCATGGAAGAAAAATTATTTTTGTTATTAACAGATTTCTTTATTTACTCATTTTTAGGATGGGTTATGGAATCTATATTTAGATCAATAATGGAAAAGAAAATAATAAATACTGGATTTTTAAAAGGGCCAATTTGTCCAATATATGGATTTGGTGCAATTATAATGATAACAATATTAAGTAAGATTTCAAATAATATTATTTTATTATTTGTTAGTTCAGTAGTTGTGTTAACATTTTGGGAATATATTGTTGGTGCATTATTAGAAAAAATATTCCACACCAAATATTGGGATTATTCTGACCATAAAATTAATTTTAAAGGGAGAATTTGTTTATCTAATTCAATATATTGGGGAGTATTAGGAGTCGTTTTTGTTAAATATATTCATCCATTTATGCAAGATATTGTGGAAAAAATAAACATAGATTTGTTATATTTTGTGGTAGGAATATTAAGTCTAGTGTTTGTAGTTGATGTTATTACAAGTATTGTTAAAGTTAAAGGAATAAAATCTACATTAGAAAGAATAGAAGAGTTAAATAATGAAATAAAAGAAAGATTAAAAGAAATATCAAAAGAAAAATATAAAAATGCTGCGGAAAAGCTAGATATAACTGAAAATATACAAAAAATAGTTGAGGATTTAAATGAAAAAAGAAATAAAATAATTCTTAGATTATACAAAAATGTATACAGATTAAAAAAGGCATTCCCAGCTATAGATACTAAAGAGATTAGAGAAATTTTAAATAAGAAAATTGAATTGAAAAAAATAGTTAAAAATAACGAAAATAAGGATAAAAATACTTGAAAAATATAAATAGATTTGTATATAATAAAACAAATAATGTAAAGGAGTAAATAAATGGTACAAGAGATATATATTATAGATGATGATGATTCTTCAATTGTAATCTTTAGAGAATTATTTAGAAAAGATCCAGAATACAAATTTATTAGTGTAAAAACAGGGCAAATAGATTTAGCTCTTAAAAATATTCCATCTTTAATTGTAATAAACGAAGATGCAATAGATAGAGATGTAATAGATTTGTGTAGAAAAATTAGAAAAGATGAGGATAACACAATAACTCCAGTTATTGTAGTATCATCTAAGAGAAGTAGAGAGCATAGAGTAAGAATTTTAAGAGAATCAGTAGAGTATTTTATAAAAAAACCAGTAGATGAACAATATTTATATTATACAGTAAAGAATTTAAATAGACTTCTTTCAAGTAATAGAAGGGTAAGCCCGTTAACAGGGCTTCCAGGAAATGTACAAATACATGCAGAATTAAAGAAGAGAATAGGAAGGGGAGAAGCTTTTTCAGTATTATATGTAGATTTAGATAACTTTAAAGCTTATAATGATGTATATGGATTTTTAAAAGGAGACCAGATAATAGAGTTTACAGCAGATACAATAGTGAGCTTGGTTAATAGTAATGAACTAGAAAATACATTTGTTGGTCATATAGGAGGAGACGATTTCGTTGCAATTGTACCAGGGACTAATTGTGAAAAATTATGTCAGAGTATAATATCTAATTTTGATAATAAGGTTTTGCAATACTTTAATGAAGAAGATGTTGAAAAAGGATATATAGAAGTAGCAAATAGAAAAGGGATAATAGAACAATTTCCTTTGACTTCTGTATCAATAGGTGTTGTAGTAGCAGATAAAGGAAGATTTAATAATATTCTAGAAATAGGTGAAGTAGGAGCACAGGTAAAACATGCTGCAAAATCTGTTATGGGAAGCAGTTATGCAATAGATAGAAGGAAATAATATAAAAACAAAATATGAGTAAGTAAAGAGATTTTAGTGATTATAAAAGCTAAAGTCTTTTTATTTTTTTGTTCTAAAATATAAAAGACGTTCATAAACTAGTACAAGAAAATGTTTAGGAGGTTTTTATGGACAAGGTCAATTTATTAAAAAATGTTGAGGAACTAACATTATATACAGGAACATTTGGAAAAAAAGGTTGCAATTGTTCTTGTATAGGTTGTACTCAAGAAAGTTTTGGAAAAAAACATAAAAGTTATCAAGGAAATTTAGAGCAAATAAGAATTATAATAGAAAAATTACCTAATCTTAAGAATGCATATATATTAGGAAATCCAGATGTATCAGTAGATACTAAATTTTGTAATAGGGCTGCAAAAAAATTTATAAAAGAAGGAAAAAAAGTAATGTTTTCAACATCAGGATTTAAAGGAGTGGAAGTAATAAAAAGACTAACAGAAGGGATAGAAAGTAGCAATATTAATTATATAAGTTATAGTGTAGACACAATGGATAACAAGAAACTAAAATACTTGAAAGGAAATAATAAAATAAATCTAGATGAAATAAATGAAGCAATAAAATATTGCTTAACTCAAGGGATAACAGTAAAGATACAACCAACTATATGGGAGATAAATCAAGAAGATTATAAAGATATAATAGAATTTTATTCAAAAGTTGGAATAGAATGGTTTACTTTTCATGCAGGAAGTTTTGAATCCTTGCAAGGAAGAGATATTCCCTTAAATCATGTAATCCCAAGAAAATGGATGGAAATTGTAAAGGAAATAAACCGTTTAGCAATAAGGAAAAATCTAAAAATAAAAGCCCCTAAAATATTTTTAGATGATGAAGAGTGGAAGATATATAGTAAAGAAAATAAAGTCTACTGTCAAAATGGTGGAAGAGGGCTTCAAGTATGGATGCAAGAAGATGGGTTAAAAGCTACATTTTGTCCTGTTTTATCAGAAGTAATGGAAGACTTTACATTTGATTTGGAAAAGGAAGAACCAAGAATTTTAAATAATGAAAGGAATAATTGTATGGTTTGTAGTAAATGTTTAGATAATAAAGTAAAAGATATGTCTATAAAAAAAGAAGGAAGAGAATTTTTATTAAATAATAAAATGGTACATAATGTATGTCGTTACTATTCAGAAAAAAGAAGATATGGATAGGAGAAAATTATGAATAATACAAAAGATATAACTATTAAAAATGTTGTTTATAAAGCAAGGATAAAAAATAAGACTATTGATAAAAATACAATAGTAAAAGCATATTCATATGCTTTAAAAATGCATGGAAATCAAAAAAGAAAATCAGGAGAGCCTTATATAATACATCCATTAAATGTAGCATACATATTGGCAGATTTAGGGTTAGATACAACGACAATATGTGCTGCACTTCTTCATGATGTTGTTGAAGATACAAAAGCAACATATGAAGATATTAAAGAGAGTTTTGGAGAAGACATAGCAACACTTGTAGAAGGAGTAACTAAATTAAGTAAATTGTTTAAAACGGCAGAAGAAGCACAAGTAGAAAACTATAAAAAGATGTTTATTGCAATGGAAAAAGACATTAGAGTTATAATATTAAAGTTAGCAGATAGACTTCATAATGTTAGAACTTTGAAATATTTAAGAAGAGATAGACAAATTGCAATTAGTAAAGAGACAATAGAATTATATGCACCGATTGCACATAAACTTGGAATGTATGATATGAAAAGGAAACTACAAGATGGAGCTTTTAAATATTTACATCCAGAAGATTATAGAAAAATAAAAAAAGAAATAGAAAAAAATTTAAATAAAAATAAAATGTTATTAGAAAAAACAAGAAATAGAATAATATCAGAACTAAGAAGACAAAGGATACTTGCTAATGTAAAAATAGAAACAAAACATTTATTTAACATATATAAGAAAATGAGAGATAAAAATATTAATATAGGTGAGATAAAAGATTTATTTGTAATAAAAATAATAACAAAAGGAAAAGCGGAATGTTATAGAATATTAGGAATTTTAAATACTATATATTCCATAATTCCTGGCACATTTAAAGATTATATAGCAATGCCTAGGAATAATATGTACCAAGCAATACATGAAATATTATTAGGAGAAAATGGAGTGGTGTTTGAGACAAAAATTTGTAGTTATATAATGAATAAAATAGATAAATATGGTATTACGAATTATTTTTCATATATGATGTATGATAAAGCTAAAAATAAAGAAGAAATGTTTGAAAAGAATTTATCAGGGATTAAAGATATTTTAGAAGTAGAACATTTAATTGAAAATCCAAAAGGATTTTTGGAAACATTAAAAGATGAAATCTTAGATGATGAAGTTTATGTATTTACACCTGCAGGTGATATAAAAGTTCTTCCGAAAAATTCAACTGCAATAGATTTTGCTTATGGAATACATCAAGAAATTGGAGATCATATAAAAAGATGTATAATAAATAGTATACCAATGCCATTTATAACTAAATTAAAAAATGGAGATATAGTAGAAATAGAAGTTGGTAAAAATAAAACAAATTTTCAAGAAGAATGGCTAAAAGATGTAAAAACTGCTAAAGCTAAAACAAGAATAGTTAAGTTATTAAATAAAAATAAACCAAAAGAAAATGAGGAAAAAATTTTTGAAATACTTGCAAAAGATAGAAAAAATTTAGTATTAGAAATAGCAAATACATTTACTAAAAATAAGATAAATATAGAAAGTTTAGAAGCAGATGTAAAAGATGAAAAAGCAAGAATAAAACTTACAGTAGAGAAGAAAGCAAAAATAGATTTAAAACAAATAATAGAGAAATTACAAAAGATAGAAGATGTAAAAAAAGTAAGTTTGGAAAAGTAATATAATAAAAAAATAAAAAATAGAATATAAATTATATTAAATATTATTTAGGTGATTATTTATGTTTGTGATAAATCAAAAAAGAATAAAAATTATATTAGGATTTTTGTTAATTTCTTTGTTTGCTTTTTCTTGTAGTATAATAAAAAATCAAAATAATAATTTACTAAAAGAAACAACTGAAACAACAGCAACACCAGTATCAGGAAAAACAGTAATATTAGATGCAGGACATCGGTTCTCCTGATGAAGGGGTTTGCGTACTGCATTAATTAAAAAAGTAACTATTCCTTTAAAAAAATAATTGCAGATGTAAAAGTTTGCAATTTTTTTATAAAAACTATTGAATTTGTTAAAATAATGAGTTATACTATAAATAATTAACCAACTAGGTAAGAAAGTGGGCGTGAAGATTGCAAATTCAATATACTGATAAAATTGAGAAATATTTTGAAGATTTTTCTTATCTACAAAAGAAAATTGGAAAAGAGAAGACAAAAACTATAAAAAAGCATATAGATAATTTAAAAGCATCAAATAATTTTGGTATTTTTTTATCTTTAGGATTGGGCAAACCACACCCATTGTCAGGAAATCATCAAGGAGAATATGGCATTAGGGTAACTGCAAACGAAAGGTTAATAGTAGAACCTGTATGTGAAAATTTAAGTATAGAAATGCTGAAAGTATGTGATACTATAATTATAAAAGGAGTGGAGGATTATCATGGTAGCAAAGAAAACTGGCTTATCCCGTGATTTTATTATACATCCAGGTGAAACATTAAAAGATATAATAGATGATAGGGAAATGAGCCAAAAAGAATTAGCGGCAAGATGTGGTGTTACTGAAAAACATATAAGTACAATAGTTAATTGTGAAAAGCCTATATCTATTGCATTTGCTAAAAAATTAGAATATGCACTAGGAATAGACTCTAGTTTTTGGATTAATTTACAAGCAAACTATGATAAAGAGTTATTAGAGTATAAAGAGATGAATGAAATATCTAAAGAAGAAATCGACATTTTAAAGCAGTTAAAAGATATAATTAAATATCTAGTTAAATTTAATTTTTTAGAAGATAAATTAAGTGAAGTATCAAAAATTGTTGAGTTAAGAAAAATATTAAGAGTAAGTAATTTAACTAATATTTTAAATGTTTCATACAATGCAGCTTACAGGGCAAGAACTAATTGTACTGTAGATCCATATGTCCTTTTTGCATGGCAAAGAATCTGTGAATTAAGAACTGAACAGATAAAGATTGGCCAAGAATTAGATGTAGGAAAATTAAAAAATAAAGTATACGAAATAAAAAATATTATGAACAATTCTAAAAATTTTCAAAAAGATTTAGAAGAATTATTTGCAGAATGTGGAATTGCTTTTTGTGTAATTAGAAATTTTACAGGGGCTCCAGTTCAAGGTTTCATTAAACAAACAGAAAATAAAAAAATTATTTTATGCGTTACAATAAGAGGAGTTTATGCTGATATTTTTTGGTTTACTGTATTTCATGAAATTGCACATATAATAAATGGAGATATTAAACAAAAGTTTATAGATTTTACAGCAATAGATAGTGAAATAGAAGAAAAAGCAGATAATGTTGCTAGTAGTATGATTATAGATAAAAAAGATTATAAGGAGTTTACAAGCAAGGGAGATTTTTCTGTTACATCAATTATTAAATTTTCAAAAAAACAAAATATACCACCTTATATGGTGATAGGAAGATTACAAAAGGAAAAATATATACCTTATACGAAATTAAATAACTATAAATTGAAATATGAATGGAAAGAGAAAATATAGTAAGTATCAAATTTTAAGGCTAAGTATAAATACTTAGTCTTTTTTTGATAGGAGATGATGTGAAATAAAATGAACAAATCAGATTTAAAAGGATTATGGATACCAGTCGAAATTCTAATAAATAAAGAATTATCAGATAAAGAAAAAATTATACTTTCTATGATTTTATATTTAAGTAAAGACACAGGACATTGTTTTGCAACTAACAATTATTTTTCAGACATCTTAAATGTAACAGTGGTAAGTATATCAAGAATAATTAATTCTTTAAGGAAAAAGAATTATATAAAAGTAAATATGAAGTATAAATCAAATTCAAAAGAAATAGAAAATAGACAAATAATACCTTTAGAAGAAGTTATGAACAGGTATTATCAAAATTGTGGATACACTATTAACAAAAATGATAAAACGAATTATCAAAATTGTAAAATACCTATTAATACAAATGATAAAGATATAAAAAGA